>JAFPXU010000062.1 GCA_017394605.1 Clostridia bacterium | reverse complement strand
CGGCGTCTTCTCCTAAGAGAAGGAATCGCCTAAGAGAGGGGGGAAACAAATGGAAATTCGCGTTGGTGAAAATGAATCCCTTGAAAGCGCTCTGAAGCGGTTCAAACGCAAATGTGCCCGTTCCGGCGTCCTCGCAGAAGTACGTCGCCGTGAGCATTATGAGAAGCCGAGCGTAAAACGCAAGAAGAAGGCGGAAGCCGCCAGAAAACGCAAGTATTGATAGGCGGAATCTTGGGATTAAACCGGTCCGGTGCTGCATCGGACCGGTTTTTTGTATTGAAAACCAATTGTTACAACATTGCCAAGAAAAGGAAAATTCCGTTGTCAAAAGATGGCGGATGTGTTATAACCCCGTAGAAGAAAGGGGATTAATGCATGAAAAAGATTATTGGAATGATTCTGACGTGTCTGATGGCATGCTCCTGTTTCCTCGGCTGCGCCAGAGCGGCAGCCGAACCGCAGAGCCTTTCGGAAATCACCCCCAAGGTCGATACGGAGCTGAGCGGGGACCCGGTCGGGATGCCCAACCCCATCGTGGAGGTCGGGTCCGTTGAAGAGATCAACGGAATGGTCGGATGCTATCTGAAAAGCGTTCAGACCGTTTACGATGAGATCGCGGATGAAGGATTCTCCGTAATCAACGGCGAGCCGAAGATCGGCGAATACCGCTTTACGTACGGAGGGATACCGGTCGAGATCCGCGCCGGCATCGCGCAGAGCGACATCTCCGGAATCTATATGTCCGGCGGAACCTCGCCGGATACTTATCTGACGGAAAACAATCCCTACGCTGTTGTGGATACCGGCTACGGCCTGTGGACCCGCTGGTTTGCGGGCGGCATGCAGTATTCCATCCGGGTCGGCAGCGGTCAGGATCCCGCTCAGGCGAACGACGGCTCCACGCTGGAGGACGTTCTTCTGATGTTCAGGGATTATCAGGCATATGCTTCTCTGCCCTGGTACGCAGACGAGGAGGTTGTGGATTATCCGGATGACGGCGCCAATCCCGACCGTTTTGAAAACCTGCTGCGCGACAGGCAGATGATGCGGGAACTGAACGAGTCCCTTTCCGGAAACTTCGGAACCGGGAATACAATCGCGTTCAGCAGCCTTTCGGAAGAGAACAGGCCGGTATACGCGCATACGGTCACCGTTTCCAATGTTGACGAGCTGCTTGCGGCAATCGCGCCGGACACGGAAATCGTTCTGAAGGCAGGCGATTATTATCTGCCGGCTGCTTCCGATTACGGAAAAGGCGTACAGCAGTACTACGTTTGGGAGAATTCCTGGGACGGGTTCCAGTTGAGGATCAAAGATGTTGACCGTCTCTGCATCCGCGGTGAATTCGAGGAAGCTGACGGAACGGTCAGACTTTTGTCGACCGTGCTGGCGGAATCCCGTTACGCGATCGTTCTTCAGTTTACCGGGTGCTCCGACGTACGGATCGAGGGTCTTATCGCCGGACATACGGAGCAGGGAGAATGCACCGGCGCAGTCATTGATTTCAACGAATGCAGGGACGCTTTCGTGAAAGCCTGCGAACTGTTCGGATGCGGTACGTTCGGCATTACCGGAGAAGACACCGACGGGATCAGGGCGGTGGATACGGTCATCCATTCCTGCGCTTACGGGCATATGGAGATGTACCGCTGCAGGAACGTGGCGTTTGACAAGTGCTCCTTCTTTGAAACGGACGGATATATCGGAAACCTCTTTTCCGGATGCGACGGCGTCCGCTTCAGCGACTGTGATTTTGCGCTCAATTCCTGTTCCAATCTGTTTAACGCGGAGCTTGGAACGGACTCGGTGGAACTGAACAACTGCCTGCTCGCGTATAATGTGGCGGAAGGCGGACTGTTCGGCGGAAATACCGGAAAGTATACTGTCAACGGCGGCGCGTATGTGGATTACTCGATGAACGAAGGGGAATACACGGCGATCCCTGTCGGGTAAGGTCAAAAACGTTACCCCGCTTCGGCAGCGAAGCCACGACCCGCGGCATAAACACCGCTTGATGATCCGAAAAGCATCCTGTGCACAGGCGTTTATGCCTGTGCATTTTTGCTGCCGCGGAAGGCTTTTTGAACAATGTTTTAATTCTGTGTTCCCGTTTCACGGGTTGCGGGGTGAGATATGGTATATTCCTTCTGTAGAAGTATACAAGATGAAGTCCATACGGGAGGGGAACCTGAGATATGAAGTGCAGATATTGCGGCAGCACTGACAGCAAGGTCATCGACAGCAGACCGACAGAGGACAACAGCGCGATCCGGCGCCGCAGGGAATGCCTGGAATGCGGGAGACGGTTTACGACATATGAGAAGATCGAGGAGATCCCGATCATGGTCGTGAAGCGCGACGGACGCAGAGAGCCGTTCGACAGCGCAAAGATCCGCAGCGGGATCCGCAAGGCCTGTGAAAAACGTCCTATTTCGGCCGCCCTGCAGGACAAGCTGGTGGAGGATATTACCCGGGACGTTTACAATACGCTCGCATCCGAAGTATCGACCGCCAGTATCGGAGAGATCGTCATGAACAACCTGAAAAAGGTCGACGAGGTCGCGTACGTCCGGTTCGCGTCCGTTTACCGCGAATTCAAGGACACCCAGACCTTCATGGCGGAACTGCAGCGTCTCCTGGACGAAAAGAACTGATGAACAAAGGGGAATTCCTCTCTTCCTGGCAGCTTATCAGGCGCGGATACGGGTATCACGAGAACGACAGCGGGGTTGGGAGTTTTACATTACCGGCTTTTACTGAAATGCCATGGCTTGCTCATGGCTTTTCTGCACGTACGGGCGGAATCAGCACGGGGCATCTTTCCTCCCTGAACCTCAGTTTTACGAGGGAAGAAGAACCGAGGGAGATCACCATGGAGAACTATCGGATCTTCTGCGAGGCGGAAGGGATCCCGGTGGAGAGCATGGTCATGGACGCGTACGAGCACGGGACCACCGTTCTCAGAGTGGACCGGAACGACCTGGGGAAAGGATATACGCTTCCCCCGCTGCCGGACTGCGACGGACTCGTGACGAACGATCCCGCCGTTACCCTCATGACGGGACACGCCGACTGCATGGCGTTCTATTTCGCGGACCCGAAGACCAAAAGCATCGGATTGTGCCACGCCGGCTGGCGCGGCGCGTTTATGAGGATCGGCTGCGAGGCGGTTGCGAAGATGCGGAAGGAATTCGGATCGGATCCGCGCGATATCGTGGCGGGGCTGGGACCGTCCATCTGCGCGGACTGCTTCGAGGTGGATGAATCTCTTGGGAGGGAATTCGCGCAGGCTTTTCCTGCTGCGGACTGCCTTCTGCCCGGGAAGCGCCCGGGAAAGGCGTACGTGGATCTGTGGAAGGTCGCGGTCAGCCAGTTTCTGGAATCTGGTATTCTCCCGGAGCATATCTCCCTGATGGGCGTATGCACGGTGGAGGACGACCGGCTGTATTCCTACAGGGGAGACGGTCGCCAGACCGGCGGAATGGCAGCCTATCTCAGAATCCTCCCGTCAAATGTTTGACAGACGGAAACTGGAAAAGTATAATAGTTTGGTTATGTAATTTCCATGAATGGATCAGAAAGGTAGAACGATAAATGAAACGGTTTGGCAGAATCATGATCGCCGCGGTACTGGCGGTGTGCATGGCGCTTGCAGCCACCGGATGCGCTTCCGGCAAAATCGCCGCTTCCGTCGGCGACAGAACGATCACCGTAACGGAACTGAAAAACAATTATGACAACAATCAGCAGTATGCTTCCGTATACGGCTATGACACAACGACGGAGGATGGCAGGAAAGAGTTCCTGGAGTTCATCCTCGATCAGCAGCTTTCGACCGCAGTCCAGGCGTACCAGGCGGAAAAAGCCGGCGTGCAGCTGACTGCGGAGGAGACGGAAGAGGCCAAAGCAGCCGCAGCCGATGATTATGAGAAATTCCTCCAGCAGTTCGTGGACTACGCGAAGCAGGCCGGATCCAACGAGCCGGAAGTGTACGCCAACAAAATCATGGCGGAATCGCTTGCCAAGAGCGGACAGTCCCTGTCCAAAATGAAGAAGCTGTTCCTGCAGGAACAGGAGGATTCCCGCCGCATCGTCAAGTACCGCGACCAGCTGCTCGCGGAAGTGAAGCTTTCCGAGGACGATCTCAAGAAGATGTACGACGAGGAACTGGCCACGCAGCAGAAGGAACTTGCGGAAGATCCTTCCTACTACTTTGTGATGGAGAACTTCTACAACTACGGATACACGTATATGCCGCTGTATGTGCCGGAAGGATTCTTCTATGTCCGCCAGATCCTTGTTGCGGACGAGGAGACGGCCAATACGGTCCTCGAGAAGATCGAGGCGGGCGAAGACTTTGAAGCGCTGCTCGAGGAATACAATACAGATCCCGGTATGGGCACCAGACCGGAAGGATACGTGATCGGTGAAGGCGCGAACTTTGTGGAAGAGTTCCTCAACGCCGCGCTGGCGCTTGAGAACGAGGGCGATGTTTCCCCCGCGGTCAAGTCCGAGCACGGGTATCATATCATTAAGCGAATGGGCGAGGTCCCGAGCGGTCCGGTCGCCTACGAGGACATCAAGGACGAGTTTGACAGCATGGCGGTCAGCAACCATGAATCCAGCTATTACAACGGCCTGATCCAGGAATGGCTCAAGGAAGATTCTGTTAAAAAATATCCGGAAAACTATGCCAGCATTGCCGGCTGAGCGATACCGATCATTACGAACGGGCGGGAGCGATCCCGCCTGTTTTTTATGTGCAGGGAATGTGAAATCCTTTCAACATAACGCGCACGTTCCTTGTACGGGGATACGGGTTTTGGTATGATATGGTGCAGCAGGGAGAAACTCGAATATGGCATATATTGAGATCAGAAACGTCAGAAAACAGTACCGTATGGGCGAGGTCACGATCAACGCGCTTGACGGCGTCGACTTCACGGTCGAGAAGGGGGAACTGTGTGTGGTCGTGGGGCCTTCCGGTGCCGGAAAGACCACGCTTTTGAACATTCTCGGCGGGATGGATACGGCGACCAGCGGCGAGATCATCGTCGACGGCGTACACATTGAAAAGTATTCCCAGAAGAAGCTTACGCTCTACCGCAGGGAAACGGTCGGGTTCGTGTTTCAGTTCTACAACCTCGTGCAGAATCTGACTGCCAGGGAAAACGTGGAACTCGCTACGCAGATCTGCAGCCGCCCGTATGATCCGGACCAGGTCCTGGAACTCGTCGGCCTTGCCGACCGCAAAAAGAACTTTCCCGCGCAGCTGTCCGGCGGCGAACAGCAGCGCGTATCCATTGCCCGCGCGCTCGCGAAGAACCCGAAGCTGATGCTTTGCGACGAGCCGACAGGCGCGCTGGATTATCAGACCGGGAAACAGGTCTTGAAACTCCTGCAGGACTGCTGCAGAAAGCAGGGAATGACCGTCATCATCATCACGCATAACGCTGCGCTGAAACCCATGGCGGACCGGATCGTAACCATCAAGAACGGCAGGATCGCGGACAGCGTGCGCAATCCGGAGCCCGTATCGATAGAGAAGATAGAATGGTAAGCGAATGAGATCGAAGTATCTGTGGATCAACCTCTTCAGGGAAATCGCGCACACGATGACGCGGTTTCTTTCCATATTCTTCATTTCATTGATCGGCGTGGCTTTTTTTGCCGGCGTTCGGGCGTCCAGCCCGGACATGCAGGTGACGGCGGACCGGTATCTGGACAAAACGGATCTTGCCGACCTTACGGTTGTTTCCTCCGCTGGCATATCAGAGGACGATCTCGAAGCGCTGGAGGCGATCGAAGGCGTGGAAGCGGTCGTCCCGCTTCTGTCTTCCGACGTCATGATGCACAGGGAAACGGACGGAGAGGTTACGGACTATAACGTTCATCTGATCTCCATGCCGCTTCCGAAACAGGAGAAGCACGCGGTAAAGTGGTCGGTAAGACCGGATTACGGTATCAGCGGGGATGACTTTGCTCTGAACAGACCGGATCTGACGGAAGGAAGGCTTCCGGAGGACGACCATGAGATCGCCCTTGACGCGAGACTCAAGGATCTCGCGGGTCTGAAGAGGGGCGGCAAGGTCATTCTTTCCGCAAACGGCGTCCGGGAAGAACTGTATATCTGCGGATTTGCGGAATCCCCGAAGTACATTTCCGAGTTCAGCCGCGGTCACAGCTCGATCGGCAACGGGGACAGCAACGGATTCGCGTATGTTTCAGGAAACACGATCGGCAGACTGGGATCAAAGCTGCCGCTTCTGTCACTGTTTGCCGTACGGTATTCGGAGGCGGATATCCGAGTCGCGGGAGCGGAAGAGCTGAACTGCTTTTCCGATGCGTACAAGGCGCTCATCAAGACCGTAAGCGACCGGATCGAGGCGTACGGGGATACGACCGACGCAACCTGGTATGTGCGGAACAGGGAAGACAACCCCGGATATCTTGATTACTCCGAAAACACGGAACGGATCGAGGCGATCGGCATCTATTTCCCGCTCATCTTCCTCCTTGTTGCCATGCTTGTCGCGCTGACGACCATGACAAGAATGGTTGAGGACCAGAGGATCGAGATCGGCACGCTGAAGGCGCTTGGGTATTCCCAGAGCTCCATTGTGATGCAGGAACTGATGTACGCGATTCTGGCAAGCCTGACCGGCAGTCTGATCGGCGCCAGGGTCGGCTTCTGGATCTTCCCGACGGTCATCGTCAATTCCTACGGGATTATGTTCCGCCTTCCCGATTTTCACGTGCAGTACTGGCCGGATCTCGCCGCCCTCTCCGTAGTCATGATCGTGGGGAGCGTCACACTGGCGGCGGCGTTCGTTACGTTTTCCGCGCTGCACGAAGTACCTGCGTCCCTGATGCGGCCGAAGGCTCCGAAACCTGGGAAACGCGTTCTTCTGGAACACGTCGGTTTCATCTGGAACAGGCTGGGATTCACGACCAAGGTCACGATCCGCAATATGTTCCTGTACAAGAAGCGGTTCTGGATGTGCGTGATCGGAATCGCCGGAAGCTGCGGCCTTCTTGTGACCGGATTCGGTCTTTCGGATTCCATTTTCGGAATGATTCCGGCGCAGTTCGACAGGCTTTGGCAGGTCGATTTCGAGGCATATACGTATGACGCGATGTCCCGGGAAGAGATCGATACGCTTGTGAAAAAGCTGGATCCGGAGAGCGAACTGTACAATGTGGCTTACTGCTACGACAAGAGCGTTTCCGGCGGATCCGCCGACGAGATGACAACGGATATGCATCTGTTCGTAACAGGCGATCCGGAAGCGCTGTCAAGGCAGATCTGTTTCAATGATGATGACGGGAATCCGATCCGGCTCGAAGACGGCGGAGCTGTTATCACCAAAAAGATAGCGGAAAATCATAACCTGCGCGTCGGAGACAGGGTGTCTTTCAAACTGGGCGACGATACCTACGAGACGGATATTCTCGGGATCGCGGAGAATTACGTCTATCACTATATCTACATGACTTCCGGATGTTATGAACGCGTGACGGGAGAAGAAACGCTTTTCAACTGCGTGTACGCGAACGTCACCGGATACAAGGATGCGGACGCGGACGCGAAGAAAGCGATCGAGGACGAATGGAATACCCGTTTTCTTGCGGACAGCCGGGTCTATCTGACGACGTTCCTGTCAGGAATCCATCACGATATCTACGACACCCTGAGCGTGCTGAACTATGTCGTGGGGATCCTGATCATCGCGGCGGGAGCTCTTTCCTTCGTCGTGATGCTGAATCTGACGAATATCAATATCACGGAGCGGAGAAGAGAACTGGCGACTCTGAAAGTGCTCGGATTTACGGATAAGGAAATGTACGATTATGTCTTCCGGGAAAACAACGCGCTCGCGGCGATCGGGACGGCGCTGGGGCTGGTGTTCGGCAAGTATCTGCACAGGTTCGTGGTAACGACCGTCGAAGTCGATATGGTCATGTTCATACGGAAGGCGGATCCCAGCAGTTACGTGTATTCCGCCGTTCTATCCCTGGCGTTTGCCATGATCGTCAATTTGCTCATGCGCAGAAAGGTGCGCAGGATCAATATGGTCGAATCCCTGAAGAGTGCGGAGTAGAAAGCTGTAAATCGGCGTTTAGTCATGATATAATTTAATGTTGAGCAATAGTCGAAATCGGTATCCGGACCGAATGGAAAGGGAATGGAATGAAAAAAACTGTCAGAATTCTTTGCATCATTTTCGCAGCGTTGTTTCTGATCTCCACATTTGCTGTTTATCTTTTCAGATGAAGCGCTCTGTTGGGACAATCACCTGCCTGATCATGGGAGCGGTCTTTCTGCTCTCCCCGCTGCGGACGACTGCCGCGGAGAGTGCGGACGGTGTTTCCGTTGATCGGACGGAGACAGTCTACGTAACGGCGGACGCCTCCGGCAATCCGCGGGAGGTGCTGTGCAGCGTATACCTGGTCAACCCGGACGGCAGGGAGGTCATTGAGGACGCCAGCACGCTGACGGACGTCAAGTGCCTGACGCAGAACAAAACGCCCGTACAGACGGAATCAGGCTGGGCGTTTACGGCAGAAGGGGAAGACGTCAGCTACCAGGGAACGGCGGACTCCGCAGGGCTTCCCGTTGAAATGACCGTCCGGTATTTTCTGGACGGTTCCGAAATGACGCCGGAGGAGATCGCCGGCAAGGCGGGGCATGTCCGCATTACGGTCGGGTATGCCAACCGTCTGAAAAACATGGTCACGGTCAAGGGCAAGCAGGTGGAACTGTATACGCCGCTGACGGTGATCACCATGATGGAGATGGACGATTCCTTCAAGGGCGTTACCGTCGAGAATGCGAAACTGATGACGGACGCGGGCGCATCGACCGTGATTGGGACCACCTTCCCGGGACTCGCGAAGAGTCTGGACACCGACGCGAAGGATTCTCTTTCCGAAAGCTTCTGGATCGAAGCGGATACAAAATCGTTCGCGATGGAGTCCATCACGGCGGTTGTCGTAACAGGACTTCTGAACGCGGACGACCTCGGAAGCATGGACGATCTCGAGGACTTCGTCTCCGGCGTGGACGACCTGAACGACGCCGGCGGAGATCTGCGGGACGGTGCGAAAACCCTGTACCGGGGACTGAAGAAATACGCGGAAGGAATGGAAAGCCTGACCGACGGGATAGAGGATCTGGAAAACGGGGCGGACGCCCTGCATTCTGCCGTTTCGTCGGTGGATGTGAGCGGACTCAACCAGGCGGTATCTTCTGCCAAGGAATACGCCGGGGACGCGGCGGACGATATTTCCGACGCGCTCAGGGAGATCCAGAGCAGTCTTGATCCGGAGAGCCTCGCGGAGATCTCGGGAGCGCTTTCCGACCTTGGCGACGCGGTTCGGAACGCCAAAACGGCGGAGGGGATTCTGGACGCGATCCCATCTCTTGATCTGGACGATCTGAAGGACGGAACCAAGGATCTGGCGAAAGGCGTTGAGACCCTTCACAAGGGGGCTGCCACGCTTACATCCAGTGCTGGCCAGCTGGAGAAGGGCGCGGGATCGCTTTACAGAGGCCTGCGGAAGTTCTACAATGACGGTCTGCAGGAACTGGACGAACAGACGGATGAACTCTCCGTGACAGTGGACCGCAAGGACGCGATCCTGGATCTCGGGGAGGCATACACCGCCTTTTCCGCGGACCCCGTGGACGCGGGTTCCGTGAAATTCATGTATACGACGGACAGCATTTACGTCCCGAAGGTGGAGCCGCCGGCGGAGGATCCGTCCGTGCCGGAGGAAACGCAGAAGCAGGAAGCGGCGGAGGAACCGCACGCTACGGCTGCGGACGTGCTTTCCAGACTGGAAGATTTCTTCAGGGGACTGTTCGGCGGCCGGGCCGACTGACCGGATCCGCAGAAGCAGGGAAGCCTGAGACAATATTTTTTGATGGAGCAGAGAAATTGGAAACACAGAAAAAGAAAACGAGAAAACTGAATCCTGCCGTGATCGTACTGATCGTGCTGCTGGTAATCGGCGCCGGAGTAGGCGGATACTTTCTGCTGAAAAAAACCGGTCCGGATGATTACGCGTACGTGCAGACCGTGGCGGAGATCATCGAGGGAAACGGCGGCGTTGTGCTCAGCGACCGCTATTCCGGTATCGTGGAAGCGAAAAATACCGTGAAGATCCGCCTGGAGGAAGACAGGACCGTCGATCAGTGCTTCGTGGAAGTCGGAGATGACGTGGAAATCGGAACGCCTCTGTTTTCCTATGATATCGACAAGCTTCAGATGACATCCCAGCAGCTTCTCATCGATTACGAGACGCTTCTGAACAATATCACGAGCTACAACGATGAGATCAAGGGCCTTGAGAAGCAGCTGAAAAAAGCCAAAGCCTCCGCAAAGGCGGAACTGAATGTCCAGCTGCAGACCGCGAAGCTGAACGTCATGAAAGCGGAATACGACGCTAAGGAGAAGAAGAAAGCGCTGGATGAGGCGGAATCGATCATCCGCGACAACATCGTACGCGCAACATCGCCCGGAACCGTGCGGGCGATCAATCCTCCGACCTCGGACAACGTGAGCGATATGCCTTCTTCCAATGACGGCGCTTACATGGTCATCGTTTCCAATTCCGATTTCTGGGTCAAAGGCACGATCTCCGAACAGGGAGCCTATCAGCTGTCGGTCGGAACGCCCATGACGCTCCGGTCCAGAGTGGATGAGAACAAAACTTGGTCCGGATCGATCGTCAAGGTGAATACGGAGCAGCCGATCGAGAGAGAGGGATACTACTCTGACAGCGCAGGCGAAAACACGAGCAAATATGCTTTCTATGTTTCGCTGGACAGCACGGAGGATCTCATGATGGGCCAGCATCTGTACATTGAATTCGGTTCCGGGTCCGGAAGTTCCGGATCGGGGATCCGGCTGCTTTCCTCCTACCTGGTGGAAGATAACGGAGCGTTCTTTGTGTACGCTGCGGGCAGCAAGGACAGGATCGAGAAAAGAAGCGTATCCGTCGGCAGTTATGACGAGGAAACGGACACCTATGAGATCACCGCAGGGCTGGCGCCGTCTGACAGGATCGCCTTCCCGAGCGAAGGGATCCACGCGGGCATGAAGGCTGCGGATCCCGGATACGCGTCCGAATCCGCGGAAGCGATGCCGGAGGGAGAAATGATAGATTATTCGGATGAGGCGGTTCCTGCGGAGTATCCGGAGGCGGAACTGATCGGCGAAGCGGAAATCGCGGGGTAAAGACATTGATCGTTGAGATAAAAGACCTTTGCAAGGATTATATCCAGGGCGAACAGACCGTGCCCGTCCTGCATCATATCAACATGCACGTCGACGAAGGCGAATATGTTGCCATCATGGGTCCTTCCGGATCAGGGAAGACGACACTGATGAATATTCTCGGATACCTTGACGTCCAGACTTCCGGCACCTATCTGCTTCAGGGGATGGATTATTCGCATGCGACGGATGAGGAGATGGCGCGGATCCGGAACGAATACATCGGATTCGTATTTCAGACCTATTATCTGCTGCAGCGCCAGAAGGCGTGGGAGAACGTTTCTCTTCCGCTTTCATTCAGAGGAATCCCCAGAAGGGAGCGCCGTGAAATAGCGGAGGAAGCGCTGAGACGCGTCGGGCTGGAGGACAGGATGGATTTCTATCCGAGACAGCTGTCAGGCGGCCAGTGCCAGAGAGTGGCGATCGCGAGAGCGATCTGCACCAATCCGAAACTGCTTCTGGCCGACGAGCCGACCGGCGCACTGGACTCAAAATCCGGACTTCAGATCATGGAGATATTCGATTCTCTGAACCGGGACGGCGTGTCCATCGTCATGATCACGCACGAATACAGCGTGGCAAAGCGCGCGTCGCGGATCCAGTATATTTACGACGGGTGCATTTCAGACAGGGATCTCCGTCCCAGAACGGAGGATGACATCAAATGAGAAGACCAACAACAAAGACCAATATTATCCTTCTTACCCTGGGCGGGCTGCTGGCTGCTGGCGGCATTCTGTTCGCCGTGCTGAAGCTCCTTCCCGGCAAGGAGGTGCCGGTCGTAGCCGTTTCAGACTGGAGCATCGGATGGATGAGCGACGATATCCAGATGGTCGGTCCCGCTGCGTCGGACAGCTGGCAGGATGTGCCGTATGTAAAGGACCGCACGATTCTGGAGGTGTTCGTGTCGGAAGGGGACAAAGTGGCAGCAGGTGATCCGCTCTACCAGTATGACGCAACGGCGGACGCCATCGATCTGGAACTGAAAAGCTCAAAGATCGAGTCCCTGCTCTATCAGATCGAGAAGGATAAAAAACAGTATAAGAAATATGCCAAAAAAGAATATGAGAGCACACTTCCGCAGGATGTGGAGTTTGACGCGGATCATACGGCGCTTGCCGGCACCGGCCTGTTCCGCAACGGTATCGCGCTGTCTCCCGTCCGGCTCCTCCAGCCGATTCTTCTAGCGGATGAGGAATCCGAATCCAAGATTTTGGCGTTTAGCGGACAAGCAATCTATTATAATCTAGTCCGCAACACTTATATGAAGACCTCTGACGACGAGCGTCACGTCACCCTGGAAATCATATTTCGCGGCATAGAGATGGCGCCACCTTCTGAATTTGAGGGAAGTGCTGTCAATAATGTTAGTCTTGACGATCCGAGGACAGGGAAAGGAACGGAGGACAGTCCCTATACTTATCAGAGTTTGATTAAAAATATTGGATCGGAAGCGCAGCCGAAGTATGTTGTGCAGGGTATCCCAATCGAATTCTTGCATTATTACTGTGATGAAGCGCGGAAAAAAAAGAATCCAGTCACGGTAAAGATTATTCCGGATATTGCAATTAAGCAGAATACTAGCAGCGTTCGAATGACCTTTACCTATACGCCGGAAGATCCCGGATACGATGTCGTCATCCCGGGTGGCGGTGGCGGAATGACGAAGGAACAGAAGCAGCAGAAGGCGCAGGAACTGGCAAAAAAGATCCGCGAAGCCGAAGTCGAGCTGAAACAGCTCCGCCTTGACGTGCAAACGCTTCAGCAGCGAGGAGTGGACGGGTACGTGCGCGCGGAGATCGACGGAGTCGTCTCCGCAGTCAATGATCCCGCGGAACTCTCCAACGGCGCGACCATGATCGCAATCAAGGGAAGCCAGGGATTCTATGTCCGCTGCGGCGTCAGCGAAATGTCGCTGCCGCTGCTGGCTACAGGCCAGACAGTGAGCGGCATGGTTCTGGATACCGGTCTTCCCTGTACGGGGGTCATATCCGAGATCGCGTCCGTTCCGTCTTCCGCCGTGTCCTACAGCGGAGGAAACAACAATGCCTCGGAATACATGGTCACAATAAAGATCAGCGACAACGTGGCGGTCCAGCCCGGACAGTATATTCAGTTCACCCCTGATAAAGGTGAGGAGAAGAACGGAAACGCGCTGTATCTGTATGAGGCGTATGTCCGTGAGATCGATGGCGTGAAATACGTGTTCAAGGCAGTGGACGGAAAGCTGGAACAGGTTGCGGTCAGAACCGGAAAAGTAATGTACGGGTATGTCGAAATATTGGACCACGCCCTGACACAGGAGGATTATGTCGCCTTCCCGTACGGTAAAGACGTGAAGGCAGGCGCTCCCGTGAAGATCAGTTCTGTATATTGAGGTGCGGCATGGGAGAGTATTTAAGAGATTCGCTGGATAGCATATGGGCGCACAAGATGCGCAGCATTCTGACCATGCTCGGCATCATCATCGGCATCGCTTCGATCATCGCGATCTCCTCCACGATCATGGGAACGAACGAGCAGATCAAACAGAATCTGGTCGGCGCGGGCAATAATGTCGTTACCGTAAAGCTCTATCAGGGCAATTACGAAATGGAATACGACTGGAATCCCGTTCCGGAAGGAATCCCTTCCTATAATCCGGGCGACCGGGAGACCATCATGACGATCCCGAACGCGGTGGACTGCTCGTTCTTTATGTCGAGGAATGCCTGGCAGTCCGTTTATCACGGGGCGACAGGCCTAAGTATGGGGACCATATACGGCATCGACGACCATTATATGAGCGTCTACGGATATATCATCCGTGCCGGGAGGAACTTCATACCGGATGATTTCGAGAGAAACAGAAAAGTCGCGTTGATCGATTCAAACGTGTCCGAAACGCTGTTCAACGGGGAGAACCCGGTCGGGAAGACCATCGAGATCAAAGGGGAGCCCTTTGTGGTCATCGGCGAATTCGCGGAACCGACATCCTTCCAGCCGACGATCAACAGCATGGAAGACTATCAGACCTATACCGACATGTCGGGAGGGCACATTCTGCTTCCGATGCAGACATGGCCGGTGATCTACCAGTATGACGAGCCGCCGTCTGTCGCGATCCGCGCGAGTGCGACGGAAGACATGACGGATGTCGGAAACCAGGCGACCATTCTGATGAACGCCCGTTTCACCAAGGATACCGGCGACGTCAAATACAAGAGCGACGACATTCTGAAAAAGGCAAAAGACCTTCAGGATCTGTCGACTGCCACCAATAAGCAGCTGATCTGGATCGCTTCCATTTCGCTTCTTGTAGGCGGCATCGGTGTCATGAACATCATGCTGGTCAGCGTATCGGAACGGACGCAGGAGATCGGTCTTATGAAAGCGCTCGGAGCGAAAAGACGGGTCATCTCCATGCAGTTTCTGATGGAAGCCGGCATCCTGACCTGCCTTGGCGGAATCATCGGGGTTCTCGTCGGAATCGCGCTGGCTTTCATCGTTTCGAAGGCCTCGTCGGTCCCGATCTTTATCAGTGTGCCTGTTATGGGACTCGCCGTGGTGTTCTCCTTCGTGGTGGGACTGTTCTTCGGCGCTTTTCCTGCCACGCAGGCTGCCAAGCTGAATCCGATCGATGCGCTTCGCAGGGAATAAATGATCCGCCCTGCGGAGACAGAGAAACAACATGCTGCGGGCACAGATTCCTTCTGTGCTCTTCTTTTCTATGACGGACGGAAAACGAAGGAATCTGAAGGACAGGAACAGGGGATGCGGAAATGACTTGTGACGTGAACAGCGCTGTGTCATATATGGTGAAAGAGATCACGCACATCTGCCGTGACATGAAAAAGCGTGCGCCGGGTTCCGCCGGGGAACGTGAGGCGGCGGAGTACATGGCGGAGCAGCTCCGCACACAGTGCGGATGCGACGATGTGAAAATCGAATCCTTCGAGGAACATCCGGACGGGTTCTACGGATATCTGTATTTTTCCGCAGTGCTGGATGTGCTGTGCATGGTGTTCGCGTTTCGCAGCCCATGGCTCAGCATCGTGTTTGCTCTTGCCGCGATTCTTCTGATGCTGTTTCAGTTTATTCTGTATCACGAGATCGTGGACTGTTTTTTTCCGAGACGGAACAGCGTCAATGTTACCGCCGTAAGACATTCGAAAGGAATCGCAGAAAGAAGGATCTTTCTGAACGGACATACAGACGCGGCATGGGAATGGCCGGTCAACTATTATCTGGGCGGGATCGCGTTTGAGGCACATTCCGTGCTCGCGACCGTCGGGGTCATCTACTATCTGATTCTGGCTATATGCGCATTACTCGGAGCGGGAAGCTGGATCGTACAGGCACGCCGCCTCGGGATCCTGTTCGCACCGTTCTGGATCGGCCTCGTTTTTCTTGCCGACAAAAGACATACGGTTGACGGGGCAAACGATAATCTGACAGGCTGCTATATGGGAATCGCAATAATGAAGGCGTTGAAGGACCAGGGAATGCATTTTGAACATACCGAAATAGGCGTTATCCTGACCGGATCGGAAGAAGCTGGCCTCCGCGGTGCGAAAGCATGGTGCGGAGCGCATGCGGATGATTACCGGGACATTCCGACTTACATCTACAGTTTTGATACCATCCACGATCCTCTGCAGCTGATGGTCAACGAGCGGGATCTGAACGGAACGGTCGTTTCAGACAAAGAGATGGGAGATGTGTTTGTTTCTGCCTGCAGAGAGAGGGGAATTCCCTGCCGAAAGGGATGGGTTCCGCCCATGGGCGGCGCGACGGACAGCGCGGCATTCACGCAGGGCGGATTCCGGTCGATCAGCATTACCGGTTTGAACCACAGGCTGGAGCGATATTACCATACGAGGCGGGATTCCTTTGACAATCTGAATGAGGAAGGACTTCGAAATTGTTTTGAAGCAGTTTTCGCGACCGTAGAACGCATCGATCGCGGAGTACTGGACCACAGGAGGAGCGAAAGCCCGGAAAGCGGAGAGGGAGAGAAATGAAAAGTGCTCTGATTATGGAAGGCGGAGCTATGCGGGGAATGTTCACTTGCGGGGTGATTGACGTTCTGATGGAGCGGGGAATTGAGTTTGACGCTGCCGCAGGTATATCGGCGGGAGCGGTGTTCGGCTGCAACTTCAAATCGCGCCAGATCGGGCGGCCGATCCGGTATAACAAGAAATACTGCAGGGATCCGCGTTACTGCAGTTTTCGGTCTCTTCTGAGAACCGGGAATCTTTACGGAGCGGATTTCTGCTACCGCGAACTGCCGGACGAACTGGATCTGTTCGATTATAAAACCTACCGGGAAAACCCGATGCCGTTCTACGCAGGAGCTACGGATATACGGACCGGGGAGATTCTCTACCGTGACTGCAAAACCGGAACCGGGGACGACATGGAATGGCTGAGAGCGTCCGCATCCATGCCGCTCGTGTCAACGCCCGTATCCGTCGGCGGAAGGCTTTTGCTTGACGGAGGCATCGTGGAAGCCCTGCCGTACGCGTATATGCAGAATCTCGGGTATGACAGAAACGTACTGGTTATGACACAGCCGAAGGGATACCGGAAAGAGAAGGGAAACAACCTGCCCCTGATTAGGATCATGTACCGGAAGTATCCGAAGATCGTCGAAGCGATGTCCGTTCGCCATGAACGTTATAACAGGCTTATGGACAGAATCGACCGCGATGAAGCGGACGGGAAGATCCTGGTCATCCGGCCGGAGGGATCGCTCGGCATGAAAAGGATTGAAAAAGACCCGGAGGTACTGGAGCGGGCTTACAGGACGGGCAGGGAAGTGACGGAACGAAGGATGAATGAAGTCAGGGATTATCTGAAAAACGGATGAACTTCCAAACCGGGATCGGATAAAAAAACGGAAGCGGGAAAACCGCTTCCGTTTTGTTTTCAAGCCGAGATTCTGTCAGGATCCGGAATTATTTGGCGGGCATCCAGCCGTCTGTGGGAACGCCTGCTGCTACGATCGCATCCATTTTCGCGATATCTTCAGGATCGTCATTGGGCTCATGCTCCCATTCCGCAACATCGGTGCCTTTCTTCATGGACAGCTTGTCATACATGTTGAGAGGATCGCTCAGCGTCCAGGTTGCCGTGCTGCCGTCTTCAAATACGACATAGACTTCCATCGGAGCGCCTGCCTTGCGGATGATGAAGATGTTCTTTTCATAGTTGTCGCCGTCAGCGTCCTTGTCCTTCCAGCCGGGCTCTACAACGCTGTTGCCCTTGTCCGCAGCGCCCTGCTCGTAGATGTAGACTTCGTTAATTGTGACGCCCGTCTTGTTCTTGATATTCAGAGCCAGGTTCCGATATTCCGCCGTATCGGCAGGGGCGGCCTTGGCTTCACCGTATGTCGGATACCAGCCGTCTACGATGCGTCCCTTGGCAAGCGCGTCAGCGAGATACTGCAGCGGTTCCGGATCGCCGTCGTCATACTGGACTTTGATGTCGTATTTGTCTTCCGCGCTCTTCAGAGAGATCTCGTTGGGCAGATTGCCGTCTCCGTTGGGTTTAAACCAGTTTTCAATCGGGTAGGTGATGGTAGAACCGTCATCGAACACAACGTCGATCATATAGTTTTCGGCATGCGGACGAATAAAGCAGTCAAACAGATACTTGCCGCCTTCTTTCGCTTTGCCGGGCATCCAGGTGTCCATCTTGACGCCGTCATCGCTGTAGAGGTAGTCGATGAGGTTGTTGTAGGCTTTGGGATCGCCGCCCTCTTCATAGAAGTAGAACTCGTTGATGTTCTTGCCGGTCTTGTTCTTCAGCTCGACCGCGATGAGTTCATAACCCGGATAGCAGTTGTCAGCGGTCTTGCCTGCGGCAATGACTTCGTCCATCTTCGCTATGTCTTCGGGATCATCGTTGGGTTCCTGCTCCCATTCCGCAACATCGGTCCCCTTCTTCATGGACAGTTTGTCATACATTTTCAGAGGCTCCGCGAGCGTCCAGGTCGCATTGCTGCCGTCTTCGAAGACAACATAGACTTCCATCGGGGCATCCGCTTTACGGACGATGTAGATGTTCTTTTCGTAGTTCTCTTCATCAACGTCCTTATCTTTCCAGCCGGCTTCGACAACGCTGTTGCCCTTGTCTTCCGCACCCTGCTCATAGATATAGACTTCGTTAATGGTTACGCCGGTCTTGTTCTTGATATTGAGAGCAAGAGGAGCATAGGCGACTTCTTCCGCAGCGGGTTCTTCAACGGGTTCTTCCGCTGCGGGTTCCTCAACGGGTTCTTCCGGCGCGGCGGGCTCTTCTGCGGGAGCTTCCGCAACGGGTTCTTCAACTGCAGGTTCTGCAGCGGGCGCGGGGGCCGCAGGGGCAGCGCACGCAACAAGCGCAAGGACCATCAGCAGAGCAAGAACGATTGAAACTAGCTTTTTCATAGTATTCCTCCTTATGATTGATCAATGTCCTTTCTTTATAAATACCGTCCGCAAACGGGATTTACCGTGTTCATTCCATGCTGCAGTGCATGGTGCCGTTTTCTTCGATCCGGAAAAGGATTCCGTTGTGTGTTGCCGCTTCCATTCCCGGAAGAGGTTTGTTTTCCGTGCAGAGGATATGCGGGACATATTTCTGCATCATGGAAACGATTTCCGCGTTCGGCCGGTCCTTTTTTGCCGCCGGATCATTCTGACAGGAGATCACCGCATACTGCGGGGAAAGTTTCCTGATCAGCGGTTCGGTCATGGATTTGGGATCGCCGTGGTGCGGCAGTTTCACGATATCGCATACGGGAACGGGGATGTTTTCCCAATCCGCCGCATAGCGGTCGCCGGTCAGCAGGATGTTTCTGCCGGCGTAGGCGAACAGGCTCATCAGGCTGGAAAGATTCCGTTCCGACGCGGCGCGGTAACATGTATCGTGATCCGTTTCGTTTTGAAGGTACAATGCGTCAAATACATTCTTCTGACGGCGCATCACCCCCTGATCGGGAAGATAGGTCGTCATGGACAGCCTGTCCGTCAGAGACACCGTTCCGGAAGCTGCGGTTTCGATGCGGCATCCAAGAGATTCCGCCTCTTCGATCAGCTCTCTGTAGAGATTAAGCGCCTGTATCAGCCCGTTCACTTTTTTCTCCGTTGAGCGGAACGAAGGCAGGATGGGATGCGCATTCTGCGGAGGCACCGTCAGCACGCACAGGCGGTCCGTCCGGACGGTTTTCAAAACACGCGGCACGCCTCCCATATGATCGATATGGAGATGCGTCAGGATCATCAGGTCCAGATGCTGTATCTTACGCTTCATAAGGTAGTATACAGCTTCCTTTCTCAGGGATCCTTCCGCAGGTTCCAGACAAGCCCTGCCGGCGTCGACCATCACATTATAATCCCTGCCATCGGGAAGATGTTCTGTCAGCAGTATGGCGTCTCCGTCTCCGACGTTGCAGAAATAAACTTCCAGCATCTCAATCAGGTATTATAGTAGGACGGCCGTTCCGGGGCTTTTTCCTTTTCCTCGCGTTTCTTCTTCATATCCTTCCGGTAGAGAAAAGTAACCGGGATCCCCCCGCAAAGAATGGAAACCGCTAGGGGGATCGCAAGGATGACAAGGAAGAGCTGGTATTCCGTCCATGCGTCTGACCAGTCGATCATCAGCAGTTCAAACAGCATGATCGCCACGAGCAGAACCACCATCCACAGGAAAGCGTAGGGCACAAGCTGCTTCTGCTTTGGAAAAGCATAATACAGTGCGACGCAGGGAATGCTTCCGGCAACCGCCGGAAGCAGGTACTGGATGATATTCCTTACCGCAACGGAAGCGCCGGAGAACAGGTTTTCCAGCGGGTCCAGCAACAGCAGATAGGCTGCCAGATAAACGAGAACGAAGAGAATCGCTAGAAGAAAAGAATAGAGGAGCACCGCGCTTTTCGGAGCGCCTTTCTCGTCCAGAAACAGGACTCTCAGAAACTGATCGATTTTCCTCTGCAATGCAGACCGTTCTTTAGCCATTGCGGTTCACCGTGAATCAATTCAGCACGCGGCGGAATGATTCCGCCGCGTGAGAATTAAAGACAGATTATCTGGTGCTGTTCCAGAGGTTCCAGTAAGCCTTTACGTTCGGATAGTTCGCATAGACCTTCTCATAATCCGGTGCCGTCAGGCCGACATCTTCAAAAACGATTCCGGATTTCTGATAGGTCACGTCGTCGCGGACAGACCAGTGCCCGAGTTTGTCGAACACCTGGTAGCAGCCGCTCTTGCCGTCCGCTCCGCCCATCATGAAGTTGATAAACAGGCGCGCGCCTGCCGGGTTGTCGCAGCCGGTTACCACATAGGAATAGCCTGCGGAGTTCTGAGCCGTATAGGGTTTCAGACCGGTCACCCATGCGATATCAAATCCGTTTTCGCCCATAGACTGTTTGGAGTTGTCCAGCTTGGAAGCGGAGCAGAGACCGAGAGTCGGCCCGTTGACAGAATCGTTCACGGCTTCCACAACGGCATCGCCGTCCGCGAGAGGTGTGATCAGCATCTGGGAGAAACGCCAGAAGAGTTCGACGCCTGCGTTGTTCTCCGGAAGCTCCATGAGACCGGGGGTGTTTTTCAGGTGTTCTGTGTACGTGAATACAAGGTCTTTCCCGTACTGGGCTTTATACTGCTCTGCCAGCGCGTCGCCATCGACTATCAGCTGAGCCCAAAGCGCTGCGTAGGAGGGGGAGGTGATATCCTTCGAGTAGATGGTCCACTTCTGCGTGCTCTTTCCGCTTGCGTCCTTAAAGGACTGGGTCTCTTCGTTATAACCTTCCACGATGTCCCACCAGCTCTCGATCGGAACTCCGTCCGGGAACATCTTTGTGTTATAGAACCAGGGGTTGAACGTGGAATACAGCGGCATGCCGTATTTCAGCAGGTTCGGGTCAATATGCTCGCAGATGTCGGCGGGATAGTAGATGTCCAGAATGCTCCAGAGAACGAGTTCGTTGTAGATCTCGCCGGATGCGTCCTTGACCATAAGAACGTCCGCCATGGCATTTCCGCTTTCGCCTTCCATCTCGATTTTATCCTTGACGGTGTTGGTGTCGCAGGAAATGTATTCAAAGTTCAGATCGGGATACAGATCGCGGATGTATTTGCGCGCCGTGTCGGCGTCGGCTGTCGTCGAATAGATCGTAATGGTGCCGCCCTCGGCTTTTGCCATCTCATAAAGCTCATCCGCTGACATATGGTTCCAGTCAATTCCGTCTGCGCCCACCGTATCGATTGCCTCGACACCTGTCTTCGGTGCGTCATCGGGCTGTACCGGTGCGGCAGCGGTTCCGGTATTGGAAGAGGAGGAACACGCGGCCAGAGAGGCAAGCAACAGAACGGATAAGAGAATAGCAACTGTCTTTTTCATGATGCGCGATTTCCTTTCTGCTTCAAGTGCTCAAGTAACTTCTGTCAGTCATCGATACCCGCCTTGTGTTTGGTCTTGGCGAATTTGATGAGTCTTCCTGTATCTTTATTATACACGTTCATGCGGCTGGGATGCAGTACAACATAAACCTGCTGGTTCATATCGTACTCTACAAGACCGACCTGAATCGCGAGGAATTCCAGACCGCCGACCGTCAGCGTAATCAGCGTTTCGCTGCCGGCAGGCTGATTCGCGTATACCTTTGCGGTTACCGTGTTCTTATGATGGGGATCTTCCGTATAGACATCCACCATTTCGGGACGGAGACCCAGAACAGTGTCAAACTCTTTGTTCACGGGGATCTCTTCGTCAAGCTTCATTGTGGATTTCGGGAAGACGTAGGTCCCGAACACGCTTTCCACTGTCAGATTCTCGCCGTCATAAATGCTCTTGGAATCGATGAAGTTGATGCGGGGATTGCCGATAAAGTCCGCCGCCTGAAGGTCGATGGGGTTTGTGTAGAGACCGAGCGGCGTATCGATCTGGGAAATCTCGCCCTCCTTGAAAAGAGCAATCTTGGTGGACATGGTGAGCGCTTCGACCTGATCGTGCGTGACGTAGATGATGGTCGTGCCGGTTTCGCGGTGCAGACGTTTCAGCTCTGCGCGCATGTCGATACGCAGCCGGGCGTCGAGGTTGGACAGCGGCTCGTCAAGAAGCAGCAGTTTCGGGCTGGAAGCAATCGCGCGCGCGATGGCGACACGCTGCTGCTGACCGCCGGAGAGCTCGTTCGGATAACGGTCACGGTATTCTTCGATACGCATGGTCTTCAGCGACCGCATAACGGTTTCTTCCACTTCCGCTTTTTTCATTTTCTTGATTTTAAGACCGAAGGCAACGTTGTCGAACACGGTCATGTGCGGCCAGAGCGCATAGCTCTGGAAAACAAGATTCAGCCCGCGCTTGGACGGTGCCTCATAAAAGGCTTTTTCCGCGTCGATGACAGGCTTGTCATCAATCGTCATGGTGCCGTTCTGGGGCTTTTCCAGACCGGAGACGACACGGAGCGTCGTTGTTTTTCCGCAGCCGGACGGCCCGAGCAGAGTCATGAAGTCGCCGTCCTCGATCGTAAGATTGATGTCACGGAGAACATGGTTCTCTCCGTAGAATTTATCGATGTGACTTAATACGATTTTACTCATAACAGTTTTCCTTTCTTAAGTCGAGCGGCTTACATGCTCTTGCTTACGTTACCGCCGAATTTATCGGCGATCCGGTTGGTTACAAGGATGAATACGATAATCACGATACAAATCGCATCCGCCACCTGAGGCATGGCTTCCTTCGAGTAGTCGAACGCGAGGAACGACAGCGTATAATTCTTCGGGGTCATCAGGATCGCGATCAGATCCAGTTCCTTGGCAATGCTGATGAAGGAAAGGAGGAAGCCGGAAAGGAAGCCGTTCTTCGCGAGAGGAATGATAATGCTTCCAATCCTTCTCCAGAATCCCGCACCGTTGATCGTGGCGGCTTCTTCCAGTTCCACCGCGATCTGCATCATGTTGGAGGAGCCGGACCGGCTCGCGAACGGGAAATGCTTGACGATGGATACAAGGAGGATCAGAGCAAACGTTCCGTATAGAGACGGAATCAGACCGCCGAGCCTCGGCTGGCTGAACATGGAGAAATAGATGGCGGAGAACGCGACGCCGGGCATCAGATACGGGATAAAGATAAGCTGCTCCACAGCATTGCCGTACCATTTGCCGCGTCCGCGCGTTGTAATGTAACCGAAGAACTGACCGAATACCGCGGTGATAAGGGAAGCGATCAGCGAAAGCTTGACCGTGTTTCCAAGCGCACGCCCGAATTCCGAATTACGGAACAGACCGTTCTGCGCGAAACCGGGGTTCGGAGCATTCTGCAATTCACCGATCCAGGCATAAAGCGTAAGGTTGTTCGCACCGTAACCGCCGCCGGGGATGACCTGGAAAGATTCCATTACGAGGAAGAATACCGGCATGACCATGGCGATGATCAGGAAGATGGAAAGGATGATCAGCATCGGCCATTTGGCTCCGCGGAGCTGAATCAGATTGCTCCTTGTGCCCTTGCCCCCGATCGTTGCATAGGATTTACGCGTTCCGATCAGCTTCTGGTTGACGATGATGGTTCCCGCTGCAAGCAGGATCATCAGGATGGACATTGCGTAGCCGACGCCCTTCGGGCTGCTGTTGATAAAGTCCTTCATACGGGTGGCAAGAACATAGAACGGGGTTCCGTCCGCATTGTTTCCCCCAAGTCTGGCGGCGACGCCATAGGTACCGACGGACTTGCTGATGGTCATGATGGTCGCCGAAAGGATGGACGGGAGGATCAGGGGAAGCGTGATGCTTTTCAGAATCTGGCCTCGTGTAGCGCCCTGGATTTCACCCATTTCTTCCAGCTCGGAGTTGATGGAACGAAGCGCGCCGGATGCCATGATATACGAAAATGCGTAGTAGTGCATCGTCATGACGATGATGATTGGTATGAAGCCGGACGCCAGCGCGTTCGGAACGGGAATGCCCAGACTGGACAGAACGCCGTTGCCGCCCATGCTGGGATTCCTGAAGATGGTCATCCAGGAGAGCGCTTTGCACCAGGAGGGAATCATGTACGGAATCAGGATCAGAGCGGACAGAAGACCTTTGCCCGGGATATCCGTACGCACCATCAGCCACGCCATCAGGGCGCCGAGGGGGACCGACATAACGGTAACGAACGCGCCTATGATCAGGGAGTTCCGAAGCGGGACCCACAGGATCGTCTTGGTCAGCGGGCTGGCGATCAGATATTTCCAGTACCAGAGGGTATAGTCCCCGACTTTGGCTCCGGGGATATTCCGCAACTCCGATTTTGCCACGATGAAGGTGTTGTGCACCATTGACAGAAGCGGAATAACAATCAGGACAAACAGCAGAATCAGCGTGATGAATACGATCACATTGAAGGGATTCCCAATCAGGCTGTTGAACTGGTTTTTAAACCGTTCTTTGGTCATTTTAGGATGTTTCCACTCTTTTTTTGCCATTTTTACGCCTCCTTTTCAGGAACAGAATGCGAGGTAGCTATGATAAGAGACGGGGGGAAGGGTCAGGAGTGCGTCGCCTCGATTTCCCGTTCTTTCTTCAAAATGGTGTATACGTCGTAGATGTCCGTGATCTGGTAATCCGGTGCAACGTCGAATTTGCCGAGGTCTTTCTGAGGGGTCAGGAAGGAATTGATTTTGAAAACACGCCCGAACCCCATTTTGCGCGGGCCGACAACATCGCGCGAAAGCGTGTCCCCGACAAACGCGCATTCGGAAGGATCGAGATCCGCCTGCGCGCAGGCGATGCGGAAAATGTTCGGATGGGGTTTGCGGTAGCCGACCACGGAAGAAAGGGTAATCTCATCGAAATACTGGCGTACTCCGTAATGCTTCAGCGTGGAGAAGACCTGGAACAGGCTTCCGGTATTGCTGACAACGGAAACGTGCATGCCGAGATCTTCCTTCAGGCCTTTCAGCATTTCCGCCGCGTGCTCGCGAAGCTTTCTGTCGTAGAAAGTCGTTTCCCACATATGCGCGATCTCCTCGCTGATCTCAGCGAGCTTCGCACGGTTTACGGGAACATCCCGGAAGCCCCAGTCACACCAGATCTCTTCCGGCTTCAGCTCGACGAGCGTGCGCTCGGAATCCTTTTTGTATGCCTGGATTCCTTCACCGACGATCTCCCAGAGGCGCTCGGCCTCATAGGAAACCTCGATGCCGTGCTTTTTCAGAATGTCGTACAGCGCATACGCAGTCGCCTTGTTGTTTTTCTCGTCCGAGTACAGATCTTCCAGCGTACCGCCCATATCGAACATGACTGCTTTGATCATTGAAAATCTCCTCTGATTCGTATTTGGAACAGAAAACGTAAACGTTTCCGTAAAAGTATGATTAAATATTATCACCTCACGGGAGGCACTGTCAATTCAAAATATACAATCGGGTGGAATGTCACTGAAAGTAATAGTGAGCGTTTTCGGATGAACCTGCCGGATAGGCGAAGCGTACTGTTATCCTATTTTGTGAGCTCACAGCTGATGGCGCGGATGTTTCCGATTGACTCAAGGAAAGCCGCGATGTCGCTGACAGTCGTATCCTGTCCCATGCGGAGGGTAAACTCATAGTTCGCGCTTCCGTCGTCGTTGAACGCCACCTTGGTCGCGAGGATCTGCATTTTCTGTTCATCAACATATTTCCGGAAAGCTTCTCGGAAGGAATTGGGATCCTTGACCGTGCAGCGGATCTTGCCTACGATCATGGAGTCTGCACCGAGCGTGTACCGATGCATCAGGACCTGAAGGATGGCGATCAGACCGGTCGCAAGAATGCCGACGACATAAAGCCCTGCTCCGATTGCAAGACCGATGCCCGCAGTTGCCCAGATGCCTGCGGCAGTCGTCAGTCCGCGGATGGAACTGCCGGTGTGAAAGATGATGCCCGCTCCGAGGAACGAGATGCCGGTAATGACCTGCGCAGCAAGACGCGCGGGATCCGTGCCGTGCGTTCCGTAAAGGAATGTCCCGTTGGCGAGGACGGTGTCCGAAAAGCCGTATTTGGAAACGATCATGACCAGAGCGGCCGCGCAGCTGACGATGATATGCGTGCGGATGCCCGCTTCCTTGAGGCGCTTCGTACGCTCAATGCCGATCGCGGCGCCGCAGGCGCACGCGACGAGAAGCCTCAAGAAGAATTCCAGATACTGCAGGAGTGTAAAATTCTTTAACAGCATAATACCGGATGTCATTTCTGTTGACCTCGCTTTCTTGCTTCCTGTCCGGGGAGGACAGAGTTACGAACTGAACGGGATAAACCGTTTCTGTTAACGGTAGTATTTGTGGATGAAATCGTAAACGTCCTGGCGGGTTCCCTTGAACGGTCCCGGCGTTTCCATCTTAAGGGAGACGAGAGCCGCCGCGAATTCGAGAGCCTCCGGGATTTCGTGCGTCAGGCGTTCCGTCAGATAGCCCGCGAAGGTGGTGTCTCCGCGCCCTGTTCTGCCCGCAAGTCCCCGAGGGAGCAGGGGGGAGCGATAAATATCCTTTCCGTCACAGACGATCGCTTCCGTGTTGTGTGTGATCAGGACTTCCTTCGCACCCATGTCACAGAGCATGTAGGCGGCTTTTACCCGGTCATCTGTCCCCGTAAGGACCTCCGCTTCCGCGGCGTCGGTTTTCAGATAGCGGATGAAAGGGAAATAGTTTTTTTTGTCCGGCCAGTCACGGAGTTCCAGCGTGCCGTCGTCATTGCGGCAGCGGAGAACTGCCTGTACATCCAGCGCGGTATCCCCGCGCTTGGCACATGCGGCAATGATATCGCCGCCGATATCCCCGTATACCAGTCCGCCCAGATGATAGATGCGCGCATCGGCATCCGGAAGGTCTTCAGGCGTATAGGGGGGGATCATTTCCGTGTTCAGGCAGCGGCGGCGTTCGCGGTCCGCTGTGAAATATCGGTTCTCCATTTCCGTGCAGGTGGCGGAAGCGACGGGAAAGATCTTTTCTACCCTGCTGTCCGCAAAGACCTTATACGGATCGAGCTTTTCCGGGTTGCCTTTCGGAACGACCGCCACACTGTGCCCGATCGCAGCGGCTGCATATCCGGAAAAAGTTACCGCGCCGCCGGCGATGTATTCTTCGCGTCCGTCGTAGTCAATGTTATGGTCAAGAGTCATCTGACCGATAATCATGAGATCAAACACTTTTCATTGCCTCGCATTCCTGTAATATCAGTTCATTTCCGGGACACCACAATTCATAGTTTCCGGAAGTGATGACTTTTTTCATCCCGTAGGAGTCCGTAATGCGCTTCTTGCAGAGGATGGCGCCGCGGCCTTCGTCGCCGATACGGTGTGCATCCGATCCTACCGTCCGGTAGAGATAGGGGTGTTCCTTCGCAAGCTTCAGAGCCAGTTCGTTGCGGCTGTCGTGGCGCGGGTTGCAGTTCACTACTTCGAGTCCGTGCACGCATTCGTAATAAACGGTGTCGTTTTTACGGTACGGATGCGCGTGAATAATTAGGATTTCTTTTCCATACGCATCGAAAAAAGACTGATGGTCCATGCGGCAGATGAACGGATGATCGTACAGCCATTGTTCATCTATACCGTAAAGCAGGTAATCGCTCTCGTTTTCCGGGAAACGCAGTTCGCATCCGAGAATGATATCCATTCCAAGCGCCTCGCCGGCTTTTTTCGCGTTGCGATATCCGGTCAGATACATGTCCATACATTTTTCCCAGTTGTCCGGGGAGTCCAGCGTGGACAGATAGGTGTTGTGCAGATGGTCCGTTACGCAGAGACCCTGATAGCCGAGTCTGTGATAGGTTTTTACCTGGTCAGCCGCCCGCACATGACCGCAGCGGCTGGTTTCTTTTGTGTGCAGATGCAGTTCGTACTTATACATGGAATACTCCGGGGATATTTGCTTGATTGTTAAGTTCCAGGCAGGATCCCCGAACAACAAGGGACGGGGAAACAAGCTTGCTGGTAAAATCCGGTTCGGTGCCGTCGATATGAGAGACCAGCATATCCATCGCCAGGGTGGCCAGTTCCTGTTTCGGCTGATTGATCGTGGTCAGATCGATCGTTGGCAGGGAAGCGAACGAAATGTTATCAAATCCCATCAGCGAAAGATCTTGCGGAATCCGGATTCCCTTTTCGTACGCGGCATGCATGACACCGATCGCAAGCGCGTCGGAAGCGCAGAGTATGGCGGTTTCATCATGCGCTTCGGAGAAGTGATCGCGCGCGAGAAGATATCCGAATTCGTGAGAACTTCTGGGGTAACTGCTTTCGATGATTTGCGGTTCTATCCCGAGCTTTCTGCAGGTGGAGATGTATCCTTCCACACGAAGCGAATGTGTGACGCTGTTTTTGCGCGCCCCGAGATAAAGGATCTTTCTGTGCCCGAGCGAGTACAGGTATTCCGTCGCTATCTGCATGCCCTGCGTGTTGTCGATGGAAATATAATTCTCGGGAAGGTCCTGCATGTTTTCGCTGACGAACACGGTCGGAACCTGCGCGGTGAGGGATTTCAGGGATTCATGCGAACCATGGCTGATCGGAAGGATGATGATCCCGTCGACCTTGCGGCTCAGAAGAAGCCTGAACACGTCGCGCTCCTGCTTCTGATTGTAGGAGGAGTTGCATACCATAAGGTTATAGCCTCGTTCGCGCGCGTAGATTTCCAGATGGACGGTCAATTCGCTCATAAACGGGTTGTCAATACTCGCGAGGATAAGCCCGATGATATTTGTTCGCTTCATGACCATGGATCTCGCGACGGAATTCGGAGTATACCCCATTTCCTCACAAAGCTTGAGAACGCGCTGCCGGGTCTTTTCTCCGATTTCAGAACTTCCGGAGAGAGCGCGGGATACGGTGGCATAGGAAACGCCGGCGACTTTGGCAACATCCTTTAATGTCAAAGAACCCATGGTGACTCCTTACTTCCGATCCGGAATTATTCCAAATAATGTAAACGTTTTCGTTCAGCTCATTTTACAATCGGACCGTCTGCATTGTCAATGCTCCATAAAAATATCAAAATCGAAAAAAAGCAGCACAGCCAGGTATTCATAAACACTAGCTGTGCTGAGAATGAACTATGCACAAGATTTGTCATTCAAATTTATTGCAAATAGTTATTTTATTTTGCTTCTTCTTTTTTCTTTGGTCTCAGTTTCCATCCAAGCATGATCAGGATCAGGCAGATAAGAGGAGTAATCCAGTTAAAGAAAGTAAACTGATTTACAAATTGATAGAAATTCATAAAAAATGTGGAGGCAACGTGCGACAGGAGCTTTTCATGTTCAAGCACTACAACTGATATAAAAAAGCTTGTGGAAATAAAAACAATTCTTCATGTTCAAACTGATGAAGAGTTTATTTCAAATGTTTTATCCGAAGAGTATAAAAAGGAATTCATATTGACAAACATAGGGTTTCTGATTTACAATACAGCCGTCGTAAACGTTTTCGTAAATCATTTCACTCTGGAGGGCCATCTCGATGATCTCGACGCTTCTCTTCGATCTGGGCGGGACGCTGCACTCGGTCAAACGGACGGACGCTTCCTGCAGACGCTTTTCAGAGCATCTTATCTCGCGCTTGTCACAGTACGGAATCGATCTTCATACAACGCCTGAAGAACTTACGGAAATCATCCATAAAAACGGAGAAGAATACAAACACCGCGGGGAAAAGGCTTTTACCGAACTTCCGCAGGGAGAAATCTGGAACGATTATTATCTTAAGGAATTCCAGATCGGCAGGGAACGCCTTGATCCGATCGCGGAGGAGCTCAGCTTTCTTTATGACTATGAGCGCGTGACGAACATGCGGAAGCCCCGGCTTAGGGAAACGATCCTTGAACTGCATGAGATGGGGATCCGGATGGGCGTCATATCCAATATCATTTCCACTTCGCTTGTTCCGCACATGCTGAACGAGTACGGGATCTCGGAGTACATGGAATGCGTCGTAATGTCCAGTTCCGTCGGTATCCGGAAGCCGGATCCGAGGATCTTCGACATTGCGCTCAGACAGATGGGGGTCTCGGCTGAAGAAACAGGGTATGTCGGCGATACGATCTCGCGTGACGTGCTCGGGGCGAGAAACGCGCATCTTGGGCTTGCGGTCCGGATCAACAACCCGTCGATTGCCCATCGCGACGCCGCCTTTCAGGGATCGGATGCTCCCCGTGAGGATTTTTTGATAGAGGAACTGTATGAACTGCCGGATATCATGCGCCGTGTGAACGGAATGGAGTAGCTGGCAGACAAACCATATTTGAATCGATTATTGAAACGGAAGAAGGAGAAAGCACTATGTTGGACACGATCTTTTTTGACGTCGGAAACACATTGCGCATCGTAGTAAAAGACAAGGATTTTTCGGACGCTGCCGAAAGGGAACTTATGGAACTCGTCGGCGCCACCGAACCGCACGACGTGTTTTATGCAAAGCTGGAAGAACGCTGGAAAAAGTACCGCAAAGAAGTCAAGAAATCATTGATCGATGCGGGCGAGATGGAACTCTGGAGCCAGCATCTGCTTCCCGATTACGATCCGGAACGCGTCTGCGCGAACGCCGGAAGGCTGACAAGACTTTGGCGCGATCATGACGGCCGCAGGGTTCCGCGAGACGATGTCAAGTCCACGATCATTGAACTGGACCGCCGCGGATACACGCTCGGCATCATCGCCAATACGATCACCGAAACGGAGATCCCGGACTGGATGGTGACGGACAAGGTAGCGCATTATTTCAAGGCAGTGATCCTTTCTTCCAAGGTCCGTATCCGCAAACCGGATCCCGCCATTTATTTTCTGGCCTGCAGGGCAATCGGGAAAGAACCCGCCCAGTGCGCATATGTCGGTGACAACCCGATCCGCGATGTGGAAGGGACAAGAAAAGCGGGATTTGCCAAAATGATCCGCATCGACGAGCCGGATACGATCAAAAACGAGCCGCAGGAAATCATACTGCAGCCGGATCATACGATTATCCGTATCTCGCAGCTGCTGGATATTTTCCCGCCTCTGAACGCTGAAAACTGACATACAGGAGAGAAGACATGGAAAAAGAATTTGACGCTGTATTTTACGACCTTGGCGGCACGCTCCGTCTTGTGGAGCGCGACGCGGAATTTGAGGCAGAGGCACGCCGGAAAATCGCGGAAATGTGCGGCGAGACCGGAGACCCGGACGAGTTCTGCAAATTCCTGGATTACCGTTACGCCGGATACAGGAAATGGTGCTTCGAAACGATGCGGGAAGCAACGGAGGAAGAACTCTGGACGAAATGGCTGGCTCCCGAATACCCGCGCGATCTGATTAAAAAGAACGCGATAGAGCTGACGATCGAATACCGCAACAAGGACGGGCGCCGGGTCGTTGCGCCGAACGGTGCGCAGTCGATCCGCGACCTTTACGCGAACGGATACAAGCTTGGTATCATTTCCAATCTCGTAACCTCTCAGGAGATTCCGCGCTGGCTGGAGGCAGACGGGCTTAAGGACTATTTCGGAGCAGTGCTGCTTTCCTGTGTGGAAGGCATCCGGAAGCCGGATCCGGCTATCTCGAATAAAGCGTGCGCCATGCTCGGCGTCAAGCCGGAACGGTGCGTATATATCGGGGACAATCTGAATCGGGACGTGGAAGGCACGCGGCTTGCCGGCTACGGCATGTTTATCCTATATACCACTCCGGAGAAGCTTGCGAAAGAAAAAATCACGGACGAGAACCGTCCGGACGCGGTGATTTTTGATTTCAATGAATTGAAGGAGCTGTTTCCGAAGGCGCCGCATGTGGCCTGGGACAAAGTACGGAGGGTCTGAGCAGATGAAACACGGCATCAAGGCGATTTTTCTGGATCTCGGCGGAACGTTCCGGATCGTTGACGAAACCAACAAGCCCTATATCCGCGAAGCGCGCAGCCGCATCGCGGATATCTGCGGAACGGACATGGATCCGGATTCCTTTTACGATTTTCTGAACAAGCGGTATGACACATACCGCAACTGGGCGCTGAAGTATATGTGTGAAGCCCCCGAATCCATGCTCTGGACAAGATGGCTTGTTCCGGAATGGGACAGGGACAAGATCGAGAAGGCTGCTGTTGAGCTGACATACTGCTTCCGCAGGGCGAAAGGCGAACGCGTTGTGGTGCCTAACGGCATCGATACCGTGAAAAAGCTGATTGCGCGTGGATACAAGGTTGGAATCATCAGCGATCTGATCGGTACGGTCGAGATCGACGAGTGGCTTGACAAGGACGGGATCCGAGACCTGTTCTGCACGGTTCAGCAATCGTCTGTCACGATGCTTCGCAAGCCGCATCCCGCTATCTATTTTCTGGCGCTCAGCGACGCCGGCGTGCGTCCCGAAGAGAGCTGTTTTGTGGGTGATAATCTGAAGCGCGACATAATAGGTGCAAAGCAATCTATGTTCGCGGGCACCGTCGGAGCGGAGTATCCGGGTGGCCTTGAGTTCAAACTGACGGAAGAAAACAGACCCGACTGCATCATTCACCATTTTGAGGAACTGCTCAAGGTATTCCCCGGCGAAGGAGTTTTCGATCCCGGTCAGGCAGAGGACCCGGCTCCCCGTGTTCAGTGACAGAAAGGAAATAAAAAGGAGTATTCAGACTATGGCAAATTATAAACTGTCCGGCGGTGACGCGCTGGCGCATGCGGTTGAAAAGCTTTATGAAAACGGCAGTTCATCCGAATATCATTTTGAGCCGATGAACCTGACGGACGCGGAGGGGAAGCCGGTCGGACTCGTGAAACCCGGCGACGGCGTGATTTTCTGCTGCCGCAGAGGCGAACGCGAGACAGAACTGACGGACGCCTTCACGGATCCGCATTTCAAGGGGTTCGAGCGCAAAATGCTTGACCCGCTTGATTTTGTGATCCTGACCATGTACAGCGAAAAATACACATATCTGCCCATTGCGTTTGCTCCGTCAAAAGTGCAGGAAACGCTTGCGGAGGTTTTGTCGGAAAACGGAAAAACGCAGATGCACCTCGCGGAAAGCGAGAAATATGCGCATGTGACTTTCTTCTTTAATGGCGGAAATCAGCAGCCGTTCGATGGGGAGGACGATATCCGGATCCCGTCGCCGAAGGGTGTTCCATTTGAAACGGTTCCGGAGCTGAAGCTTCCGGAAGTCGCGGATACGCTCTGCAAGGGGATCGATAAAGGATACGATTTTATCGTGACAAACTTCGCGAACGGAGACGTGATCGGACATACGTCGAGTGATTCGGCAAAGCCGGTCGCATGCGAAGCAATCAGCAAATATGTGGGGAAAACAGTTGCCTACGCGCGCGCGAACGGATACACTGTTCTTGTAACGGCGGATCATGGCAACATCGAAATTCTTCATACGCCCGAAGGGAAACCGCACGTTTCCCATACAACGAATCTTGTCGCATGCATTGCACTCGGCGAAGGAACGGAACAGCTGAAAAAGCATGGAAAACTCTGTGACGTTGCCCCGACCGTCCTCTCCGCGATGGGAATCGAACAACCGGAAGAGATGACGGGAACACCTCTGTTCCGTTTTGCGAACAAGGGCAAGGTGTTGCTTCTGATTTGTGACGGATGGGGCCTTGACGCACCGACCGGGAACAATCCGATTTTTACCGCTCCGACCCCCGAATGGGACGCGCTTCTCAAAGAATATCCCTATGCGGAACTGGAAGCGTCCGGACCTGCCGTAGGACTTGCCGAAGGAAAAACAGGCAATTCCGAAGCCGGGCACATCAATCTGGGTTCCGGCAGAGTCGTTCTGCAGGACGATGTGCGTCTGGACAACGCGATGAAAGACGGCTCGTTCGCCAAGAACCCGGTGTTCCTTGAAACATTGAAGGGCGTGAAGGACCGCGGGACCGCGCTGCATCTGTTTGCGCTTCTGACGAAGAAATCTTCGCACGGATCCATCGACTATCCGCTCGCGCTTGTGGACATGGCGCACGAGGCGGGTCTGAAGGATGTTTACGTACATATCATCTTTGACGGCCGCTCGACGCTGCCCGGCAGCGCGCCGGAGCTTCTTCGCGAATTCGGCGGGACGATCGAGAAAAAGGGAACGGGTCTGATCGTGTCCGGCGTCGGAAGAGGCGTAGCGCTTGACCGCGACCAGAACTGGGAAAAGATCCGCCGCACGTACGGCTCTCTTGTGGAGGGTACCGGCGCACCGTATACGGAGGCATGAATGTCCGGGAAACCGGTCAATACAATTACAATACAATTAATGAAAATGGAGGAAAAACATGGTTAACGTTGGCATTATCGGAGCAGGACGCATCGGTCAGGTACATGCGAAGAGCATCCTTTCAGGCGTTCCGGAAGCCCGGGTCCTTGCGATTGCGGATCCTTACATGAAGCCGGCAGTTGCGGAATGGGCGAAATCCGTCGGCATCGAGGGCATCTATGATGATCACAGAAGAATACTGGAAGACGAGCGAATTGATGCGGTGCTGATCTGCGCATCCACTACGTTGCACGCGCAGCTGTCTCTGGAAGCGATTGCCGCCGGGAAGCATATCTTTTGTGAGAAACCGATCGATCAGAGCGTTGAGAAGATCGAGGAAGTAAAAGCAGCGCTGGAAGCGTCCCCGAAGAAACTGGTTTATCAGGTCGGATTCAACCGCCGTTATGACCACAACTACCGCGCAATGCGCAAAGCGGTCGAGGAGGGAAAGATCGGCGAGGTGCAGTTCGTACGTGTCAGCTCCCGCGATCCGGAGCCGCCACCGGCAGAATATGTCGCGCTTTCCGGCGGAATGTTCATGGATATGATGATCCACGATCTGGATATGGTCCGTTATCTGTCCGGTCAGGAAGTTGTTGAGCTTTACGCGCAGGGCGCCTGCATGGTCGATCCTGCCATCGGCAAAGCGGGCGACGTGGACACCGTCGCAATCAACCTTAAACTCGCAAACGGCGCGCTCGCGACGATTGACGGTTCCAGAAAAGCGGTATACGGATACGATCAGAGGGGTGAGGTATTCGGCTCGAAAGGATGCGTCGTGAATGCAAACGACAGCGAGTCCAATATCGTTCTTTCGACGGTCGACGGCGTAACCGGGGAAAAGCCCTTGTGGTTCTTCCTTGAGAGATACATGGGTTCCTATCAGGCAGAAGTACGTGAGTTCATCGAATGCATCCGTGAGAAAAAAGAACCGAAAGTCGGAATCGAAGACGGGCTGGTTTCCATCAAACTCGCACTGGCGTGCGCAAAATCCATGAAGGAAAACCGTCCTGTACGGATTGATGAAATCTGAAGACCAAAAGCGAACGAAAGGATATTGAGTTATGGCAAAAGTCAAGGTAGGCGTAGCAGGATACGGCACGATCGGACAGCGACTTGCTGACGGCGTGGCGATGCAGGGAGACATGGAACTGGTAGGCGTGGCGGATCTTGTTCCGTCGCTTTCGATCCGGGCTCTCAGAGAGAACGACATGATCGGCGCGAACGGCGTGAAGTACGATCTGTACCTGGTGGACGGCGCGGACAAGGCGGCGTTCGACAAGTATGACATTCCGGTGGCCGGATCGTTCGAAGAACTGTGCAAAAAGGTGGACATCATGCTGGACAGCTCGCCGGGCGGCGTAGGCGCGAAGAACAAGGAGCTGTACGAGAAGATCGGCGTGAAGGCGATCTTCCAGGGCGGCGAGAAGAACAGCGTCGCGGACGTGTT
>JAFPXU010000061.1 GCA_017394605.1 Clostridia bacterium | reverse complement strand
TTTTGATAATCCTTTTCCGGCAGTTTCATACCTGCTTTCTTTGCGTACCCTTTTTTCCAAAAAGCAGAGCACACCGCTTTTGATGTGCTCATTTCTTGATCCTGTTCTGTTCTTGTCGTTCCTTAACTTAATGACATTGCGGAAAAACCGGGATCCAATCATTGGTTTTGAGGGGTTCAGCTGACAAAAGCGAACAGCGTTTCGAGCCAGTCCCCTTCCAGTTTTTCGATCTCCCCGTGATCGGCGAGTTCGGCAAAGACAGGATCGATCGGAATGCTGACAGTATGGGAAATGCCGAATTTTGCGGCTCTTTCCTCAATTTTACTGCTTCCGAACGGACGGATGATCTTTCCGCAGTCAGGACATTTGATATACGCCATGTTTTCGACGATTCCAATGACGGGAATGTTCATCATGGCTGCCATGTTGACTGCCTTCTCAACGATCATGCCGACAAGATCCTGCGGAGAGGTTACGACGATGATCCCATCGAGCGGGATCGACTGGAAGACGGTCAGAGGAACGTCTCCCGTTCCCGGCGGCATGTCGATGAACATGATATCGTTGTCTCCCCAGATGACGTCCTTCCAGAAGCTTTTGATCATGCCGGAAATAACGGGACCGCGCCATACGACGGGATCCGTTTCTGACGGGAGAAGCAGGTTCAGCGACATCATACGGATGCCGGACGCAGTTTCGGCGGGAAAAATCTCATTTTCCGTACCCATCGCCTGCGTATGGATGCCGAACAGCTGCGGAATGGAAGGTCCTGTCACATCCGCGTCCATGAGAGCGGTATGGAGACCGTGTCTAGCGGCTGCGACGGCAAGCGCGGAAGAAACGAAGGATTTTCCGACACCGCCCTTTCCGCTGACGATGCCGATCACTTTTTTTACGGAGGAATCCTTGTTCAGCGGTTCGAGAAACGAGCGGCTGTCACAGTCCTGTTTGCAGTTGCTGCAGTTGTGGTCACAGTTTTCACTCAATGTAGTATACCTCAAAATTCTTTCTGTCCGTCAGAACGACGGAGTGTAAAAGTAGTTCCCGTAAATATCCGCAAGCTGATAAGTAGCTACGGAACGGTTGTTTTCCATGGCGATATTCGCGATCTCGATCGGCCCGTTCACGACGAACTGGTTTCCGAAGAAATGTTTCGCCTGATAGTTGCCCTCATAATCATAGTAATCGCAGATGAAATCAAGCGTATCCCCGTTCTTCAGCGCGATCAGACCTTTTGCGGCCGTTTCGGTCACATCCGCGTCATACACGATCCTTGCGCCGGTGATGTATCCGTACGGGTTTTGGTCGTCGAACTGAAGCATGATCTGAACTTCGGTCTCGTCTTCCGTACCACGGTTCAGAATCGCTGGGATGTATCCTCTGATCAGGTAGGCATCTCCATCGTCAACCATGTCGATCCAGTAATAGGGAACGATCTGTCTGTTCAGGGAGAGCCATGTTCCGTCGAACGACGCGATCAGATCGCCGTCATCGTCGAGATCAAAGATATTGTCGATTCCGAGGTCGATATATCCTTCCCCGTCGTCATAGAAGACGTTCAGCGCGATATCCTGTATGGATGCCCATTCCTCATCCGTCAGATCCAGGACTTTTTCCCCGTTCTTTACGGTGAGCACGATCCTTTCGGGCTGAATGGAATTGGCTGCGATGTTGTCCGCATTTCTGGAAATCAGATCCTTATCGACCCAATCCAGATTCTCTTCTTTCTGCACCGAACGGCTTCCGTATATGGAGGAAAGATCTCCTCCCCCGAGGAACGCGTTAAGAAGACCTGCCATGTCGCCGCCGTAGCTCGTGCCGCTGCTCCAGGAAGTGCTTCCGGTCGACGGAGTGGAATATCCGCTGTAGGAGCCGAGAAGACTCTCCAGCAGCGATCCGGTTCCGCTGTAGCCAAAGGAAGAAGGAATGGCCTGGCCGCCTACGAGAAGGCTGGCGTAATCCTTTATGGCGCTGGAATAGGCGGAATTCATTCCGATGGAGTTGTTGATCGTCAGCATGTTGTTGACGCCGCTCGTTGACTGAGACGGGAAATACGCGGATATCCCGTTGGCGTTCGTCATGGAACGGGATGTCCGGTTGTATTTGACAACGCTGGTCAGCGCAGAAGCAAGCGCTTTGGACTCTTTCGTTCCGATCCTGTTCGCAAAATCGATCAGGTCGATCTGATTAAGGCGGTTCTGACGGGAGAACTCTCTTGTGTTGGCGCGCGCGTTCGCGATGGTCTTGTAATCGTTGCTGTCAACAAGCGAACTGACGGATTTTGCAAAATCGGACAGCGCGTTGGGCACGGTCCCGTGAAACTCCGCAAGGTCGACGATCGACAGCGTTGTCGCGTCGGAAGTGGATCTGGCGCATACCGTCGTAAAATCGTCTATGATGCGCTTGCCGATCTCAACCGTAGGCATCGAGGTATTCATGGAAAGGATATTGAGCCAGTCCGTATAATACCAGCCGACGCCGGGTTCCGTTTCTTCGGACCCGATCAGATAATCCGCGAAGGGCTCCGTCGCGACCGCCGTTTCCAGCGTTCCCATTAGGCACGCGTCGAATCCGATGAAATCGAATTTCATATCTGCCTGTTTCAAAGCATTATATAGCTGATCCAGCGTCATGGAACCTTTGCTGACATAGAGCTGGTCATGGCCGTATCCGCTCAGAGAACCTCCGCCGTGATCCCAAAGGATCAGCGCATTACGGTTTGCGGGGAAATTCGTTTTGCAGAACTGGATAAAATCCAGAAGCGTTGCGGCGTCGGTCATGGGCTTTTTGCCGACATTCTGATCGAGCGCCACAAGACCTTTCGAGGTGATCTGGTAACGCTGATTCGTACGGTTGCTCATGACGCTGTTCTGCCAGGTCTTGCATCCGCCCGTCTCGACGATAAGGTTGATATTGTCGCCGACTTTCGCTCTCAGCATTTCGTTGAGATCGTTGGTCGCCATGCCGTAATTGGACTCAAGGTCCGTACCGCACATATACACCATGATGGTGTAGATATCCTTTCCGTTGCCCTTGATCGTCGTGTATTTGTCTCTGGCAGAAGTGGAAACGGAAGTAACCACGGGAGCCTCTTCCGTAACGCCTGTCAGAACGGACTGTGTGGCGGAAACCGGCGTGTTGTTCACGTAGTTGTTGGCTACGGCAGTATCCATCGCAGAAGCGGCGGGCGTGCCAGCGAGCATGCTCTGCAGGATATCCGCCATTCCGATCTGGGGCTGCGACTGAGGCGCCTGAGTCGGCGCGTTCGTAACGACCGGCTGTGAAGCGGCATACTGCTGCGCAGCCTGTGAAAGGATGTTTCCGGATGAAGTCTGCGTGTTCGCATTGCAGCTTCCGGAGAGAAGGCGTAACAGAACGATAGCGACAACGATCATACCGATTGTGCCGAGCGCACCGCCCCTGGCTCTTGAAACGGGTCTCTTCTGTTCGGGTGAGTCCGGTCGCTGATTCCCGGAAGACTGGGAACCGGGACGTCCGGAAGAACCGCTGACAGGACCGGAACCGGTCTTGACTTCCTCGCGCTTGAATACGGATGAAGTACCTTCCACTACCTTCTTTTCTCTGCCGCGCGGACGTTTGTTTTCCATGATGAATGTCCTCTTTCTTTAAAAATGCGGGTCGATAAGCTGTTTGTTTATTCCTGCCCTCGCATTTTTCGGCAGGAATAAACATAGGAAAAAGCTTTACGGCATACAGCCGTAAAGCAAAAGACACAAACCCGACAGGTATTACTTAATTTCGGAGGAAGAGTTCCTGACAACGGAATTGATTCCGTTCTTGCAGCTCTGTTTCGATTTATACGGCTCGGATACGCCGATGATCTCTCCGTTGCGCGCTCTCAGACGGAAACGGGTCTTACCGGCTTTGTCCGTATAGATCTGGAACTTCGGATTCTTCTTTTCTTCAAAATCCTTAACAGTCTGGTCTTCGATATTCGCGACGGGAGCGTTCTTTTTGACGGATGTGATACCGTTGCGGCAGCCGTCCTCGCTGTTGTAAAGCTCAGAGACCAGAATGCATTCGCCGTTGCCTGCCTTCAGGTTGAAAGTAAATCCTTTTTCTTTCTGGAGAATAATAAACGTTCCTTTTCTCATAAATGCCTCCTGCAATTAATGCGTTTAGATTCGGTATTTATCTGGTAGGTTCGATCAATCCGTAGTTGCCGTCGTTCCTTTTGTAGAGAACGTTGATCGATCCTGTCTCAGCGTTTTCAAATACGTAGAAGGAGTGACCCAGAAGTTCGATCTGAAGCATTGCCTCCTCCTCACTCATCGGTTTGATATCGAAATGCTTGACGCGTACAATGCGCGGACCTTCTTCTTCCTCTTCCTCATAGTCAAGTTCTTCTGCGCTGAAGATTCCGGATCTGTGGTCCTTTTCAATTCTCTTGCGGAATTTGTGGACCTGCTTTTCGATCTTGTTGATAACGTTGTCGATGGAAGCGTACATGTCGCCGGTTACTTCCTCGGCACGGATCACCCCGCCGTCGTACGGAATCGTTACCTCGGCGATATGCCGGTTGTGCTCGACGGATAAGGTAACCATTGCCTCTGTTTCATCCGAAAAGAATTTGTCGAGTTTTCTGATCTTTTTATGGACGATGTTTTCAAGGTAGTCAGAAACTTCGATGTTTTTGCCAAAAATACTGATTTTCATACAAACCATTCCTTTCCGGAAATCAAGCAACCGCAGATTTCCATGTAGATTCTATTATTATAATACAGCAATGAGCATGAAAATACCTATAGGAATCCTAAATTATTTCACTTTTGCTTCGTTTTTACATCACATTGTGCAGATATTATAATATCAGTAAAAGAAATGAATTCCATTTACCTCCCACTTTCCAGCAAAAGAATCCGTTTGACCAGCGGATTCTTTTGTTATGTTCGGGCGGATTCGTTCGGATTCATATGTTCAAAGATCAGGACATCGAATCCGGCAGCCTGAACCGGATCAACAGATGGATCGAGCGGCCATCCAACACTGCACGAAACCTTACGGAGGGCAAGATCTGCAAGAAAGGATCTTTTTCCGAGCCGGTACGCGATGAAATCCGGCCTGGAGATGAAGTTGACGAGCAGACTGCTCAGACCGAAACGCACAACGGGACCGTATTTTTTAAACACATAACGGTACTGTTCCGAAATCTGGCCGCGGACGATATCAGGCGCATGGAAACGGAACCAGCCGACGATGCGCGGATCGAAGCTTTCCACGCAGTACAGCCCGTTATACTCCCGCAATACCGATAAAACGGCGGAGCAGAGCTCGTTCCATTCCGGGCAGGCCTTAATTTCGATGATCAGAGGTACTTTTTCGGAGATCAGGCCGAGAACATCCGTAAAAAGCGGGATTCGGCATTCCGAACTGAACAGACGTGCATCTTTTTGAAGATCGTCGAAGAAATAATCCCCGACTCTTCCGCTGACGCCTGTGCATCTAAACAGATCGTCGTCATGAAATACGACGATTTTACCGTCACTTGTCAGCTGTACATCCAGCTCGATTCCATGTCCTCTTTCCGCAGCGAGAGAAAAAGCCGCAAGGGAGTTTTCGGGCACGGTCTGGTCGGCGGAATACATGCCCCTGTGCGCATAATACTTCGGACCTTTCAGAAGAAAAATCTCTCTCTTCCTGCCGGGAAGCAGCATATAGAGTATCACCGCGCAGAGAAGCAGAAGAACGATCAGCAGAGCAATGTACACCATATTGAAACCTGTTCAGAAGAACGGGACGTGATCAGCCGTCCGCGTTCTTTTCCTCCATTTTCTTGCGGTTGCGGTCGGCTTCGTTACCATTGCCCGTGTTGATGATCGGATCGTCAACGGACGGGACGAGCTCGGAATAGCCGAACATGAGCGCATCGGGCCATGGGCGCTGCGCGCTGACCCGGCCGGTATGGGAGCTTCTGTGCCTATTGATGTGCTCTCCCATAAAGACCATTCCCGCCGACACGCCGCCGTCCATATTATAGGCAACGGAACATCCCTGCTGAAGAAACAGATCGGCAAATTCGACCAAGGACATTCCGACGCTGTGATTCGGCTGTCTGCCGTCACCGACGATGGCGACATAATGACCCGGTTCTACCATGCCGAGACCGCACCGCGGGTTCGCTCTGTTCAGCCTGTGATGATACAGCTCCGGATTGGCTTCCCCGTTCTCGACCAGAATGGGTCCGAATCCGTAGGAATCCTGAACCCCGTCCTCCAGTATCGTTTCAGCTGTCACGGACGGATCATAGATCGAGATTGAAAGGTCGGAATGGAACGCCATGGTCGGCGTCTTCCTGTTTCCTGCCGAATACAGCCTTCCGTTGCGGATCAAAACTCCTTTGTTCCTGACGTCCGCGTTCACAAGGTTGTCGCCCGTGATGGCAAGAACCGCTTTGTATCGTCTTGCAATCTCATAGGGTTTCGCTTTTGCGCTCCCTTCTTCGTTGAAGTAACCGAAACCGGATCTGTAGGAATCGGAACCGTTCATCCGGATATGCGCGACATAGTATACGATCGGCTGGCCGTTCGCATTGGACGTAGCGGTCTTATCGATGAGGATCGACAGGGTATCGGTCTTGTACTCCCAGTGACCTGCGTCCGGATCCGCAACGATTTCCTCGCCGCCGTTTAAATTGAAGTATGCAGCGTTCGGATCATCGGCGGGAGGTTCTTCTTCCTCCTTCTTCTCCTCCTCTGCCGGCTCAACGGCAGTGTCGGGAACCGTTTCCTTCTCGGGAAGCGGAGTGGATTCAACGGATGCGGCAGCCGCTTCGGGCAGCGAGCTTTCAGACCTGCTGAACATTCCTGACGCAAAAGAAATACCCGCAAGTACCGCCGCGGCAGCGGCAAAGATTACGGTCAGTATAAGAATGACCGGATACAGGCGTCCTTTCAGGATGCGGAGCACGATCAGAACGATCAGGGAGAGAAGAAACAGCGCGGCGGTTCCCATTAAAAGCAGTCTGAGAGAAGGTAATTTTTTCTCCGCGCTCTGTTCCTGCACAGCATTATCCGTCTGTTCAGCGGGTTGTTCTGCGGGCAGTTCATCGGGCTCGGGTTCCGCGGCGGGCGTCTCTACCGTTTCAGGCTCAGTCTGTACTTCCTCCTTCTTCGGTTCCGGCGGAGCAGGAGCGATGCCTTTGTTGGTGAGACGTTCCATATCGATCCGGTCCATGATATCCGCTCCGTCCGTGTCCGGCCCTACCGATGACTTGACGAGACTGAGAGCTGGATCCGTGTCAGAGATATCGTAACGGAATACAGAAAGCGTTTTGTAACAGGAAAGGCCTTGCGCGGCGATATCCCGATAGGTCAATCCGTCGAGACTCTGAGGAGATACATCGTCGATGACAGGATTGATTGTACTTTCCCCGTTATCCGCATGGAGATAGACCTTGCTGACATCCCACGTGCCGTAGGAGGCAAATGATTTCCTGTCCTCTTTCTTGCTTGCGGCGTTCTTGACCGATTCGAGCGTCATTTCCGAAATGAACACGGACATGCCGTCGCTGAGATCGCCCTCGGCGGAATGCGAGATCACGACCTCCGGACGCAGTCTCCGGATTTCGGCAGTCAGATCGCTTTTCGTCTGTTTTTTGTCCCAGAATTTCGCCTTATAGCGGATAAACTTCATATCCAGGAAATAATAACGGTAGCCCAGGACGATCGGCTGGACAAGGTTGCCGCTGTTCCTGAGCATCTGGATCGTTTCCCTGATCTGGGTGCGGTTTTTCGCAGACATGTAAAGATGGACCGTCTGAAGACCTTCCGCTCCGGCATATTTCGCGTCAAGCCCCGGGAATATCAGCGTTTCATCCCCGGTGTGCGCAAGGATAAAGAGGATATCCGCTTTATCCGGTACCGTAAGCGGCTGATAGCCGCGCGCTTCCTCCTCCGAACATGCGCGGATCTCGCTCAGCGAGAACAGTGTCTGAGATGTTATCCGGATTTCCGTACATGCGGGTTCCACCGTCAGCATGTCTTCATATCTTCCTGCCAGTATCGATTCGGACAGCGTCTCTCCCGTCCCGCTGATCTGCGTCACGAAGACTTCGTCCGGAAGCGCGTACCATTCCAGAAACAGCGCGGGCGTGTTCTCTGGGACGAAAACGGAGAATTCCGATTCAGCCTCGAAACTGATCCTGCTGTCCGGATCGTCATCCGTCAGTCTCCACGCATAGCCGGTCTTTTCATCGGGAAGAACCAGTTCGAGACTCGTCACTTCGGACTCTCCCTCCGCATGGGCAGGAAAGCATGTGCAAAGAATCAGAACCGACAGGATCACCGTGCCGGCTTTGAGTAGGGTTTTCAAAAATGTGTCGCGGTTGGTCATCAGTCTACTTTCCATCCAAGTGCTTTTCTCATTTCGGGATAGTAATCGCTCTGTCTCCAGTCCGAACCGGTAGAGCCGAGCGTTTTATATAGAACCGTACAATCGGGAAGCGCTTTCGCTATCTCCTCCCTTGCCTGCTTGTCAAACCGGTATCCCTGCAGATACAGTCTGCGAAGCGCCTGATTGTTGTACAGGGGAGAAATATCCGTGACTTTGGTATCCGACATACAGAGCGCTTCCAGTTTCGTGAGTCCGGATAACGGAGAAATGTCTTTGATATTCTCGTTAGAAAAAATCTCCAGATATTTGAGTTCCGACAGACCTGAGAGCGGCGTCAGATCCGTGACTTCGTTCAGCGCTATGATCAGGTACTTTAGCTTTTTAAGGCCGGACAGGAATGAAAGATCTGTGATCTTATTGTGCCCGAGATCCAGCGCTATAAGATCCGTGCAGTACTGAAGCGGAGCGAGAGATTTGCTTGTATTCCCCCCGACGTTCCTTGCTGTGACGATATATCCGTTTTCATCCGTTTTGATTCTGTTCCAGGTCGCGAAATGCGTGGCGTCCGTCCGGAGCTGCCAGTGTTTCAAGTCGACCGTCCAGACGATTTTTTTGTCCGGATAACGATCGCGGAACGCAGCCATTTCCTCATCCGGAACGCCGCAGCCGCACATATCGATCTGCGTGAGATTCTGCGCTGCGGGAAGCACCCGTTCGATCGGAGACAGATCGTCGATCTTGATCCCGTCAAGAACAAGATATTCCGTATCTGAGGTGAGTCCCGTTCCGTATACTTCCGTTTTGAAAAGGATTGTCGCTTCCGGATAACGCTCTGAAACCGTGGCAATCTGTTCCCAGTCGGTCACTATCCCGGAAAGGTCGATCTCTGTCAGATTTTCATAGGAGGCAAGCAAATCAAAAAGCGCGTCCGTATTCATCTGTTCCGTTACTACAGCGGATTCTGCGTCAGCAGGTTTATCGTGAAGCATGAAAGAAACGCCGGGATACTGCTCGAGCATTCTGTCCGCTTCTTCCCTTAGTATGGCATCCGGAAGAACGACCGAAGATCCGTACGGTAGAAACGGCAGGATGAATTCGATCGTGTCCGCGTCGAAAGCCGAAAAATCGTAATCCGACAGTGAGGAATTCAGAAGGAAATCTGGCGAAGAGCCGTCGGAATAGTATAGCTTCAGATCGGGTCTGCTGTTTTTGAACGCAAGTGCCTCCCGCTGGAAAGATTCATCCGCTGGCAGGCCGGATGGCTTGAGATAGACGGATTCAAGATTTTTGAGATAAGGCAGCCAAAGGAAGTCGTCCGCGCTTGAAACCGATACGCTTTTGCTGTCCGAATCGGCCGTACCGGTTGAGAGGATCGCCTGATAGGACAGATGGCAATCAGGAAACCGATCGGAAAGCGTACGGATATCATTAGGATCGCGAACGGGATTCTCAATATTGACAGACTGAAGCTCTCTCATTCTGGAAAGCTTTCGCAACACAGCTCCATCCGCGTCCGGAATGGATACAGACGATTCACGGACGGAATATACGCTTCCGTTCAGAAAAACATGTGTGCTCACAAAAAGAACCGCGGCAGCAGCCATCAGCAGCACTGCAGCGGCGAGAAAGATCCAGAGAATACGGGAACGGCGGCGTTTATGTGAGGTACGCAACGGCACAGATCATCCTTTTACATGTTATACACGGAATTATATCATCCGCGGCTGAAACTGTCCATAAAGGAGCATGACGCAGGGTTCCTTGATGAGATCCCGAGAATAATGATAATATGATAAAAACGCAGTTGAAAGAAGAGACGTTGAAATGATCAGCGACATTACATCCACCGTAAATTCAGTTGTCAAATATGCCTGCTCCCTTTCTCTTTCAAAAGTCAGAACGGATTCAAAACAGCATTTCATCGAAGGTGAAAAACTTGTCCGTGAAGCGAGAGAATCCGGAGTGGTGCTGACGCATGCCTTTGCGGAAAACAGATCGGACGCCGAAGAGTTAGAGAAAGTCTGTGAACACGTGTATACGGTTTCCAGGCATGTGATGGAAAAGATGTGCGAGAGCAGAACGCCGCAGCATATCTGCGCAATTGCATGCACGCCGGATCAAGCATCGGACCTTCATTATACATCACCCTGTTTTATCGTCGCATTGGATGCGGTGCAGGATCCGGGGAATGTCGGAACGATCATCAGAACCGCGGACGCCTTCGGAGCCTCGTCGGTTCTGCTTGGGTCCGGATGCGCTGACCCGTTCTCGGGAAAAGTGCTGCGCGCATCCATGGGATCTGTCTATCATCTTCCGATCCGTCAGGTCGCAGATCTCCCCCGCTCATTGACAGAGATGAAAAACGAAGGGTTTCAATTGATTTGCGGACATCTGAAAGGCTATTCAGACCTTTCACTGACTTCAGACCGGGAAGTGATCGTGATCGGAAATGAAGGGAACGGTGTTTCGGAAACAGTGGCCGCACTCTGCGATCTTTACAGGATCCCGATGAAAGGCAAGGCGGAGTCCCTGAACGCTTCCATTGCGGCTTCCGTCATGATTTATACCATCGCAAGCCGCTTATTGTAAGTCAAGCCATGATGGCAGTTTTTTGGATAAGAAAAAGATCAGCGATCAAGGAACGCTGATCTTTTACTTTCATTTGGATTTGTACGTCCGCTGAATTATTTGCCGCGAACGACCTTGCCGGAACGGAGGCAACGGGTGCAGACGCTCATTTTGGTCGGCTTGCCGTTGATAACAACATGTACGGTCTGGATGTTCGGCGCCCAGCTTGTTCTGGTCTTACGATTGGAGTGGCTTACCAGGTTTCCGGACATAACGCCCTTTCCACATACTTCACAATATTTACCCATCGATATCAACTCCTTTACGCTTATGCTCTGGCTTTCGCAGCCACATCACAAAGCTCTTTGAAAGCGTTCAGATCGGTGACAGCAAGGTCAGCGAGAACTTTACGGTTGATTTCAACTCCCGCAACTTTCAGACCATTGATCAGGCGGCTGTAAGTTGTTCCGCACATTCTGGCGCCGGCGTTGATACGGGCGATCCAAAGTCTGCGATACTCACGTTTTTTATTCTTACGTCCGACAAAGGCGTATGCCATGGAACGCATAACCTGCTGGGAAGCAGCGCGGTACTGTTTGCTCTTTGCTCCGTAATAGCCTTTGGCAAGTTTGAAAACCTTGCGGCGTTTTTTTAATGCGTTGACTGCTCTTTTAATTCTAGCCATCGTGTGTTTCCTCCTTAACTATACGGAATGAGCTTGCGAATCTTCTTCTCTTCGCACTCGGCAATGTAGCCGGTCTGGCGAAGGCCGCGAAGCCTCTTGGTAGATTTCTTCGTTAAAATGTGGCTCTTGTACGCTTTGGCACGTTTGATCTTGCCGGATTTTGTCGTGGAAAAACGCTTTGCAGCACCACGATGCGACTTTAATTTCGGCATATGTGAGAATCCTCCTAATAAAAATAATCCTATAATAATCAGTTTTTAGGCGCCAACACCATTGTCATGTTGCGGCCTTCCTGTTTAGCGGCTTTTTCCTTGACGGCGCAGTCAGAGAGCATTTCGAAGAACTTATCCATGACGTCCTCCCCGATATCACCGTGTGTGATCTGTCTTCCGCGGAACCGGATGGAAACTTTGACCTTGTTACCGTCCTGAAGGAACTTGCGTGTGGCTTTCGCTTTCACTTCCATGTCGTGTGTGTCGATCGTAGCGGAAAGCCTTGTTTCCTTAACCTCGATGACCTTCTGGTTCTTCTTCTGTTCCTTTTCCCGCTTGATCATCTCAAAACGGTATTTGCCGTAGTTCATCAGCTTGCAGACAGGCGGATTGCTGTTCGGTGAGATCTTGACAAGATCAAGATCTTTCTGATAGGCAAGCCTCTGTGCATCAGCAATCGCCATAATACCGAGCTGGGTTCCGTTTTCGTCAATCAGACGTACCTGCGGATCTCTGATTTCCTCATTGATCATTAACTCCTGCGAAGCTATGAAGAACACCTCCTAAAAAAATATGGGACGCATGCATTCTGCGTCCCACTGATAGTTTAAACAAAAATCATCTGATTGTTCAAACCATGCCTGACATCCGTCGGCAGGTGAGAAGCGCATGCTCCTGCTTAACTCAATCAATTATATCAGTAAAAAACATATTGTCAACGAGTTTTTGACAAAAAAAACTACGTTTTTCAGTTGATACCGTAACCTATTTCAGACCGGGGAAACCGTTCTGCCTCAGCGCCTCATAAACGACGATCGCAACTGAATTTGAGAGATTCAGTGAGCGCTGATTCGGCAGCATCGGAATCCGTACGGCGTCTTCCGGTCTCCTTCCAAGAATCTCGGGACCGAGTCCGGCGGTTTCCTTCCCGAATACAAGGAAACTGCCGTCCGGGAATGCGACGTCGGTATAACGTTTTTCCGCATGAGTCGAAAAGAGAAAGAACGGATGATCCGCGTAACGTTCCTCCACTTCACGAAAGCTTTCATATTCAAACAGCTGCAGGTCTTTCCAGTAATCAAGGCCGGCTCGTTTCAGGTGTTTGTCGTCGATGGAGAAGCCGAGCGGATGCACAAGGTGCAGCGCACAGCCGGTCACGGCGCAGGTCCGTGAGATATTTCCCGTATTCTGCGGGATTTCTGGTTCAACAAGTACAATATGGAACATATGCCAATTTTAACATATTTATTACAGTTTTTCACACTGCTGCAATTTGATTATCCGCGCGAATGCGGGTATAATTAAAAAGTTAAAATATATGCATTGGGCATAAAGGGTACAAATGGCAAACACGTATAGAGATTATTCAACTGCAAGGAAACGTTCCGCTCCCGGTCATGCGGTCAAAACCGGCGCCACATCGGGAAGCGGTTCCGCCAAAAGCGGCGTTTCCTCGAGAAGCGGTAATAAAGAACTGGAGTATTATTCCGGAAAACGCAGGTCTTCCTCATCAAGGACCCAGGAGTATTCGCGCGCTTCTTCCGGACGTCCTTCCTCTTCCTCTTCTTCCGCCGGCATACGATCTGGCTCTTCAAAGAGGAAAAAAAAGAAAAGCAGCGAAGAAAAACTGATCACATACGGTCTGATCTTTGTTTTGCTTCTGGTAATCGTTACGGTCGTCATCGTTGTCCGTTCCTGCAACAGTAAGTCGGAACCGGCGGTTGTTGTTCTGGATCCCTCCAGCGATGTCATGGCGGAAAACGTGTCCATCAACGGCATTCAGGTAACCGGCATGACGATCGACGAAGCGAGAGCCGTGATCCAGCCGTCTGTCGATCAGGATATTGATAAAATCAGCATTCAGCTCGTCGGCGATACCTTTTCCGAGGAAATCACCGGGGAACAGATGGAGGCGTCTTCAAATCTCGAGGAGATCCTCTCCTCCGCCCTTTCGGGAGGAAGCAACCAGAGTTACATGACCTCCATCAATATCGATTATCAGGCGCTCAACGCGCGCGTCCGCGATATCAACAGCACCCTTGCGCACGGAGCGACCGACGCAAGTTTCACGCTTGAAGAGGACGAGAATGGAAAACCCAAACTGATTTTTACAGAAGGCGTTGCCGGCATGGGTCTTGATACAGATGCCACGATGAAGCTCATTCAGGACGTCTTCGAAAGCGGCAGCTTTTCCGCTACGCTCAATCCCGTTCTCACGACAGTACAGCCTTCCGTCACCGTCGAAGATCTCAAGGCGCAGGTTACCGAAATCGGCAGATACTCTACGACATACTGCACCCGTCTTCCGAGCAAGGAACCGGAAGAAGACCGCATTATTGTTGAAAACCGTTCCTACAACATTCAGAAATGCGCCGATATTGTCAACGGGGAGATCGTGAACCCCGGAAAGACCTGGAGTTTCAACCGTACGGTCGGCGACAGAACAGAAAAGAACGGATGGAAAGAAGCGAAGGGCATTTACGGCGGAGAGACTTACAACATGCAGTTCGGCGGCGGCGTCTGCCAGGTCAGCACAACGCTTTATGTCGCACTGATGCGTGCCGGAACGCCTTACAGCGCCGTTACGAGAAGACAGCATTCCATCCCCTCCACTTACGTTCCGAAGGGTCTGGACGCTACCGTCGATTCCGACCATATTGATTTCAAGTTCAAGAACACGACGGAATATCCGATCTATATTTTCGCCTACACGACTCCGACGAAGAACAGATCCAGATACCGCGATATCAACGTGGTTATTTACGGTAAAGCCCTTCCGGAAAACACGAAATATGATCTGAGATCCGTCATCGTCGAAGAGATCCAGCCCGGTGATCCGATCATCAGTTACAACAAAAAGAAATATGTTGATTACAGTGAAACGACAGTCGAAGCAAGAACAGGATACGTTGCGGACGTTTATCTGGATACCATAGTAAACGGAAAAACGGTCTCTTCCGAAAAGATTTATACGGATCGCTATGAGGCGATCACGCAGAAGATCACCGTCGGCACTATCCCGACGCCGAGTCCGACGCCTGTCCCGGGATCTGAAAGCGAAGGCGGTTCATCCGAAAGTTCCGGATCATCTTCTGGTTCCCAGTCCCAGTACGATCCCGTATATACGACGCCGAAACCCGGAACCGAAAATAATCCTTAAAAAAAATTAAGTTAATCAAAATAAAAAACGAGCGATCAAATCGCAATGTCATTAAGTTAAGGAACGACAAGAACAGAACAGGATCAAGAAATGAGCACATCAAAAGCGGTGTGCTCTGCTTTTTGGAAAAAAGGGGACGCAAAGAAAGCAGGTATGAAACTGCCGGAAAAGGATTATCAAAAAGCGAGGATCATGCTACTCTGTAAAGGAAGCTGAACGAC
>JAFPXU010000060.1 GCA_017394605.1 Clostridia bacterium | reverse complement strand
GTTTGCTCCACGGCAGGCAGTCGATTTTCTTCGTATCGCTGGCCCATGCGTATAAAGGAAGCAGCCGGTCAGATTCGCTGGTGTTTCCCCGAGCCTCGTCGTTTTCCAACAGGACCGGTGCGATTGCTTTGGCGTTTCTTTCTTTGGCAAACCGGCTTCCGCGGCTTCATCAGAAGGAAACAGTCCGGTGTGATCGTGTTCGGGATGGTTCCCATCGGCAAACCGGAATCTGTTGATCTCTGTGTGCGGGGATCACAATTCCTTCACCATGTATGTTCCGCCTTCCGCACGGTTATAAGCCGCATACCCGCATTTTTCATACAGGCTCATCCCCTCCGGATTATGATCCCACACAAAGAGTACGCTTGATGAACAGCCGTCCTGTTTCGCCAGCATATTCATCTCATGGATCGCAGCAGACGCAAAGCCTTTTCTTCTTTCCGGTTCGAATATCAGCAGATCTTCGAGGAACACGTAATGCTGATCGCCGTCTTCGCGGGCATAGTATTTGAAATAGACCCATCCAACTCTATGTTCGTTCTCGGCTTCGACGTTCATCACGAAGCTGTATTCCGTACCAAGCCCGTCGGGGAGATCTGCGTCGAATTCCTCTTCCGCTTCCATTAACGCCCGCTCCCGGCTTATGTTTCGTCCTTGCATCAGATCCGCCGCGTAATCAACAACACTGGACTTTTTGAAAGCACGAAACTCATCTTCTGTCATTTTTCGCAGAGTTATCATCCATTTCCCTCACAGATCCGGATCTGTCACTGTTCTCCATACCGATACCCATCCGGAATCCGGATGTACGCTCGAATATGATCATCGACAGATCGCTCGATGATTCCGGACATATTGTTCACGTTTCCTTCTGCGGCAAGGATCGTGCGCTCCCGTTTCTCAAGGACGATCCCCATATGGTCGTGCTCCATGTTCTCGAATACCCTGTCATAGAGTACGATGTCTCCCGCTTCCGGAACATAGCCCTCCGTGCCTTTATGGTATTCGATCCGCCGATCGCCTGCGGCAAACTCCTCCCAGCCAAGGCATGCTGCCAGGTGACAGGTTTTGCATTCCTCCGGTCTGTACGGGATCCCGAATCCCGCCGCCGTGTAGCAATAGTAGACGAACGCCGCACACCATACCCCGTCAGCTTCCCTGAGATCCCATGTCGGAAACAATCGCACGATCGGCGCAAGATTGGACGCCATCCCGTCAACATCTCCGTGAAACGGAACCCGCGCCATGTCCTTTGCGACCCCGGCCAGTTTTTCTCTTGTCGCTTTTTCCATATATGCCCCGCCAGGCTTCGATTCGTCTGTTTGTTATCTCCTGCTCCAAAGCAGGCAATCCGTCTTCTTCGTATCGCCGCCCCGTGCATATTCCGGAAGCAGCCGGAATTTGCGGAAATCAGATCAAAGCGACTTCTGCATGCAATACATGACATGCCCTCTCGGATAATCATCAAGCATGCCGGTCACTTTTTCATAGCCGTTCTTTTTGAAAAACCCGACATTCCAATCAAATGCTTCGATAAACATAACATCAGCACCGTTCTCCTTTACCTCCCGCTCCAACTCGACGAGGAGCTGAGAGCCGATCCCTCGATTCCGGTATTTTCCTTCCACCCACAGCGCATCGATATCTGTGCCATTCCAACCATCAACACCACCGACACATCCAGCAATGATCCTTCCGTTCTCGTCCACGTTTTTTTTACTCAGAGGGATGTATTCATGTTCACGAGGCGCAATGGTACTGTCGAATCCGTGCAATTTACCGGAAAGGATCTCCGCGTCCTTTTCATCACCGCGCTTGATCTCATATTGCCGGCAATTTGACGGCATATATCCTGCGGAAGGGCAATCAAGTCGTTTTGTGAG
>JAFPXU010000059.1 GCA_017394605.1 Clostridia bacterium | reverse complement strand
GGCAATGCGCCGGGCTTTTTTCGTCACGGCTCTGGCCGGCAAATCTTCCCGTAGAAAAATGTTGCTCCGACCCCATTTTCAGGAACAACTCATCCGTATTATCTGACAAGGGGACTAACCCCGAACCAAGAAAAAGGAGACAATACAGATGAAAAACACAAAACTCAAACGCTTATTCGCAGCCGCAGCGGCTGTTGTTCTGGTTCTTTCTGTTTCCGTGACCGCACTCGCGGAGGGATCCGACCCGGAGACACAGCCTCCTGAGTTGCCGGAACAGCAAACGCAGGATTTCACAGAGCAGCCCGGTCAGGTTCCCGATGCACAGACGATCCCTGTGCCGGGGCAAGGCAACGGCTACGGTTTCGGGGGAAAGGCCGGCAGGGGGTTCCGGCAGGGTTTGAACGGACAAAAGATGGGTGGTTCAAATCGTTTTGAGGCTAGTACGGACGAAATATCCGCTGCTATCAACGCACTGGAGGACGGTGAAATCAAGGATCATCTCAGCGTCCTGTTCGATGCCTGGAAGACCGCTTTAGAAACCGAGCAGGCATCAAACAGCGCTTCCGCGGAGGCGGAGGCAGCGTTGAATGAAGCATTGAAAGCTGCAGGCTTGTCCGTTCAGGTCGGAAGATCAGCCCGCATGATGCCGCAGAACGGCTCCGGATCCGGTTTTCGTGGAAGCGCTCACGCCGGCATGAAAGGCAACAGGGGCATGGGATTTGCGGAAGTCCGTTCCGCGATCGATCAGGTTGAGGATGCCGAAACGAAGGCCAAACTGAACGCTCTCTTTGACGCGCTGACTTCCGCGCTAAACAAAGGGAAAACGGCTGGCGGCAGTAATTCATCCGGTGACATCGCTTCCGCAGAAGCAGCTCTGAATGCGGCACTTGCTGAAGCAGGCATCAGCGTGAAGGTTGGAAGACCCGACGGTGCTCCCGAAGCAGAAGGCACTCTTCCCGCGGAAACGCAGGCGCCTTCAGATGAAGCGACTGAATCCGGTGTTACCGTCGAAGAAGATAACGCACAGGATGTCTCGGAACTGCTGGATATCATCCGCAACTGGTTGAAAGGCGCTTCCGACTGAAAATGGCTTTCTGGATTCATTGGGCAAAAAACAATCCCGGCTTGCATTTTTCCACTGCTTGCCGGGATTAGTTTTATTTCCGAAATGTGTTCGCTCAGCCCCAGTGCAGAACCGTTCCGGTCAGCATGTTCACGATCTGCAGTACCATCAGAAAAGCAGTGAGCCTTTCTCTGTCGCGCACCGTGTTCACGGTCTGGATCGTGGAGACCGCAAGGAGAATGAAAATCATATAAGGTGTGGAATAACGGAACTGCATCCCCTCCGCCGCAGGCGCTCCAACGGGCGTCCACGCAAGATACAGCCCGATATAGCACATTGCCATCATCACGAAGGCGGACAGGAGCCAGTAGCAGTTCAGACCGCGTCGCTGTTTCAGTCCCATCGGATACTTATCCTCCGCCCAAGCGGCCGCAAGGAAAGGCACAAAACGCAGCGGAAGGGACAGTGCGGAGAATGCCGGCTCCTCGGAATAGGAATAAGCGTAGATCTGCTGCGGCGCCTCCAGAATCATCTGATGACCGATCTGCTGCAGGAATCTCCCCTTGTTTGCCAGGATCCACTTCAACTGTCCGGACATGCTGACGCCTTCAAACGCCGCTCCCTCGTCGATGCTTCCCGGCGTTACACGGATCATGTAGATCTGCCACGCGGCAATCACCGCCGTTACGGCACAGAGAGCGATCAGCGTCTGCCTGTAACGTTTCAGATGTTTGCCAGCCGCGAACAGAATCAGCAGAAGAATCGGAAAGTATCCGAAATACTTGGTTGAGAGAATGAAAACGGCGGAAACCAGCAGAAGCGCCATGTCTCCCGAAGTAATCTCAAAAAGGTTGTCGTCCAGACAGTAATTCAGGGATATGGACACATACAGCAGACAGCATGCGATGAGACAGGCGTCGATGCTGATTACCGCTCCCGCGTAAAGGCAGCTTGGAAGTACGGCCACCAGGAAGAACAGAGATTTGTAATAGCGCGCCTTCCGAATGGCACAGTAACAGATGGAAACAAAAGCGGCATAATTGAAAATCCGCCCAAGCAGCACGACAAATATGAGAGGAAGACGGATCAGTCTTGCAAATCCCATTCCGATTGCGCTGAACAGATAGTCAAGCGGGAGATAGGACCCGGATCTTGTGTAAGGCACGAACGTAAGATTATCCGCGGAGGAAAACCATATATCCTTCAGCCGTGAAACATTGGACGGATTCCATGCGGCGGGATGCGTATAGATTTCAAATCCGTCCGGAAGCATGAAGCCCGGATTTCCGTCAAGGCTCTGATGGAAGAAATGTCCTCCGGAAAGCAGGAACGATCTTGCGAAATGATACCGTTCGTCTATAATGCAGGCGAATGGCGCTATCAGGATAAAAAAGACGCCGAGAAAACATGCGATCAGAAGAAAGTCTTTTTCCGTCATCCCTTTTAGAAAAAGCGTTACAAAAAAAGAACAGCAGCAAAAAAGGACAACCGGCACCGCTGTGACGGCGTTGGCAAACAGCTGCCGTTTTGCCGCGCATACGAGGATCCAGAAAAGCGCGAGCGCGACAAGAAACCATTTCCTGTCCAGAATCCTCTCTTTCAACCGCATCTGTCCAAATGCCCCCGAATCTTACAAATCTGATTTATTATACACGATTCCTCCGTTCCAGTACAACCAAGCTTCCGAATCCGCGTTCTTCGCGGACCCCCCCCGTCTTTCTTTACACTTTTCCGCTGGAAAGCTATAATAAAATGAGTGTATTAGGAGGTTCTGATGAATGGCACTTCGCAATATCCGTAAAGATGATGAGCCCTGTCTCTCGAAAAAATGCAGGACTGTTGATAAATTCGGTCCGTCTCTCGGCGAACTGATAGACGACATGTTCGATACCATGTACGACGCCGACGGAGTCGGTCTTGCAGCACCGCAGGTCGGCATTCTGAGAAGGATCTGCGTAATCGATACCGGGGAAGAAAACGAGCGAGTGGAACTTGTCAATCCCGTTATCCTCAGCAGCGACGGCTTGCAGGGCGGCATGGAGGGATGCCTTTCCTTCCCCGGACGGTCCGGGTACGTGGAACGCGCGGAACATGTCGTCGTAGCTGCGCAGGACCGCAACGGCGAGCCGCACGCATACGAAGGCCACGGTTTATTTGCCCGCGCCATCCAGCATGAACTGGATCATCTGGACGGGCTTACCTATCTGCGTCTGGTCAAGGAACCGCCGGCGGATTATCTGCGCGATCACGCTGAAGAGGAGGAGGAATGATCCATGCGGATTGCATTTCTCGGCACGCCTGAATTTGCGATTCCTTCCCTGCAGATGCTGATCAACAGCGGACATGAACTTGCCGTTTTCACACAGCCTGACCGTCCTGTTGGCAGGCATAAAACTCCTGAGCCTCCCCCTGTTAAACTTTTGGCGCAGCGATACGGCATTCCGGTGTTCCAGTTTGAGAAAATCCGCCGGCCAGAGGGTGTGGACGCCTTAAAGTCTTTCGGTCCGGATCTTATGGTCACCGCTGCATTCGGACAGATCCTTTCCGCGGAAAACCTTTCCGTTCCGAAATACGGCTGTATTAACGTCCATGGTTCTCTTCTTCCCAAATACCGGGGAGCCGCTCCTATCCAGTGGTCCGTCATCGATGGGGAAACCGTTACGGGAATCACGACCATGCAGACCGACGTCGGCATGGATACAGGCGATATTCTGATGCAGGAAGAAACCGTGATCGGTCCCGATGAGACATCCGGCGAACTGTACGGGAGGCTCGCCCTGATCGGGGCGGATCTGCTGAAGCGAACCATTGCCAGCCTTGAAGCGGGCACTCTTGTTCGCACACCGCAGGACGAATCTCTCGCTACCAAATGTCCCATGCTCAAAAAGGAACATGGGAAAATCGATTTTTCAAAAGGCGCCCTTGCCGTTCACAACCTGGTCCGTGGTGTCAACCCGTGGCCTGGCGCGTATGCGCTGCTGGATGGTGATACGCTGAAAATATGGAAAACCGCCCTCACGGATAAGAGTTCTTCCGGTTTCGAACCCGGAACGCTTTTCGGCAATGAAAAGGAAGGTCTCTTCCTGCAGTGCGCCGACCGTCCGCTTGAGATTCTGGAACTTCAGGCACCGGGCGGAAAACGTCTGGATGCCGTAACCTTCCTGCGCGGCAGGAAAATTTCCGGGTCCATTCTCACATGAGCAAAGAACGGAGCAACAACCAACTGTCTCCGCGTCATTACGCGCTGAATGTTTTTTCGGACGTGCTAGTCAGTCATTCCTATTGCAATCTGCGTCTGAAAGAGCTGCGGCCGCTGTTAAACGATACCGATTACCGGTTTGCGTGTGCCCTTGTATATACGGCACTGGATCGCCTGCTGTATCTCGACCATGTCTTGGAAGGCTATGTCAAAAAAACACCGAAGCCGCTGGTCAGAAATATTCTGCGTCTTGGAGTGACCGAGCTGCTCTTCCTGCGGACCCCGCCACATGCGGCGGTCTCCGAATACGTTTCTTTGTGTGCCCAGACCGGACGCGTGGAACTGCGCGGCTTTGTCAACGCAGTACTTCGCCGGATCGACCGTGAGCGGGACGCCCTTCCGCCCCTTCCGGATGATTCCGTGGAACAGCTTTCCGTTCAGTACAGCTGTCCTGCATGGATAGTGTCCATGTGGATCGGCACGTATGGCAGGGATGGGGCTTCCGCACTGCTATCTTCCGGTACGCCCGGTACCACGCTCCGGGCGCAGTATCCATTCACTTCCGATCAGCTTCAGGCTGAACTTCCTGTCCCGACGCATCGCGGAACCTACGATCCAAACGCTCTGATAGCCGAAAAAGGGTTCGACTTCACCGGTTCCAGCGTGTTTCAGGAAGGAAAGATGGCTATTCAGTCCGAAGGGTCCATGCTGATCTGCAGGGCTGCGGGAGACTGCACCGGCAAAAAAGTTCTGGATGCATGCTCCGCGCCGGGAGGCAAAGCAGCCTATCTCTCCTCCCTTTCAAAAAACGATCTGAATCTGACCTGTTTTGAGATTCACCGTCACCGCGTCGATCTGACAAAGAAAACACTGTCCCGTCTCCACGTCTCCGGAACGGTGGAGGAACGGGACGCCTCGATACCGGATGCCCGGTTCGACGGGGCCTTTGATCTCGTCCTGCTCGACGTACCCTGCAGCGGATTCGGGATGTTCCATGAAAAGCCCGACCTCCGTTACGCGAAAACCGAGTCCGATCTTGCGGCGCTGGCTGATTTGCAGAGAAAGATCCTTGACACCTGTTCCCGGTATGTCAGACCGGGCGGTATCCTTCTTTACGCCACATGCACGATTACAAGAACGGAGAATGAGGATCAGGTCCTCGCGTTTCTGGGCAGACACCGTGATTTCGCCCCGGATAAACTGCCCTTCGCAAAGGGCAGCATGCTTCAGCTGCTGCCGCATGTTCACGGAACAGACGGATTCTTTATGGCCAGGATGAAAAGATGTATCTGACGGATTATACAATTGAAGACTTGAAGCAGCTTCTTGCTTCCTGGGGCGAGCCCGCTTTCCGTGCGGGACAGATATTCGGGTGGCTGTCAAAAGGCGTCCTTCCCGAAAACATGTCCAACATTCCGAAGGCTCTCCGGGCGAAGCTGTCCGAAATACCGTACGGTTCCGTTCAAATCTTTGCGAAAAGGCTCTCCGCCCGAGACGGTACGGTCAAATACCTGTTCTCCATGGAAGACGGAAACATGGTCGAAGGCGTCCTGATGCGTTACCGTTACGGGAACACCCTGTGTCTCTCCACTCAGGTCGGATGCCGCATGGGCTGCGCGTTCTGCGCTTCCACGCTGGAAGGCCGCATCAGAAATCTGTCCGCGGGCGAAATGCTCGGCGAAGTAGCCGCGGCGGAAAAAGACGAGCCTCCGCGCGATGACGGCGGAAGAGCAGTCACCAACCTCGTCCTGATGGGCAGCGGCGAACCGCTGGACAACTTTGATGAGGTGGTGCGGTTTCTCAAGCTCGTGACTTCGCCGGACGGCGCAGGCATCAGTCCCAGAAACATTTCGATTTCCACCTGTGGAATCGTGCCGCGCATCTATGACTTTATGGAGCAGGCACCGCACGTTACGCTTTCCGTTTCCCTGCACGCGCACGACAATGAAACCCGAAGCAGGATCATGCCGATCAATAACCGGTATCCGGTCGAGGATGTGCTGAAAGCAGCCGCCGCCTATTCGGAAAAAACGGGAAGAAGGGTTGTATTCGAATACGCTCTCATCAGGGGTGTGAATGCGTCGCAGGCCGACGCGACTGCTCTCGCTTCCAAGCTGAAGGGGATGCTCTGTCATGTCAATCTGATTCCCCTGAATCCCGTTCCCGAGCGAAATCTCTCGGGCTGTACCCGGAAAGAAACCTATCAGTTTCAAAACTGGCTTGAACAGAAGCACATCTCCGCAACGGTAAGGCGCGAAATGGGAACCGATATTGAAGGCGCCTGCGGACAGCTGAGGAGAAAAACGATCCATGATTTACGCAAGTAAAACTATTACCGGACTCCGTTCCAACAACGAAGACAGCGTCGCAGTGAAAACCTACGACGGTGGCCGCGTCCTGTTTGCCGCTGTAGCGGACGGCATGGGCGGTCCTGCAGCGGGAGAGATTGCCAGCAGAACCGTCACGGATACCATGGCGGAAGAACTGGATCCTGCGCTGCTCGATTCTGAAGCAGAAAGAACGCTGCGGAATTCCATCCGCGCCGCCAACCTTGGGGTCTACCGCCTCGCTCAGGATAATTCCGATTACCGCGGCATGGGCTCGACACTGGTGTGTGCCGTCGTTTCGTCCGGCTCCTTTACCGCTGCCAACATCGGAGACAGCCGGCTTTATCTGTTCAGCGGAGGTTCTCTCAAACAGATCACACGGGATCATTCGCTGGTTGCGTCGTTGGTCAGTTCCGGCATCATTACAGAAGAACAGGCAATGATCCATCCGATGCGCAATGTCATTACCCGTGCCGTCGGAATCGAACCGACCGTCTCCCCTGATTTCTACGCCGGAACCTGGGAATGCGGAGATACGCTTCTTCTATGCTCGGACGGACTCCACGGTGTGCTGAATGCCGACAGCCTTGCGGATATTCTTGGAAAAGACCTCTCTTTGAAAGAACTGTGCGACAGTCTGATTGACGCCGCCTCCAATGCCGGGAGCACGGACAACATATCCGTGATCCTGATCCGATACGAAGGGGGTGACCCCGCATGATCGGTGTCATTCTCAATCACAGATATCAGATTCAGGAACTGATCGGAACGGGCGGCATGGCGCAGGTATACCGCGCGGTCAATCTTGCGAATCACCGTCCCGTCGCCATCAAAATGCTCAAGGAAGAATATCGCGACAATCCCGAGTTTCTGCGCAGATTCGAGCGGGAAGCAAAAACCGTTCTTCATCTGACGCAGGAGAACATCGTTCACGCGTACGGTGTCGGGGAATACAATGAGATCCCCTTTATCGTACTGGAATATGTGGAAGGCAGAACGTTAAAATCGATTCTGCAGGACAGCGGCGCCCTGCCGCAGAAAACAGCCGTCAGCTACTGCGTTCAGATATTGAACGCTTTGGCAGCGGCTCACGATGCCGGCATCATACACAGGGATGTCAAACCCCAGAATATTATCATCACCCCGTCCGGGAAGGTAAAACTGACAGACTTTGGAATCGCACGTGACGCGCAAGCTACCACTGTCACCTTCGCGGGTTCCACGGTGCTGGGTTCCGCTCACTACCTTTCTCCGGAACAGGCGCAGGGTAAACCCGTATCGGAAGAAAGCGATCTGTATTCAGCCGGTGTGGTCCTTTATGAAATGCTAACGGGAACAGTTCCGTTTACTGCCGATACCGCTGTGTCCGTGGCGTTGAAACATATCAATGAGATCCCTGTGCCCGCCATCGAACGCAACCCGGAGGTCTTTCCGTCTGTCAATTACGTCGTGATGCGGGCGCTTTCAAAAGATCCTTCCGCCCGTTACCGGACCGCGGAACGGATGAAGCGAGCGTTGCTGAACGCCTTGAAAAAACGGGATTATATCCCCGCGGACAGTTCGCAGGATCTGCTAGCGGATGAATCCGACAGCAGCGACACGCGTCCGGTATCGATTCATACGATCCCTCCGATTGCGAAAATTGCAATCGTTGTCGCCCTTTTTATCGTTGCTTTTACGGGAATGTTTTTCGGGATCCGCTATATCTATGCCACTTCCGAGGAGGCATCGAATGTCGTTCCGTCGCTTGTCGGGAAAAAACTCCAGGATGCGCAGAACAGAGCGGAAGACTTCGGCTTTACTGTCGATATCGAAGAATACGAGTCAAGCAGCGATCCCGCCGGAACTGTTCTCACGCAGTCGCCCGACGCCGGAAAGCATGCAAAGCCGGGCTCTTCCATCACGATCAAAGTCAGTGCCGGTCCGGAGGTTCCCGTCGTACCCGACCTGATCGGTCTCACCTATGAGGAAGCAATCTCAGCAATTGAGAATGCAGGCTTCATACTCGGCACCGTTTCTTATCAGGTTTCGGATACCGCCATCGGATATGTCTGCTCCCAGTCCATTCCTGCGGGCATGGAATCCACGGAGGGAACAGAGATCAGCATCAGCATCAGCGCAACAGCAACCTCAACTTTCATAATGCCTTCCGTCATCCTGTTCCCCCTGCCCGAAGCCGTAAAACTGCTGGATTCCACGGACAGCGTGAAAATTCGAATCACCTATGATACGACCGCCGACAAAAGTCTCAACGGTACGGTGATCCTGCAGCAGCCAATTGCGGGAGAAGAGGTCCAGACAGGCCGGACAGTAACCCTGACCGTGGCGGGTCCGCAGCCTTCCGGTTATTCCGCCGATGTCGCTTTCAATGTCGACATCTCCGACAGCGGAACCCCTGTCATAGGCGCAATCGAAGATGCGATCAGTGGTGTCCTTGTGGAACGCGTGCTTTACAGCAACATACTGGAACCCGGCGAAAAAATACCCGTCTCGTTTACCGCCACCGTTTCCGTCAGCGGACGGTATGAGGTCATCCTCTATATCAATGGAGTGGAAGTCAAGCGGCGGGAAGTAAACTTTACGGATGAGGCGGTGCAGCCATGAATACCGGAAGAATCATCCGAGGAATCGGCGGTTTCTATTATGTCCTTCCCGACACGGGCGGGACAGTTGTGGAATGTAAAGCACGCGGGCATTTCCGTAAGAGCGGCATCTCTCCGGTCGTCGGAGATCTTGTTATTTATGAAGATCAGAAAGAAGGGCATTCCTCCATTGAGAAAATCCTTCCAAGGAAAAACCTCCTGGTCCGTCCGTCCGTGGCGAATATCGATCAGCTTCTGATCGTCATATCCGCCTCGGCGCCGGCTCCCGACTGGCAGCTTGTGGATAAACTGATCATTCAGGCTGTTCCTGCGGGAATCAAGCCGGTTCTGATTCTGAATAAAAGCGATGCGGCGGACGAGAAGATTGTCCGCGCATTTGAACAGGACTACATTCCATGGTTCCGGACCGCAGTAGTTTCTGCAAGAACAGGAACCGGAAAGGAACAACTCGTTGGTATTCTGAAGGATCGCGTCTCCTGCTTCGCAGGGCAGTCTGCCGTGGGCAAATCCTCCCTGATCAATCTCCTGCTGCCGGAGCTGGCACTGGAAACGGGAGACCTTGCCAAAAAAACAGACCGCGGCAGGCATACGACAAGGCGCGCGGAATTGTGGCCAGCCTTCGGCGGCGCCATACTGGACACCCCCGGTTTTTCCCTCTATGAAACAGATCTGTTGGAGCAGACGGATCTGAACGGATGTTATCCCGAATTCGGCAACTCCCCGGAAAAATGCCGGTTCCCTTCCTGCATGCATGTAACCGAGCCCGGGTGCGCGGTAAAAGAACTGGTCGCGGAGGGTAAGATGTCCCCGGGAAGATATGAACGTTATACGATTCTGGCAAGAGAATATGAAACAAGGAGAAAACACATTTATGGTTAAAATCGCGCCCTCGATCCTTTCAGCAGATTTTGCCGCAATGGGAGAAGCAGTCCGCAACATTTCACACGCTGGAGCGGACTGGATCCATTTTGATGTCATGGACGGCCATTTCGTTCCGAATCTGACATTCGGACCCGGAATGTGCAAGGCTGTCAGAAGTTATACGGAACTTCCAATTGATGTCCACCTGATGGTTACGGATCCGAAGAAATGGATCGAACCGTTTGCGAAGGCAGGCGCGGATGATATTACCTTCCACATTGAAGCGGAGCCCGATCCCCGCGAGCTTCTTTCCTGCATACACAGTTTCGGCATGAAGGCAGGTATCGTTCTCAATCCCGCCACGCCTCCTGAACCGGTCAAACCTTTTCTCGAGTATTGCGACCTGGTTCTTCTGATGACCGTCAATCCGGGCTTTGGCGGTCAGGGATTCATTTATGACGTAGTAAAAAAAATCCAGACGCTGAGCGGCTGGATCAAGGAAATGGATATCCCCTGCGAGCTGGAGGTGGACGGGGGCGTCAACCCTGAAACCGCGGCGCTCTGCAGAGATGCTGGCGCTTCCGTACTTGTAGCGGGAAGCAGCATCTTCCGCGCCGCCAGCCCGAAAGAAATGATTTCAGCTCTCCGCGGATGAGGAATGATCCTCCTTTGCCGAAAGCGTCCCGAACAGATGACTGAAAATGCCGTATGCGTTCTTCCGCCAGTTGCTTCTCATGTTCTGAGCAATTTCCCGTGTCTGAACGTGCATTTCCACTTTGATCTCTGTTTTATTTCCGTCGGTTACGGCAAGGCGCACCATATACGTTCCGTCTGAAAGCTCCTCCATGGAATTCGGAAACCGGGTCTCTTCGAGAAGATCGTCCCGGTTTTTTTCTGCGTATTCCGAAATGTCATTCCGGATCCCCGCAGGCACCGTATCGATCAGCGACGCAAGCGCTTCCTTCCCTGCCGGGGTGATTCTGTAGACCTGCCCGATCTGCCTCGGTATGGCGGCGATCCATCCGTCTTCTTCAAGTTCATACATCACATTCTGATAATCAAAGTAGCTCATATAGTTTCCCTCAAAAACAGCTCTGTAAATCTGTTCCGAGGTCAGTTCAATGTTCAACGCTTGATTCAAAGCCAGAATGATCAGCTTATTCCTTTCTTCTCCCTTGGCAAATACAGGCATACGCTTCTCCGTTTCTAATAGTGTTATCATTATACCAGTTTTTTGGCCTGCCGCATCTTTCTTCATCTGGATTTGTCTTTTCAGCCTGCGACTCCGAATACCACATCTCATTTCTTTCCGCCCCGCTTGACTTTTCCATTGCAAAAGCGTATTGTTGCCTCTGAAATCAACAGAATAACACTGAAGAAAGCTACGAGGCAACATCATGGTCTTATTCATCTATATATCATGCCGTGAAGATACGGTTAAACCGATTCTGAGCAAAATGGCGGAGCGCGGATTCCGCGGCGCGACGATGGTCGACTGCGAGGGTATGCTGCAGTCCCTCTATGCGGACTCCATCGAGCCGCCGCCCATGTTCAGCGGGCTGCGGAAATTTCTGAATCCCGATCACGAACCCGGCAAGATGCTGTTTTCCGTCATGCGGGAGGATCAGGTGTCTCTTGCAAAGCAGACCGTACATGAAATCTGCGGATCGCTCGATGCTCCCAATTCCGGCATCATGTTCACCATTCCCGTTTCCGATGTAGAAGGAGTTATCTAATCCCATGCAAGCCGTTTTATCTCTAGCCGTTGCCATGGTATTCGGCCTTCTTCTGACGCGTCCCGCCAAGCTGATCCACCTTCCCAACGTTACCGCCTACCTGGTTGCAGGACTCATCGTCGGCCCGTACTGTCTGAACGTCTTTCACGAAGACGACACTGCCGTTATTTCTGTTCTTACCAGTATCGCCCTTGGGTTTATCGCTTTTTCCATCGGAGTGGAGTTCAAGTTCAGCCATATTAAAAAGATCGGCTCCAGCTCCATTACGATTACTATTCTGCAGGCGTGTCTCGCCACGTTTCTCGTAGATATAACGCTGATCGCTTTTGGATTTCCGCTTCCGCTCAGTCTGACGCTCGGCGCAATTGCCGCAGCGACTGCTCCTGCAGCAACTCTGATGGTCGTCCGGCAGTATCACGCGAACGGACCCGTTACCAGCACGCTTCTTCCCGTAGTTGCCATGGACGATGCAATTGGCTTGATACTGTTTTCCGTTTCTCTGTCCATTTCCCAGGCGCTTTCTGGCAGTGGCGGACTCACTGTCCGTTCCATGCTGCTGGAACCGCTGGCAGAAATCGTCCTTTCTCTGGTTGTCGGATGCGCGATAGGCCTCCTGATTGCTGTTTCCATGCGCTTCTTCCATTCGAAGGCGAACAGGCTGAGCATCGCAGTTACCGCCGTGCTGGCAGGATCCGCCATTGCGTCCATCTTTAACCTTTCTTCCCTTCTTCTCTGCATGGCAATCGGCGCGTGCCTCATAAACCTCCGCAATGATGCCGAAGCAGTGTTGGAGGCCACGGACAGCTGGACGCCGCCGTTATTCATGCTCTTCTTCGTCCTGTCAGGCGCAGAACTGGATCTTGCTGTTGTCCCTACCGTCGGACTTGTCGGCATTCTGTATCTGGTTGCAAGAAGTCTCGGTAAGTATTTTGGATCTTTTCTTGGCGCCTCCATTGTCAAGGCTAGTCCGAACATTCGCAAATACCTTGGCATTACCCTTTTGCCGCAGGCGGGCGTTGCAATTGGAATGGCGCAGGTTGCCTTAACAGCTCTTCCCGCATATGGCGCCAAAATCCAGGCTGTTGTTCTCAGTGCCACTCTGATCTATGAACTGATTGGGCCTGTACTCACCAAAGTGGCACTCACCGCTGCAGGAGAAATCGAACAAAGCGGGAAGGGAAAATCCGTTCAAAAACAATCATAATAACGGATTGACAAAGAGAAGCCTTCCTATGTATAATAATCGGTGCGCGGCAGTGCTGGAATTGGCAGACAGGCACGTTTGAGGGGCGTGTGCGCGAGCGTATGGGTTCAAGTCCCATCTGCCGCACCATTTCGAGTGGTAATAACGGATTTCGTTATTACCATTCTTTTTTATCTTCTTAAGC
>JAFPXU010000007.1 GCA_017394605.1 Clostridia bacterium | reverse complement strand
CTGAGATTCATGGAGATTCCCGAAGATCAGATTAAGGCGATTATCATCCGACGTTACGGTCTCTCTGAAACCTATGCTCAGAATTTCCTCGACGATGATTCCAAGCCGGAGGAATCTACACCAGAAGCTGTGTAAGCATAGGGCAGGTCATCGTTTTTCCGTCATAGGCACGTGGAGAAGATCATGATTACGACGCTCAGCCCGGAGTATATCAGAATGGCGGCGCAGAGGACGGAACGAATCAAAGAGGATATAAGTTTTGCCCGCTTCGCAGGCTTATCAGAAGCACAAATCAAAGAGTTAATCATCCGGCGGTACAGTCTTTCCGACACCTACGCTCAGAATTTCCTCGACGATGACTCCAAGCCGGAGGAATCTACACCGGAAGCGGTGTAAATACAGCTCAGGGTTGCTTTTTCCCTTTCTCACACGGTTTTCGAATCGAAGTTCAAAAGCGTGAATCTCTTGTCGGAAGGAGGTTCCCATGAAACTTTTTTCCAAACCTAAAGGCCCACTGCAAAGCCCCGAGGCCGTTGCACGTTATATCCAGTCTCAGGGAACGGCGGAGGATCTATCCGACTACCTTGCCGTGCTCAACATGGAAAAGCGGTACTGCTTCGTTCCGCGGCGATATTTCATCCGGACCTTTTTCTTCTATGCCTTCACCCTGACGCTCATTACCTTTTTCTGCCACAGTGTTTTCTTCATCCCGATGATCCCCGCACATTTGTATATGTACCTTAAACTCCGCATCTTCTCGATGCAGTGCGCGTCGTTCAACCTGTCCGGGAAAAAGCTCATGATCCCCATGGCGGTGTGGTATGTTCTCAGCTTTCTGCTTACCCGCTTCCTCTGGGGACGGATCGAAAACATACTTCCATAGACGAGCGGATACCGCCTCATAACGTATCACCGAATGGGAGGCAGTCATATGACCGAACGCATCCTGATCCCGTCGATCTTCTGTGGCGGGGAAAAAAACATCGCGTCAACGGAGACGCTCGACAGCCTCCGTTTCCCTCTCCCGGACGTTTCTTCCTGGCTGACCGACGATCCCGGGGAGATTACGGCGCGGCAGGAGGTCTTCCGTGATCTTTTGAACGATCCACTGCTTGAGGAGACGTTTGTCGACGCAAAGACAAAACTCAACGCTCTCGCCGATCTGATGCGCAAAGCAGGCGGATTCCTTCCGAAGGACAGCGAAACCGCCCTGTACGCGCTGCGGGAACTCTCCATCTTTACCGATGCCGTGACCGGGCTTGCGATGGGGGGAAACGTCCGCTCCGAACGGCTTGGAGCGTTTTTCAACGCGGTGAAGGCCATCGCCCATGACCCTGATTTCATCGCACTTCGAGATTGGCTCAATACATTGGCGGATTCGCTTCGGAACATCCGATCACTGACAATCGGCGTCAACCTTGACGCACAGCTTTCCGCAACAGAAGCCGGAATCGTCTCGATCAATTCCAAGCCCTTCATGGCGGGCAATTTCGTAGAGCGCGGGCTGCGGAAGGAAGCGGTAAGTGATGGATATTCCCTCCTCGGCGTCATCGGCATCCGCGAGAGCGGAACCTTTCTCGGACCGGACAAGCTCGCCATCGATCGCGCTTTTTATTCGGCAATGAACGAGATCGTCCGCGGATCACTGCGAAACCTGCATCGCCGGATCATGTCGGACTGCGCGGAAGTCATGCGTTCCCTGATTGAGCGTGCGGAGGAGATCGGACATCTGCTCTCCTGTACGGCCCTGCTCCACCGGATGAAGGAAGCGAAGCTCCCGATGACGTTTCCTGAAGCTGGGAAGTCAACAAAGCTCCTGCAGTTGTACTGTGTCACACTTGCGGACAAGCTTCCGGTGACCAGGATCGTGCCAAGTGACGTGCAGATAACGGACGAAAAACGGATTTTCATCCTGACCGGTCCGAATGCCGGAGGGAAAACAGTCTACTGTACCGCGCTCGGTATCGCGCAGCTCCTGTACCAGCTCGGACTGCCGGTTCCCGCCCGTTCCGCCGTCATGCGCACCTTTTCGCGGATTGCGGTCCACTTCACGCGAGACGTATCGGGATCGACCGAAAGCCGACTGGCGAATGAAGCTGCCCGGCTGAGGGAAGCACTCGACGGAGCGAACTCGGACACGCTGCTCCTGCTTGACGAGACCTTTTCAAGCACCAGCGCATTCGACGCCCTGTATCTTGCAGAAGCCCTGATCGACTGGCTTCTTTCCGCTGGATGCCGGACGCTCTACTCGACGCACCTGCATGAGCTTACGTCAAAATATGGAGGCGGTGCGGTTCCGGGGGTCGGTTGTCTGTCGGCAAAGGTAGAAGACGGGCGACGGACTTATGAGATCGTCCCGCACACCAACGAAGATCCATCGACCAGCCTGGCGAAGGACATCGCTGTGGAAAACGGGTTGGGGTTTTTATTCGGAGACAGGCAGGAGGGGG
>JAFPXU010000058.1 GCA_017394605.1 Clostridia bacterium | reverse complement strand
GGAAAAGGGGAAAGAATGACCCGCAGAGAAGAGATCCTTGAAAAGACCAAAGAGATCATCGTGGACTCCCTTCCGGAACTGGAGGGGAAGGAGTTCGACGAGAACACCGTGATCAACACGGACACCGGCATCGATTCCATGGGCTTCACGCTGATCATCTGCAGGCTCGAAGCCGCGTTCGACGTGCGCATCCCGAACCGGCAGTGGCAGAAGCTGTCGACTCTCGGCGACGTGGTCGACGCGATCGACAAGCGCCTGGGGTAAGGCTGCCATGTACGAACGGGAGTACCGGATCCTGAGCTCGGACACGGACGCAGCAAGAAGGCTCCGTCTGTCGAGACTGTTCACGTTTCTGCAGGAGGCGTCCATCGCGCACACGACCGAGCTCGGAATGGGCAGGGAGAAAACGCTGGACCGCGGCCTTCTCTGGATCGTGACGCTGCAGCAGGCGGACGTCGTCCGCCTTCCCGTCTACGACGAACGGGTGAAGCTTTTTTCCTGGCCGGGCGACACGATGCACCTGCTGTTCCCGAGGTTCTACCGCGTGGAGGACGAAAGCGGGGAAACGCTCGTATCGGCAAGCGCGTTCTGGGCGCTGATGGACAGTTCTACGCGCCGCATCGTCTTTCCGGAGGAGCACGGGATCGGGATCGCGGGCGAGCGCACGGGGAAGGAACCCCCGCTGCCGGCCGCGCCGAGGTCCCCGAAGGACGGGGAAACGGAGCGGTTTGCCGTTCCGTACAGCTACGTGGATCTGAACGGGCACATGAACAACACCCGCTATTTCGACCTGGCGGAGGACCGCATGGACGCGGAACTCCGTTCAAAAACGGTGAAACGGATCCGGGCGGAATACAGCCGCGAAGCAAGGCTTTCTGACGAGATCACGCTGAAGAGCGAACGCACGGACGAAAGCTTCCTGATCGCGGGCGAATCCGGCGGGCGGAAGCTGTTCAAGCTGGACCTCACCTACGGGAAGGACTGAGACGGCGGACCGGACTGTGCTATACTGGAACTGTTCCAAAACGAATATCGGAACGCTTTGAAACGGAAAGGAACCTAATACACACCATGGAAGAGATTCGCATCATTGAAGTGAAACAAAGCATTCTCGCGGACAACGATCAGGACGCCGCGGCGCTCCGCAGCGAGCTCGGCAGGCAGAAGACGTTTCTTCTGAACCTGATGTCCTCCCCGGGCGCGGGCAAGACCACGACGCTTCTGAAGACCTTCGAAAAGATCAGAGACGAAATGAAGATCGGCGTCATGGAGGCGGACATCGACTCGGACGTCGACACGAGAAAGATCCTCGGCGCGGGCGTCGAATCCATCCAGATCCATACCGGCGGCATGTGCCATCTGGACGCGGAAATGACCCGTCAGGGGCTCAGGGAGATCGGATCGGAGAAGTATGACCTGGTCATCCTCGAAAACATCGGGAATCTCGTCTGCCCGGCGGAGTTCGACACCGGGGCGGTCAAGAACGCCATGATCCTCTCCGTTCCGGAGGGGGACGACAAGCCGCTCAAATATCCGCTGATGTTCGAGATCTCCGACTGCGTGCTGATCAACAAGTGCGACGTGCTGCCCGTCTTTCCGGATTTCGACACGGAAAAGGTCGTCGAGCGGATCAAAATGCGCAACCCGGACGCGGCGATCTTCTTCATCTCCGCAAGGACGGGCGAGGGCATCGACGCATGGTGCGACTGGCTGCGCGCCCGCGTCGCGGAATGGAAGCAGAACAACTGTATTTTAATTATATAGAAAGTGTTAGGGAGGAATAGCTGTGGCGAAAGAACTGACCCGCGATCAAAAGATCTTTAAGCTCGGAAAGATCATCACCGACCGGAAGGAGATCCTGCTCGGTCTCGAAAAGATGTCCGTGAACGCCCCGGAATACTGGGGCATCGACTGCGGCCTGCAGTACGCGGAGCGGCGGTACGGCAGGAGCATTGCCGACGACTGCCTCGACACCGCGCTGAAGATGGGCAAACGCAAGCCGAAGACCTTCGCGCAGATGAAGGAACTCACCGGCTATGACGACGAGCACCTCACGACCGTGCTCGAAGCGCTCTGCCAGGCCAGCCTCGTGGAGTGGCACTTTGAGAACCTTGACGGAAAGAATCCGAACCATGAACGCAGATGGGTGCTCGACATGTTCGTGCCCGGCTCCGCCGAGATCATGGTCATGCGGCCCGAGATCTCTCCCGTGACGCCGCAGGTCGCGGACTTCTTCGAGCGCATGACGTATCTGCCGCTTGCCGGCATCACGCAGATGGTCGGTCCCGGCGGCAACGGCATCGGCATGCACGTGATCCCGGTCGAGGAGGCCATCCCCGCCGAGTGCGAGTCGCTCGACGTGGAGCACCTCTCGCACTGGCTGAAAAAATACGAGGGACACCTCGGCGTGGGCATCTGCTCCTGCCGCAAGCAGCAGCGCATCCGCGGAGAGGGTTCCGGCGATCTCGAGCAGTACTGGTGCATCGGCGTCGGCGACTTTGCCGATTACTGCCGCGAGACGGGCATGGGCCACGACATCACCTATGACGAAGCGATCGAGATCCTGAAAAAGGCCGAGGAAAAGGGCTACGTCCATCAGATCACCAATATCGACGGCGAAAACAAGATCTTCGGCATCTGCAACTGCGCGGTCGGCATCTGCAACGCGCTGCGCACCTCGCAGCTGTTCAATACGCCCAACATGTCCCGCTCCGCCTACATTTCCGAAGTCGACGCCGCAAAGTGCGTCGCCTGCGGCAAGTGCGTGGAGGTCTGTCCGGCAGGCGCGGTGCGTCTTGGGCAGAAGCTCTGCACGACGCACGGCGAGATCGAGTATCCGAGGCAGGAGCTTCCGGACGACCACGTCTGGGGCGAGGACAGGTGGAACTGGAACTACAAGAACGAGAACGGCGTCATCCAGACCTGGCCGACGGGCACCGCGCCCTGCAAGGCCGCCTGCCCGCTGCACATCGCCATCCAGGGATACATCAAGATGGCAAGCGAGGGCCGCTACCGCGAAGCGCTCGAGCTGATCAAACGGGACAACCCGTTCCCGGCGGTCTGCGGTTCCATCTGCCACAAATACTGCGAGTACGAGTGCACGCGCGGCACGGTGGACGACGCGCTGGCGATCGATGATATCAAGCAGTTCATCGCTGCAAAGGATCTCGAATCCGAATACAGATACGTTCCGCCGATGGTCTCCACCACGCGCGAGAAGATCGGCAAGAAGGTCGCGATCATCGGCTCCGGTCCCGCCGGACTTTCCTGCGCCTACTTCCTCGCCATCGAGGGCTACAGCCCCGTCGTGTTCGAAAAGGCGCCCGTACCGGGCGGCATGATGACGCTCGGCATCCCCAATTTCCGTCTGGAAAAGGACGTCGTGAACGCCGAGATCGACATCCTCCGCGAGATGGGCGTTGAGATCCGCTGCGGCGTGGAAGTCGGAAAGGACGTGACCATCCCTGAGCTCCGTGAGCAGGGATTCGAGGGATTCTTCCTCGGCATCGGCCTCCAGTACGCGGGCAAGCTCGGCATCCCGGGCGAGGACGCCGAGGGCGTCATGGGCGGCGTGGACTTCGTCAAGAAGGTCACGCTGGACGACAGCTTCCGTCTTGAGGGCGACGTGGTGGTCATCGGCGGCGGCAACATCGGCGCGGACACCGCCCGTACTGCGGTCCGCAGGGGCGCGAAGAGCGTGCACCTGTACTGCCTGGAGTCCTATGACGAAATGCCCATGGGCGAGGAGGATCAGGAACTCTGCAAGGCGGACGGCATCGTGATCCATGACGGCTGGGGCCAGACGGAAGTCCTGACGGACGAGAACGGAAGATGCAAGAGCATCCGCTTCCGCAAGTGCCTGTCCGTCAAGAACGCGGAAGGACGTTTCGCACCGACCTTCGACGATAACGACACCACGGAACAGCCCTGCACGACGGTCCTCTTCTGCATCGGCCAGAAACCCGACTGGCAGACGCTGCTTGACGGCACAAAGGTCGAGCTGAGCCCGCGCGGGCTCGTGATCGCCGACCCCGTGACGCTTCAGACGGCCGATCCCGACATCTTCGCCGGCGGCGATATCGTATCCGGCCAGAAGTTCGTCGTCGACGCGCTTGCGATGGGACGCGAAGGCGCGGTCTCCCTGCACCGCTACGTCAACGAGGGACAGTCGCTCACCATCCACCGCAACACGCGTCATTTCGCCCCGCTCAACAAGGACGAGGTCGTCGTGCCGGAGGACAAGAGGGCGAAGCCCGCCCGTCAGCATAAGGGCATCGACAGCGCGAAACGGCTGACCATGCACGACGAGAACCTGATCATGACGGAGGAACAGATCAAAAAGGAAGCGTCCAGGTGTCTGGAATGCGGACGCAGCGTCGTGGACCCGAACAAGTGCATCGGCTGCGGCATGTGCACGGTGCAGTGCAAGTTCGACGCGATCCATCTCACCCGCGCCATGGGCGACAGGTATTCCCGCATGATCCCCGCCGAGCAGAAATTTGCCGGTATCGGCAAGCATATCCCGAAGCGGGTGGCCGGCATCATCGGCAGCCGGCTGAGAAGGAAATGACATGCACGAGCTCGGACTGGTGAACTATGTCGTCAAATCCGTGACGAAGATCGCCGAACAGAACGGCCTTACTAAGATCCGATCCGTAACGCTGGATTTCGGCGAGGTCTCGGGCATTATCACGACCTATCTGTATCAATACTGGGACTGGTACACGAAGAAATTCCCGCTGTTCGACGGCGCGAAGCTCATCTGCAACGAAATTCCGGCCGTCAGCCGGTGCGGAGACTGCAATATCTTTTACTCCACGGTCACGTACGGCAAGGCGTGTCCCAAATGCGGGGGAAACCATACATGGCTTGTACGCGGGAACGAAATGATGATCAGGGAAATCGAAGGAGGATCATATGACGAATCAGGAAATGAGAACGGCGCAGAAGGAACTTGACCTCGGATACTTCAAGATCAATTACAAAACGGGCGTCCACTACGGCGTGATCGAGGATTTCTTCAACGGAAAGACCGAGGAACTCGCGCCTGCCGACCGGAAGCGCATCGAAGCGCTTTTCGAAGCGGAAGCCAGGAAGAAATAGGAATCATGACCGGGTTCTGCCCGTGACGGAATTAGTACGCACGTCCGCAACACCGCCGGTTTCTGTGTTAATGAACGGGGAACGCTGCGGCGATCCGGTCATAGAAGCACTTGAACTGCGAGACAATCAGGGGCTGTCTCAAGACACCATTTACTAATGGGTTTTGAGACAGCCCCCTGCTGTTCAATGGACCATGCGATGCTATTCAAACTGCTGCTTTTTGAACCGATATTTTCCTTTTCCTTGTCCTGAAACTGTCGCGATTGCGCCGACGGAAAGCAGCTTTTTTATGAGAACAGATGCCGGTGAAGGGGAAAGTCCTGTGACTTCACAAACGTCTTTTCTGCCGAACACGTCCTGAAATCCGAAAACGCCGAACAGTTTCTTTGCATGGCGCAAGGTCGTTTCATTGTTGTTCGCGGTTTTCAAAAGATTCGTATAGGGGAAGAAAGCTCCAATGTCCTGTTTTCTCTCTTCAATGTCCTGATTTCTTGCTCCAATGTCCTGTTTTCTCTCTTCAATATCCTGTTTGAAGTGCCCGCTGATATGAAGATAGCGATTTATCAGTTCGTTGTGTTCGCCAAGCAGCAGGTTGCGGAGAAACAGCTCAAGGTACTCTGTCGTTTCCCGAACGCCCTTTTTGAGATTCGTATAGTTGGCGCGAACCATGGCGTTGCGGAAATACCACGCATGTTCGGCAAAGGTGTCGTTGGTCACATCGAAGCCGAGCGAACGCAGATATTGAATGAAGAATACCGCCGTCGTGCGTGTGTTGCCCTCACCGAATACATGGATCTGCCAAAGGCGCGATACAAACACGGCGAGGTGACGGATCACTTCGTCCATGGAGAGCCCCTGGTAGCGGAACGCGCGTTCCATAGCCAAATCGTACTCCAAAGTGGCTTTCAACTCACTTGCGCCGCCGTACAGAACGGTGTCTCCGTCCAGGACCCACTCTTTTTTTGTAATATTGTAATCACGAATCGTTCCGGCATGCGAATAAATGCCTTCGAAGAGCCGCTTATGGATCGAAAGGTACTGCGTTGCAGAAAAGATAAACGCCTTTTCGGACAGGATTTGCGCAATACGGACAGAGACCTTGTCCGCCTCCTCCGTGCGAGGTCCGGTAGATTTCGGGCGCTGCTCATAATACCGATGGATCAGTTCGCTTGCAGTATCCAGCGTGATTTCTCCCGCGATGCTTTTTTTCGCCGTCTCGATCAGATAATGGGAGGGTTCGAGATCGTCCACCTTCTGTAAGCCCACGGCAGTCTGCCATGCGTAACCGAGCTGTTTGCGGCCCGGTTCCTGCGCACGGAGATATTCTTCAAAGGGATCCTTGTACATGGCGACGTTCCTTTCGAATCAGTCATATTGTTATACCATTTTTTTGTGCCAACCTACAAGCATTTGAAAGCCCTTTTCTCACGACTCAATGAAATCGATGCACCGGTCACGGGATCTGCTTCCGGGAAACGGTGACACGCGTTCCTAAAAGGACCGGAAGGTGGATTCTTGCGTAATCAGTTAGATCCGTCACCGCTTCCGGCAACCTTGACATGGGACCGCCCCGGTAAGCGCCGGTTTGATTTCCGCGCCGATTTCGGATATAGTATCTGTAGAACCCGGACTGCTCTGATCCGGGCGATTTTATCAAAGGAGAAGCCGCCATGCCGTTCAGCATCGTTCGAAACGACATCACCAAGATGGAGACCGACGCCATCGTGAATACCGCAAACGACCATCCGACCGTCGGAACCGGATGCGACCATGCCGTATACGAGGCGGCAGGCTTTTCGGATCTTCTGGATTACCGCGTCAAAAACATCGGGTTCGTGCCGGAGGGGGACGTGTTCCTGACTCCCGGATTCCGGCTTCCCGCAAAGCATATCATCCACGCGGTCAGCCCGCATTACGTGGACGGAAAGAGCGGGGAGGAGAAGCTGCTCCGGTCCTGCTACCGGAAAAGCCTCGCGCTGGCCGAGAAGCAGGGATTCCGCTCCGTCGCGTTCCCGCTGATCTCGACCGGGGGATTCGGATACCCGAAGGAGGAAGGGATGCGGATCGCCGTCGACGAGATCCACGCGTTTCTTCTGACGTCGGACATGCAGGTGTACCTTGTCGTATTTGACTGGAAGGCGACCACGATGGGAAAGAGCCTCTATCCCGACCTCGAAGCCTATATCGACGAAAACTACGTGGAGGAGAAGAACCGGGAGGAGTACGCCTGGTTTGCGGAGTCCGGACGGGAGAGACGGCGGGATCGGGAAAAAAACGCCGCGGACGCGCTGTTCGGCTCGTGGCATGCCGAAGAGAAGGCTTGTATGGCCGAAGAGCCGGAGCCGGGATATTCCTTCGTCACGCCTCCCATGCATCAGACGGCTCCCGTGCCGCAGGCGGCTGCACCGGCCGGGGATCTTTCTCCCGAGGAAATGATCGAGGAGATCGAGAGAAAGCTGAAGGAACGGATGTCGCACATGTCCGACTCGTTTTCTCAGTATCTGATGTATCTCATCCGCGAGAAGGGGCTGAAGAACTCCAAGGTCTATAAAGACGCGATCGTGGACAAGAAGGTCTTCTCCAAGATCAAGAACAACCCGGACTACCATCCGGAGAAACAGACGGCGCTCCGCCTGTGCATCGGTGCGAAACTGAACCTGGACGAGGCGAAGGACCTTCTGGCAAGGGCCGGGTACGCGCTGTCCCCCTGCAACAAGACGGATATCATCTTCTCCTACTTCATTGAAAGAGGGTTCTATAACATTTACGAACTGGATATCCAGCTCGAGGAACACGGGGAGCCGTGCATTATTTTCTGATTTTTTCAAAGGTCGCCTGACGGGCGACCGTTTTTCTGCCCCGGGTCGGTATACTGTCCTTGCAAGAAAAAAACCAATGCGGCGCCGCGGCCGACGCGGCAGAAAGGAAGGACAGTTATGAAGAAGGGTTTGACAGAGATCGTATTTATTCTGGACAGAAGCGGATCCATGTGCGGGCTGGAGGCCGACACGATCGGGGGCTTCAACGCCATGATCGAAAAACAGAAAGCCGAGGAAGGGGAAGCGTACGTTTCCGTCGTCCTGTTCGACGACACGACGGAAGTGCTGTACGACAGGACCGATATCCGGAAGGTCGAGCCGATGACAGACAAGCAGTACTACGTGCGGGGCTGCACGGCGCTTCTGGACGCGCTCGGCGGCGCGATCCACCATATCGCCAACGTCCACCGCTACGCGAGGGAGGAGGACGTTCCGGAAAAGACGCTGTTCATCATCACGACGGACGGGATGGAAAACGCGAGCCGGCTTTACACCTACGAGAAGGTGCGCCAGATGGTCGAGCACGAACAGGAAAAGTATCACTGGGAGTTTCTGTTCCTCGGCGCGAACATGGACGCGGTGCGGACCGCAGGCCGGTTCGGCATCCGGCACAACCGCGCGGTGACGTATGAGAACGACCGCGAGGGGACCAGACTGAACTATGAGATGATGTCGAGGGCGGTCACCTGGGCGAGGAGCGCGGGTTCCGCGGAAGAGGTCGAGGCGATGTTCGACCGGGATGAGCTGATGGCGCCCATCCGCGCGCACTATTCAAAAAGACACGGACAGTAAGGAGGGGGAATGCGAATGAAGAAAAACATCTGGCTTGACGGAATCATGGGCGTGGTCGTCGGAGACGCGCTGGGGTGTCCGGTCCAGTTCCTGGACCGGGAGACCGTCGCGAGGAATCCCGTCCGCGGGATGCGCGGACACGGCACGTTCAACCTGCCCGCGGGATCCTGGACCGACGACAGCAGTATGACGCTGGCGCTTCTGGACAGCATCCGCGAGAACCGGAAATTTGTGTACGAGGATATCATGGACCGGTTCGTAAAGTGGATGTACGAAGGCGAATATACGCCTTTCGGATATTCCTTTGATATCGGGAACGGCACGAAGCAGGCCGTCTCGAACTACCGGTGGAACGGAAACGTCCGCACCTGCGGCGGAAGATCGCCCGGTAACAACGGGAACGGCTCGCTCATGCGGATCATGCCGGCCTGCCTGTACTGTGCCGTGCGGAACGGGAAAGACCTGACGGACGTGGACGCGGTCAAGCTGATCCACCGTGTATCGGGGCTGACGCACAACCATCTCCGGGCCAAGATCGCCTGCGGGCTGTACTTTTTCATGACCCGCGCGCTGATCAATGAAAGCGGGACGCTCATCGAACGGCTGCAGAGCGGACTGGACGACGGATTCCGCTATTACGGGATTATGGAATCCAACGCGGAGGACCTCGCGTATTACGACAGGCTCCGGGACCTTTCCGTATTTCGGGAGGTGCCGGCGGAGGCGATCAGAAGTTCCGGCTACGTGGTCGACTCGATCGAGGCGGCGGTATGGTCGCTGATCACGACGGACAGCTTCGAGGCGTGCGAGCTGAAGGCGGTCAACCTGGGCGACGACACCGACACGGTCGGCGCGATCGCGGGCGGCCTCGCGGGACTCTATTACGGATACGGCGCGATCCCCTCTGACTGGCTCGACAAGATCCAGAGAAGGGAATGGATCGAGAGCCTCTGCGACATTGAGACCGAAAAGCACATCAACTATAAGGACCTGAACAAACGGGTATTCCGTGACACGACGGCGTTTATTCTTGATTCGGAAGCCCTGCTGAATTCCGTTCAGGAGACAAGGCGGAATCAGAAACTGATCAAAGACGGCGAACCGGTCTTAGGACCCTATCCCGAGCGGGACAAAGACTGCGCGGTAATCGTGTCCGGGAAGCGGACCCTGGAGGCGGCCGAGGCGTACAGGGGAAAAAAGACCTGCGTGCTGAATTTTGCGTCCTCGACGAGACCCGGAGGCGGCGTCCTGTGGGGAGCTGGCGCGCAGGAGGAGAGCCTCTGCCGGTGCAGCACGCTGTATTACTGCCTGGATACGGATGAGCTCTGGCGGGACTTCTACGACCCGCACCGGTTGGATTACAATCCGCTGAACAACGGCGACATGATCTACTCGCCCGACGTTCTGGCCGTCAAGACGGATGTGTCCGAGCCGGAACGGCTCGAGGAGAAGGACTGGTACCCGGTGAATGTGATCACCTGCGCCGCGCCGGATCTCAGGAGGAGATATGATAAGGTGCTGGATCCGGAAACCGGGCTGTATGCGGCCGATCTTCCGGAGGAAGTGCTTCGCGACGTTCTGGATGTAAGGATCAGACGGATCTTCCAGCTGGCCGCCTCGGAAGGAAACGAGGTTCTCATCCTCGGCGCGTTCGGCTGCGGGGCGTTCTTCAACCCGCCCGCGCTGGTGGCGGATATCTTCCGGAAATACACGGAGGAATACCGGAAGTGCTTTGAGACGGTCGAATACGCCGTGTTCCACGTCGGGAAGGAATCGGAAAACTACCGGGCGTTTCAGGATGCCTTCCGCTCGATGACGGAGTCCTGAGGCGGAAGAGAAGACGGCCCGGAAAACGAAGTCCGGGAACGGGGGATAATAATGACTTTACCGGGGAAAAATCAAACCGCAAAGCGCAGCATGAACAGGATCGTCGATCTTCTGATGGTCCTGTTCCTGCCGCTTCTGATGGCCTATTCGCTGATCGGTGAGACCTTCCACGAGGTCACCGGAACGGTCATGCTCGTCCTGTTCGTTTTCCATCTGATCCTGCACAAAAGATGGTGGAAGGCCGTGATGAAGGGCAGATACGGCGCGTACAGAGCGTTCGATACGGTCCTGAACGGGATCCTGCTCGTACTGATGTTCGCCCAGCCCCTGTCCGGCATCGCGATGTCGCACCGGCTGTATACCTTCCTGCCGCTGACCGGCATCGCGGCAGCAGCAAGGGAGATCCATCTTGCGTTGGGCTGCTGGAGCTATGTGCTGATGAGCCTTCATCTGGGACTGCAGACGGGGCCGATGATCCGCGGCATGGCAAGGGGAAGGGAACGGAAACCTGCAAAGCAATGGGCCGTCAGGATCATTGTGCTTCTTGTCTCGGCTTACGGCGTTTACGCTTTTATCAAAAGAGGCCTGCCCGGGTACATGTTCCTTCAGACCAGGTTCGCCTTCTTTGATTTCGGCGAGCCGGTCCTGTTCTTTATCGCGGATTACCTGGCGGTCATGGTACTGTTTGCCGCCGCGGGGTATACTATAGGAAAACTGCTGAAAAACAAAAAGGAGAAACAGTCAGAATGAGAAAAGATTTGGGGAAAGTGCCGGCGGTCTTCCCGATGCCGGTGCTGATGGTTGCCGCCTATGACGCAAACGGCACGGTCCAGGTCATGAACGCCGCCTGGGGCATGATCTGCGATATGGACAAGATCGCGCTCTTCATCGACGAGGATCACGCGACGACCAAGGCGATCCGCCAGACGAAGGCGTTTACGGTCAGCATCGCGGACAGGGACCATATGGACGTGGCGGACTTTTACGGCATCGCCACCGGCAACAAGATGCCGGACAAGTTCGAAAGATCCGGCTATCACGCGGAAAAGAGCGCGCATGTGAATGCGCCCGTCATCACGGAATTCCCCGTCGCGATGGAATGCGAGCTGGCGGAGATCGTTGAGACCGAGAACCTGCACGCGGTCGTCGGCGCGATCGTCAGCGTCAGTGCGGAGGAAAGTGTCCTCTCGGAAAACGGGAAGGTCGATCCGGTGAAGCTGAACGCCCTGATCTTCGATCAGTTCCAGTCGGGCTACTATGTGGCAACGGAAAAGGTCGGACGCGCCTGGAACGCCGGCAAGGAGATCATGAAATCGGCTCAGGGCAAATGATACGGGAATGAAACGAAAAAAAGCGGAGACGAGGGGGCGTGCCCTGTTCCGCTTTCCGGATTCCGCCGGTAGTGTGACCGGCGGTTTTTCTTTTATCGTTCGACGTTCAGCCCGAACTCTGCGGGAAGGAACCTCGGACACACGTTTTCGTCGGTCACGATGACGGAGGAGGCGAGCCTTGTGCCGATCCGGCAGGCTTCCTCCATCGTCTTGCCGTAGGTCAGGCCGATCGTGATGCCGGCAAAGAACGCGTCCCCTGCGCCGGTCGTGTCGTTGACGTTTACCTTCTGCGCGGGACTGAACCCGCATTCGCCGTCAAGCGTCGCGTAGACTGCGCCGCTTCCGCCCATCGTGACGACCATGGCCGGGATCTGCGCGAGCTGGATACGCTCCAGGAGAAGCTCCTTCATTTCCTCCGGGTCGGGATCCCCGAAGTCCTCCGAGAACAGGATTCCCGCCTCCTCCAGGTTGCAGACGATGCAGTTCACACGCTTTAAAAGGTCCCGCCGCTCCACCGCGATGGACATGTTGGACACGGGTGCGTAGACCTTTTTGCCGTACCGTTCGGCGAGCGTCAGGATCCGTTTCAGGATCGGCACGTCGATGTCGAACTCCACGGCGATGCTGTCGGCGCGGGAGAAAATGAAATCGCCCTCTTCGATCAGGATGTTTTCGATCTCGGACAGATCCGGCCGTTTTGAGATCGAGGCGATCACGTCCCCGCCGTTGTCGAAGATGGCGAGCCAGGTGCCGAGACCGTTCTCCGTCCGGCGGATATAGTCCGTGTTGCAGCGGTGCTGTTTCAGGTGTTCGATGACGTCCGTCCCGAGGCCGCTTCCGTCCACGACGCTGATGAAGGTCGGGCGCAGCTCCACGTTGGCGATGTCCTCCGCGATGTTGCGGGAGACCCCGCCGTGCACCTCGATCACGCTGCCAGCGTTCCGTCCGCCCTGGATGAACTGCGCGTAGGGGTATCCTTTGATGTCCACGAACGTGGCGCCGATCACCACGATGCCGGTGCTGCCGATACTGGATTCCATAGGGAAGAAGGCTCCTTTTCCGGTAGCGCGCCGCTCCGGATGCGGGGTGGGCGCGAAACCTTTGCATTACGGATTCATTCTATTCTCTCCGATGCAGTCCGCGCAAGGCGGAACGCGAAAAACCTTCGCATCTTACCGCACAACGGAACACAACAGCGCCCGGATCTCCGGGAAATCAAAAGGGAAACGGATCAACCCGTTTCCCTGCGTGATGCCGATGCCGTATTGCAGAAAGTCAGCTTCTGGGATCGTTCTGGTCCGCATCCGGATCCACTATTTTCAGATCTTCCCCGTCCTGCATAAGAACCTGAATGCGCGCTGCTGCGGCTTTGATCTGGGAAAGGCTCCGCAGGACGGACTGCCTGTCCTCCTTATGTTTGATGGCCGCGTCCGCCGCGCCTTCGATGATGCCGATCTCGTTCCGGATGCCGTGGCCGATATCATGGAGAAGCCCGATCGTTTTCCGCTGGACCGCGATCTTTCCGGAAAACACGTCCGTCATGTCCCGCGCGCGGTCGGACGCCATCTCCCCGGGCACTTCGCCGGGATAGATCAGGCGGTACTCGTACCGGACGCCGAGGCAGGATATCGCTTCGGTGAATTCTTCATAATTCAGGGTCTCATTCCGCAGTTTTTTTCCGAGGTTCTGAGGGGACTGGCCGGTCCGCCGGGCAAGTTCCGCCACGGGGACGTTGAGACGCTCGCAGGCGTCCTTGACGATCGATGCTAGACTCATGTGCGTTATGCCTCCGCGCATTATTGCATTATTTTACGGCATGAGAGGCAAATGGTAAATATTTTTTACCAAAGTTTACATTTTTTTGGACGTTTCAAACAATTTTGTTGAAAAACTGCCCCTGCCTGCACCCGCCGTGCCCCTTGAAAACGGAGTGCACGGACAGAAAAATGCCCGGACAGGCGGCTGCCGTCCGGACAGAAGAAACGGTGCGGAAGGACTATGCGGGTCAGACGCCGGGCAGCATCAGGCTGAGCCCGATCAGAAGCTGGCCGAGATAGTAGAGCGAAAGATTCAGGACCCGCAGGCTCTGCTTCGTGGTCTTTCCGAAGGTGTTGAGGATCAGTACGATGTCGCTTACAAGGAAGGACAGCGCGCCTACAAAGAAGACCGCAGTGTGCGCGGACGGGGCCGTGAAGAGGCGGCCCGCCGCGACGCAGGTCATGAGCATGACTGCGCCGATGTAGAAGACGCCGAAGATCTTGAACGCGGGCTTGGCGGTGATCTTTTTAAAGATGAGATATAGCGCCAAGGCGGTCAGGACCGCGCCCGCGATCAGGCACGCGGCAAGCGGTTTGCATTTGGGAATGAGCGCGGCGAGATAGAGGACGTGTCCGATGAGAAAGACCAGGATCCCGACGAGGAAGATGAGCTGGCCCTTCTTTGCAAAGACGAACCGCAGGTTTAAAAGGACGTCCGCGGTCATGCCGAGGATCAGGCCGGTGACGATCAGGCGGGAAAAGGCCGCGTCCGGACAGGAACGGCTGCAGAGGATCCCGAACAGCACAAAGCACACGGAAGCGGTCCCCTTCAGGCAGACCGCGGGGACGTAATCCTTCTTATACTCGAGATACATGAAAACAAGCAGGAACACGACGCAGAGGACGGGGAACAGATACAGCATGGGCGTCTCCTTTCCGGGACCGGGTGTCCCGGTCCGTCTTTATCTGATTATTAGGGTATCAGAAAAAGGCGCTGGATTCCACCGGTTCCGTCTGCCCGGGAATTATCTTTTGCATATGGCGCGTTTGTTTGGTATAATGCGGGACTGGAGGTCATGTTTCCCATGTGGTTCTGGTTTTCTGTCATCGCGCTCGTCTGCTGGAGCGGTTCCGATCTGTTTTCCAAGATCGGATGCCGTGACGCTTCCGATAAATACAGCCATCTCAAGATGGTCGCGGCCGTCGGAATCGTCATGGGTCTGCACGCGGCCTACGAGGTCCTGTTCAACGGCGTCGCGATCAATCTTTCGATCATCCTGACCTATCTGCCCGTATCGCTTCTGTACATCGTTTCCATGGCGATCGGGTATCTGGGGCTACGGTACATCGAGCTGTCCGTTTCCTCCCCGATCTGCAACAGCTCCGGCGCGATCGTCGCGGTCCTCACGTTCCTGATGTTCGGCATCAGCGACGAACTGCCACCGCTCGCGCTGTTCGCGGTTGCGCTCGTCTGCGTCGGCGTGGTCGGCCTCGGCATCGTGGAATCCCGGGAGGACGAGGAGCTGAGGAGACTTCGTCAGGACGCGTCCAATTACCATTACGCGAAGAGCTTTGTCGCGATCCTGATCCCGCTCATCTACTGCCTTCTTGACGCGCTCGGCACCTTCGCCGACAGTCTCGTTCTGTTCGACGAAGCGGTGCCTTCCGAGACGACCTTCCGTGTCCTGTTCTGG
>JAFPXU010000057.1 GCA_017394605.1 Clostridia bacterium | reverse complement strand
GCCGAGGGCTTCTCCGCGATTACAAGTCTCATTTTTAGTCATCCTCCTCGTCTTCATCATCGTCCGGCCGGAACGTCCCGAACTCATCCTCGTCGTCTTCGTCCTCCGGTTCTTCTCGTCTGTTTGTTTTCGTCACGGGCCTGTCCCGTCTGCTTCCGTTACTGCTTTTCCTGGCCTTCCCTTTGAACACAAAATACAGAGCGACGCCCCCAATGGCGACCAGCAGAATGATCCCGACCAGTTGAACGGTGTTATTCCCCGTTACCACGGGCTGCTGAGGTGTCTGCTGGCTCGGCGTAACAATCTCCTCCTTGCACGCGCATTTTGCGCTGTCTGCCACACATACCGGGCAGGACGTATCAATATTTCCCACCGTACACCGCTCCTTACATGTACAGGTCGGTTCCCCCGGAAGGATGGGCGTCTTCTGGGAATCGGCAGGGAGATCGCTCTCCCCAACCAGTCTCAAAAAGTAGACATTTTGAGAAATTCCCGCCCGGTCGATGATGATGTAGTAGTAGTCCCCGTCCGCTGTCTTGACGGTGATAAACTGCTTGTCCCCATCGGCGGAGGTATAATCATCCGTCAGGGTCATGTTCCCTTCCGGCGTCAGTGCGCCTCCGTCCGCAAAAGCCGGGATTGCCAGAATCAGAAAGAGGACCGCCAGCATCAAAGCCGCAATCCCCGCCTTATTCTGTTTCTTCGTCATTGCTCGGTACCTCCGTTTCATCCGGTACTTCGGTTTCCTCCGTCAGATCGGTTTCCTGTTCGTCCTCCGGGTCGCTTCCGTCCTCCCGTTTTCCGATCTGAACAAGGAGCTGTGCGAGCTGGTCGGGCGTCATGTTGATTCCGCGAACGAGGCCGACGATCTCCGTGTTCTCGCGGGAGGTTATATCCGTCGCAAGCGTCTTGTTCCGCTCCTGAAGCTCCACGATTTTTGTCTGATACTGGATGATCTTCTCGTTGTTGGCGGCATATTCCGCCTTAAGTTCCTCCAGCTTGGAAGCGTTGGTCACAGTTCTTTTTTTCCTCATGATCTTCCTTTCTCACGGCGCGGTGGTCTCCGGAAAGAGATCAGGCCGCAGACCGTGCGTTTCCATATACATTTCAAACCGCTCATACTGTTCCGGTGTCAGATACGCCTCTGCGACCTCGGTCAGATCGTGGTTCCGAAGGGACAGAGTACAGATCGTATAGTGATATGGCTGCTGTACCGTGTACGGCGGATCGGGTATCGACACCGGACGGTAACGGGTTTCATACAGTACGTTCTCTCCGATCCGGTACTCCTTCCAGAAGATCGTTTCCAGCGTTGACTGAGCCTCCGCAAGCGTCCAGCCTTCCGGATACACCGCAGACAGCAGGGAGATCAGCGCATACGGGTCATGCCCGATTTCGTCCAGATTGTATATGATTTCGTCATACACGCCCTCGTAATCCGCAAGCATCTGCCGGAGATCCGCTTCAAGTGCAAGATAAGCATCTTCCCCGCCGTGTATATCTTCATCGGTGGTAGAGTAAGTGCTTTCATTCACAACGCCGCTTACTCCGCCGACAAAGACGGAGCAGGTGGAAAAAACGGAGGTCAGAAAAACAAGAAGAAGGACTATCGCCGCAATCACAGCAATGCCCTTCCAGTGTTCCTTAACGAACTCCGCCGCTCTTTCCGCAGCTTCCCGCGCTGCACGGGCAGCTTTTTCAGCCGCTTCCGCAGTCCATTCTGCTGTTCTCTCCGCTTCTTCCCCATGACGGTGGGCATATCGCCTTTTCATAGCCCGCCGCTGGTTCTGTTTGCTCTCCGGATTGTTTTCAGCCTTATGCTTTTCAGCCTGTTTCTTCCTATGCTGTATCTCAGCACGGGTACGCCAGACCGTCAGCTCTGTAATCCGGGTTCCCGCATCTACCGCATCGACGGCGGCATTCTCTTCCTCCGGGGGCAGTTCCCCCTCGGTAAACATCAGTCTGCTGTCCTTCATAGACGCACCTTCCTTTTCAGTCTGAGAATTTGGTACTCATAATCTTGTACAGTTCGGTATCCTTTGGGAAGTGATCGATAAACGGCAGGATCGTGTTGCCATAATACAGTAGTCCTTGTCCTTCCCCGGACTGCGTAACATACCGAAGCTGATCCTTTGAGATATTCAGATGCTTCGCCAAAATCTCCTGGTCGTCGTGGCCCTGATTCAACATCAGCACAAAATCGGAGTTTTCAAAGATGTTCGACACTTCAGTGGAGTGGAGAAAATCCTTGATATTCTGCGTGATGCCCGTAGGGATGCCACCCCATTTTCTAAACCTTTTCCATATTTCGACGGAATAAGCCGCTGTCTGTGCTTCATTCAGGAGCAGATGAAATTCGTCGCAGTAGAAGCGGGTTGACTTCTTCGCCGCCCGGTTGATCGTCACGCGATTCCACACCTGATCCTGAACGATCAGCATCCCCAGCTTCCGAAGCTGTTTCCCAAGCTGCTTTATGTCGTAGACGACGATCCGGCTGTTCACGTCGGCGGTCGTCCGATGGTTGAAAACACTCAAAGACCCGTTGACGTAGATTTCGAGGGATGTGGCTATATACTGCGCCTCCGGCTCTGCCTGTTTCCGAAGGGCATCGTACAGATCGCCGAGTGTAGGCATATTCTCCGGCTTCGGCTCGTGGAGATAGTTCTGGTAAATGAGGGGGACGCACCGGTCGATGACCGATTTCTCCACCGGGAGCAGCCCGTCCCGCCTGCCCGTGATGAGCTCACAGAGAGACAGTATGAAGTCCGTCTTCAAGGCAAGAGGCTCATCCTCGTCGGAGTAATCCAGATTCAGGTCCATCGGATTCAGGTAGTCCTGCGAAACCGGGGAAATCCGTATGACCTGACCGCCGAGCTTCTCTACCAACGCTCCGTATTCTGCTTCCGGATCGCAGATGATGATGTCGTCGTCCGGGCATACCAGAAAGGCATTCGTGATTTCCCGCTTCGCCGCGAAAGACTTACCGGAACCAGGAGTACCGAGAATTAAGCCATTCGGATTTTTCAAAGCCTTACGGTCCGCCATGATGAGATTCCCGGACAAGGCGTTGACGCCATAATACAGAGCTTCT
>JAFPXU010000056.1 GCA_017394605.1 Clostridia bacterium | reverse complement strand
TACGAGATGATGTCGAGAGCGGTCAGCTTCGCGAGATCGTCGAAATCCGCGAAGGAGATGGAGGATGTTTTCGACTCGGAGGACCTGATGGCGTCCATTAGGGCGCATTATTCCGAAAAACACGGACAGTAAGAAAGGGGGATTGCGTAAATGGGAAATCATTGGCTGAACGGGATCATGGGGGTTGTGACCGGCGACGCGCTGGGGTGTCCGGTGCAGTTTCTGAGCAGGAAGACGGTCGCGAAGAATTCGGTCCGCGGGATGCGCGGCCACGGCACGTTCGATCTGCCCGCGGGGACATGGACCGACGACAGCAGCATGACGCTGGCGCTTCTGGACAGCATCCGCGAGAAGGGCATGTTCGATTATGAGGATATCATGGACCGGTTCGTAAAGTGGATGTACGAGGGGGAATACACGCCGTTCGGCGAATCCTTCGATATCGGGCACGGCACGAGCCAGGCCGTTTCAAGATACACGATGGACAGAGACGTCCGCGCCTGCGGCGGAAGATCGCCCGGCAACAACGGAAACGGCTCGCTCATGCGGATCATGCCCGCCTGTCTGTACTGCGCGGAGAAGCGCGGGATGGGTCTGCTGTCGGATTTGGACGCCGTCAGGCTGATCCACCGCGTGTCAGGTCTGACGCACAATCATCTCCGCGCCAAGATCGCGTGCGGCCTCTACTATTTCATGGTCCGCGCGCTGATCGGAGATACGGGAACGCTGATCGAGCGGCTCGAGAACGGACTGGAAAGAGGGTTCCGGTTCTACGAGCAGAGGGAATCCAATCTGGAGGAACTCGCCCGGTACGACCGGCTCCGCAACCTCCGCGTCTTCAGGGAGACCCCCGAGGAGGCGATCAAGAGCTCAGGCTATGTGGTCGATTCGATCGAGGCTGCGGTGTGGTGCCTCATCACGACCGAAAGCTTCGCGGAATGCGAGCTGAAAGCGGTCAACCTGGGCGAAGACACCGATACGGTCGGCGCGATCGCCGGAGGTCTGGCGGGACTCTACTACGGGTATGAAGCGATCCCAAAGGACTGGCTTGCCGTGATCCAGAGAAGAGAATGGATCGAAGAGATGTGCAAAGTGGAACCGAAGATGCTGATGAGCAGAAAAGACCTGAACATTCAAGTATTTCAGGACACGCAGAGCTTCTACCTCGGATCCGTCAAGCTGATGACGGCCATCGCCGCAACCAGGCGGAATCAGAAGATGATCCCCGCGGACGAACCGATTCCCGCAGCGGAAAACGAACGGGACGCGGACGCTGAAATCATTGTTTCCAACAAGCGGACGCTCGAAGCGGCCGGTTCGTATAAGGGAAAGAAGACGTGCGTCCTGAATTTTGCGGCAGCGACGAACCCCGGCGGAGGCGTTCTGGGCGGATCCGGGGCGCAGGAGGAAAGCATCTGCCGGTGCAGCACGCTGTATCCCTGCCTGGATACGCGGGACATGTGGAACAGTTTTTATTACCCGCACAGGGCGGCGTTCAGCCAGTTGTACAACGACGACATGATCTATTCGCCTGACGTGATGGTCATCAAGACGGATACGTCCGAGCCGGAACGCCTTAAGGAAAAGGACTGGTATCCGGTGAATGTCATCACCTGCGCCGCGCCGAATCTCAGATGGAGCCATCACTTCAATCCGTTTGAGGAAATGGAAGCATCCGAAATACCGGAAGAGGAACTCCGCGTTCTTCTGGAATCAAGGATCCGGAGAATCTTTCTGGAAGCCGCCGCGGAAGGGAACGAGGTACTGATCCTGGGCGCGTTCGGATGCGGGGCGTTCCATAATCCGCCCACCCTTGTAGCGGACGTGTTCCGGCAAATGACCGAAAAATACCGGAGATACTTCGAGACGATCGAATACGCCGTATTCCATGTCGGAAAGGAGAGCGAGAACTATCTCGCGTTCAAAGAGGCGTTTGAAACAATGACCGGGTCCTGAGTGATATGCTCCCTCTAAAGTAGACACTTGAAAAAACGAAACTACTTCAGAGGGGGTTTTTATATGCCGCAACGAAAGCATCCGCCGGAATGGTACGAAGAGATATGCTTAAGATATCTAAATGGAGAAGGCAGTTATAAATCACTGGCAAAAGAATATGGGATCGGTCACACGAGAGTCGAGGAATGGGTAATGAGGTACAGACAAAACGGGATCTCGACGTTTACGAACGTGGGCAACAGAACATATTCGGCGGAATTCAAGCGGAAATGTGTTGAGGAATATCTGGCCGGGGAAGCGTCACAGAATGAGATCTGTGCAAAGTATGATATTCCCAGCCGCATAGTTCTGCGGAGATGGATTAAGCGATATAATGCCAATATGGAACGCAGGGATTACGATCCGAAGCGGGAGGTCTATATGGCAGGATCCGGAAGGAAAACGACGAAGGAAGAACGAATCGACATTGTTGAGTACTGTCTCGAACATGAGAGGAATTACAAAGACACTGCGGCGAGATTCGGTGTTTCATATTCT
>JAFPXU010000055.1 GCA_017394605.1 Clostridia bacterium | reverse complement strand
TTTTGATAATCCTTTTCCGGCAGTTTCATACCTGCTTTCTTTGCGTACCCTTTTTTCCAAAAAGCAGAGCACACCGCTTTTGATGTGCTCATTTCTTGATCCTGTTCTGTTCTTGTCGTTCCTTAACTTAATGACATTGCGTCATATCCGGATATTATTTATTTGCGGAGGGAATCGCGCCAAAATGATCATTTTATGACCGATGCTGCGGGATGATGTTGTAAAGCGGTCATAAAGGTTTTATGATGATATCTCAAGACAGACTTTGGAGGGATTCCATGAAACACGACCGTCAGAGACTGATGAAACAGCTGATCCATGATAAAAAGACCGTCACAGTCCAGGCGCTGCAGGATCAGTTCGATGTTTCCCTTGAAACCATCCGCAGGGATCTCAGGGATCTTGAGGAGGAGGGGATCCTGACCCGGGTATACGGCGGGGCGGTTCTGGCCGATCATTCGGTCATGCCGAACAACATCGAGTCCTGGGAATACAGGGCGGGACGCTATGCGGAAAGGAAGGCGCTGATCGCGGAGGAGATGCTCCGGTACATTCCGGACAATTCGACCATAGCGCTCGATTCCGGAACGACGATGTTCATTTTCGCGAAGCTTCTGAAACGGAAGCAGAACCTGACGATCATTACGAACGATCTGCATACGGCGGACACGCTCTGCAGCGAGACCGATCACGAAGTGCTTTTTGTCGGGGGCGTGATGCAGCGTACGGAGAAGATCACCGCAGGCTACTATTCGCTGGATTTCCTCAAGTATTTCGCGCATATCGATATCACGGTCCTGAACGCGGACGGGTTTGATCCCAAGCTCGGCATCTCGGACTATAACATCGACATGGGATCGCTCAAAATGGAACTCGTTAAGCGTTCCGAGAAGGTGTTCGCCATGTTTGACAGCAGTAAGTTCATCACGAAGGCGCCGTATCATGTGTGTCCGACCGAGCGGATCGATCTGCTGATCACGGACGACAAGGCATCCGAGGAGGACATAAGGGAGATCAGAAGGCAGGGCGTCAAAACCATTGCGGTCCACGTATAACGAAGACCCCCAAAAAGCCGGCAGCGCCATACAATCGGACTGGCGCATCCCGGGCCGTAACGGAAACAGTTTTTTCCGCCGCGGCTTTTTTTTACATGGCTGTCCCGCACGGGACGGCGTCCGCAGGGGCGGACGGGAGGTTCCCGCAACGGATCCTGGGTCGATTCTTCAATTGACAGTCCGGTCAATTTCGGCTACATTTTGAATAGGTATATGGTATAACATGGCGGTTGTATGGGCTGCCCTTCCGCGCCGGGAAAAACAGCGCGGAGGACATGCCGCGAAGCCGCCGGACGGGATGTCCCGGCACAGGAAAAAACGGTTCAAAGGACCGGATCGGGGAAGAAACAGGGAGGCGCAGACCGTGGAGGGAAAGCCGGAAAGAACGACCGCTCTGGACCGCTATCTCTCACCGCTCGACGTCTGGGGGATGGCGTTCGGCGTTATCATCGGATGGGGCGTGTTTGCAATGCCCGGGAATACGTTCCTGCCGCTCGCGGGACCGGCCGGAACGGTGATCGCGATGCTGATCGGAATGGCCGTTATGCTGGTCATCGGCGCCAATCTTTCCTATCTCATGGGACGGTCCGCGATCACGGGCGGCATCTATTCCTATACGAAGGAAGCGTTCGGACGCGATCACGCTTTCTTAAGCTCCTGGTTTCTCTGCCTGTCCTATCTTACGGTCGTATTCCTGAACGGAACCGCTCTGTTCTTTATCGTCCGTCTTCTTCTCGGGAACCTGGTGCGGACCGGGATCTACTACTCGGTCGCGCATAACGTGATCTATCTTTCCGAGACCCTGATATCCGTCCTGATTCTCGCGCTTGTCGGCGTTCTTTTCATCGTGGCCAAGCCCCTGCTGCTCGTGGAAGACAATATGATCAACATGGAGATCGCGTGCGCGATTCTGGAACAGCTCGGCTTTACCGTGGATACCGCCGAAAACGGCAAAGAGGCGGTGGACAGGATCGCTTCCTCCAGGCCGGGGGATTACGATCTGGTCCTGATGGATATCCAGATGCCGGTCATGGACGGCTATGCCGCGACCAGAGCGATCCGCGAACTGGACGATCCGGCGCTTGCCGCAGTTCCCGTGATCGCGATGACCGCGAACGCGTTCGCGGAGGATGTCCGCGCCGCGGAAAACGCCGGCATGGACGGCCACATCGCCAAACCGGTCGACGTTTTGGTCCTGAAGAGGACCGTTACGGACGTACTGAACAGGAAAAGCAGAAACTGAATGATATTGCGCTCCGGCAGGAGCATAAAGGTTTACAGAAACAAGGAGGAAAAAAGGCTATGCCCGGGAAAGACGATACATTCCGTCCGTCTGTTGCAAAGAGAAGGATCCTTCTGGTCGAGGATGAGATGATCAACCGGGAAATTCTGGAGATGGTCCTTCAGGATTCCTACGAGGTGATCCCCGCGGAGACCGGCACAAAAGCCCTGGAGGTCATCCGGACGCAGTATGAGACGCTGAGCCTGATCCTTTTGGATCTCAATCTTCCTGATCTTCACGGGCTTGACGTGCTGCGCGAGGTGAAGTCCGACGTCCGGTATGCGCAGCTTCCCGTCGTGGTAATGACCGCGGACAGCGACGCGGAGGTGGAGTGCCTGACGCTGGGTGCCGTCGACTTCATTCCGAAGCCGTATCCGAGACCCGAGGTCGTCCTGGCCAGGGTGCTCAGGACCATCGAGCTGTCGGAGGGGCAGGACATCCTGCGCTGGACGGAGCGCGACCATCTGACAGGCCTTTACAACAGGGACTTTTTCTACCGCTATGCCGTCCAGATCGATACGCGCCACGCGGACGACCCGACGGATGCGATCGTTTTCAACATCAACCGCTTTCATATGATCAACGACCGTTACGGCCGGAACCACGGCGACGAACTGCTCAAGCGCATCGGCGGGAAAATGCTGGAGATCGTGGAGCGGACCGGCGGCATAGCCGGCCGCAGCGGCGCGGATACGTTCCTTCTGTACAGCCCGCACCGGACCGATTACGAAGCGCTTCTGGAGCAGGTGCAGACGCATGTGAACGACGCCGCGCCGGAACAGGGCGAAAACCGCGTTCGGATCCGGATGGGCGTTTATCCCGAAACGGACAAGTCGATCGATATCGACCGCCGCTTTGACCGGGCCAAGAGCGCGGCGGACACCGTGAGGGGAAGCTTTACCGCAAACATCGGCATGTACGACGCCTCCCTCCGCGAGAAGGAGCTTCTGGAGGAACAGCTGATCGAGGACTTTCCGCGTGCGATCCGGGAACAGCAGTTCGAGGTGTTTTATCAGCCCAAGTTCGATGTGCGTCCGGAGACGCCGGCTCTCTGCAGCGCGGAGGCGCTGGTCCGCTGGCGCCATCCCGGTCTCGGCATGGTCAGCCCGGGCGTGTTCATCCCGCTGTTTGAGAAAAATGGTCTGATCTTCCAGCTGGACCGTTATATCTGGGCTAAAGCCGCTGCGGGGATCCGGGACTGGAAGCAGCGCCTGGGAATCTCCCTTCCTGTATCCGTCAACGTATCCCGCGTCGATTTGTACGAGCCGGGACTTGTCGATCTTTTAAAGGAGATCACGGAACAGAACGGCCTGACTCCCCAGGACATTCTTCTGGAAGTGACCGAGTCGGCGTATACGGAGGACTCCAAACAGCTCGTCGAGAAAGTCCGGCGTCTGCGCGAGATCGGATTCCGGATCGAGATGGACGATTTCGGATCGGGATACTCCTCTCTCAACATGCTCTCCACGCTTCCGATCGACGCGCTCAAGCTGGACATGCAGTTCGTGCGCAACGCGTTCAAGGAACGGAAGGACACGCGCCTTCTCGAGATCATGATACGGCTCGCGGAATCCTTCCGGGTGCCCACCATAGCCGAGGGCGTCGAGACGGCCGAGCAGGTCATGACGCTCAAGTCCATGGGCTGCGACATCATCCAGGGATATTACTTTTCCAGACCGCTTCCCGCGGCGGAATTTGAGGCGTTCATCCTGAAGAACAGGCCGGATCCCGCGGAGATCACGCCGAGGGGCAAGACCCGTCCCGCGACATGTTTACCTATAACGCTCTGCACGATCCTCTGACGGGTTTATACAATTACAGCGCTTTTGACACGCTGTTCCACGATTCGGATCAGGAGCATATCGCCGTTCTGATCGCGGAGATCGACGGATACGCCGGGATCCGCACGAAATTCGGACGCGATGTCGCGGACCGCGTCGCCTGCCGTTTCGCGGACGCGCTCCGAAACAGTTTCCGTTCCGTGGATCATGTCTGCCGCCTCCGGGAGAATGAATTCGCCGTGATCGTTACGCGCATGATCGGCGGGCAGAAGGATCTGGTGTTCTCGAAACTCCAGCAGGTATGCAGCCTGATGCAGATGGAGGAAGACGGGCTGCCTTCCGTTTCCATCCGTACGGGCGTCGTGTTCGCCGACCGGAAAAATCCCATAGGGGATGTGTTCGAGGACGCTGACGCTGCGCTCAGACGGATGAAGGAAGGTAAACAGACCGGTTTCACCGTTTTCGAATGATCCGGAAAAAACCCGTAATACCGCATTCCCCTTGTTCAGAACGACCGTATCCGCAGGGAGAACCGATATGAACACAACGAAAAAGAACGCACGCAATTCCGTACAGAACATGATCGTTGCTCTGCTGCTTTTGTGCGGCGTCATCCTTTCCTTTGTGCATTTTTACCGTTCCAACGTGACGAGGATCACAGATCAGGACGAGACCTATATCGCGGATATCGCGGTACAGCGTTCCGGACTGGTGGACGATCTGTTCAAGGAGAATCTCGCGTATATCCGCGCCTCCGCCCTCTGGGTGGAGACTGCCTTTCAGAACGAGGGCGTGGACGCGGGCAAGCTGAACGCGGAGACGGAGGAGATGATCGATCCCGCCGAAACGGAAAAGGTAGGCCGGATCCTGCGGGACAGCGAGGACCGGTTCGTCTTCAACCACCTGCGGTTCATCGACCTTTACGGACGCGACTATACGACCGGAGAAAAGGTGATCGCCGCGAATGTCGCGGACCGTCCGTACTTTAAAGAGGGCGTTCAGGGAAAGACAGGGATCACCTATATCCTGGATTCCAAGGTGACGAGCGAACGCCAGATCGGGTTTTACAGCCCGGTCTACCGGAACGGGAGCATCGCCGGCTTCGTGATCGGCTTTTACGGCGAGGAGTATATCAATGATCTGATCGGGACGTCGGTATTCAACCACGACTGCGAGGTGATGCTGTGCGCGCAGGACGGCACCATCATCTACAGCACGGTCAGGTCGGTCAGCGCGACCAATTTCCTGAAGGAGCTTTCCGCGTTCCATTTTGCGGACGCGGCGGACGAACAGAACGTCCGGAACGCTTTCAGCCGCAGGGAGAACATGACCTTCGCCGACATCGTCGACGGGCAGAAGACCGTCGGCGTCGTCTCGTATATCGGCCCGGATTCCGACTTTTTCCTGGTCCTGAACTTCCCGCCGGAAGCCAACCAGAGCATGATCCGCAACGCGGGCATGAACGGCGCGGTGCTGCTGCTTGCCCTGATCGGAATGTTCCTTGCCGCGGGCGTTTTCTTTATCGTCCGGTTCTTCGTCCAAAAGAAGAGACTGCTTAAGGAGACGAAGAATTCCAACGACATCCACTTCGCCATGTCCAGGCTTTTTGAGAATTTCGTCATCGTCGACGCCGCGACGGGGACGTACTACTATATCGAGGGCATGCCGGACATCGGGCATATCCCGAACGAAGGCGCGTACGATCTTTTCGCGGACGACCTTCTGAAACGTTTTCCGGATGAGAAGGAACGCGCGGAAGCGGCGGAGATGATCTCCCTTCAGAATCTGACGGAGCGGATGAACCGGGGAGAAAACATCATCTCCTGCAATCTCCATGCCCCCATCCGCAGCGAGGAATGGTTCACCTACAACTTTATCGTGGTATCGAGGGACGGCGACGGGAAGGTAACGGAATTCATCATAGCGAGGCAGGACATCACCGGGCTTGAGGAAAAGGAAGAGGAAACGAGACGGATCCTCGAACGGGCGAGGGACGACGCGGAAAAGGGCAACAGAGCCAAAACCGATTTCCTTTCCAGCATGAGCCACGATATCCGCACGCCGATGAACGCCATCATCGGATATACGAACATCGCCGCGAACCATATCGAAGACAGGGGCATGGTCGAGGAATCGCTGAAGAAGATCTCCGATTCCAGCCATTATCTGCTGTCACTGATCAACGACGTGCTGGACATGTCCAAGATCGAGAGCGGAAAGATCCAGATCAAGGAGAATCCGTGCGATCTTGTCACGGTCTTTGAACGCATCGAAAACCTCGTCCGCTCGCAGGTGGACAGGAAGAATCTTCAGGTATCCTTCAGCACGGACAGGCTCCGGCACCGCCATGTCGTGGCGGACGAGCTCCGGCTGGAACAGGTCCTCATCAATATCGCTGGAAACGCCGTCAAGTACACGCCGGAAGGCGGATCCGTCCGCGTCGAGGCGGACGAGACAGAGGAACTTCCGGAGGGCAGAAGCAGATACCGCTTTACCGTGCGGGATACGGGGATCGGCATGAGCGAGGAATATCTTCCCCATGTTTTCGAAAGCTTCTCCCGCGAAACGAACTCGACCATCAACAAGATCCAGGGCACGGGGCTCGGAATGGCGATCACCTCGAAGCTTGTCGAACTGATGGGCGGCGAGATCTCCGTCGCGAGCAGGCTCGGCGAAGGATCGGAGTTTACCGTGACCGTCACGCTGCCGTACGGAACCGCGCATGAGGACGGAGAGAACGGAAACGCAAAGGAGGCGTCCGTGGACATGAACGCGCTGGCGGGCAGGAAGATCCTGCTGGTGGAAGACAACGACATCAACGCCGAGATAGCGATGATCGTTCTGTCCGAATTCGGGCTCTCCGTGGACCGCGCGTGCGACGGGAGGGAAGGCGTGGAAAAGGTCGCCGGACACGGCGGCGGATATTACGACGCTGTTCTGATGGACATCCAGATGCCGATCCTGAACGGCTACGATGCGACGAAGCGAATCCGGAGCCTTGGCAGCGAATACGCGAAAAAGCTCCCGATCATCGCGATGAGCGCCAACGCGTACGAGGAGGACGTCCGGGAATCCCTGTCTTCCGGCATGAACGGGCACATCGCCAAGCCGTTCGATCCGCAGGCGCTGGCGGCGGTGCTCTGTGAAAAGATCCTGGCGCGGGGAAATCCTGCCGAGTAAGAGGGAAGAGACATGACGTATTCGATTATCGGAATTCTGGCGACGATCCTTCTGCTGATCACCAACCGCGACCTGCTCGCAATCAGGAAGAAAACAGAGCTTTCCGGAACTGAGAAAGACTACCGGATGTTCCTGTTCGGAATACTGGCCTATCTCATCACCGATATGCTCTGGGGGATCCTGGAAGCGAACCGGCTTACGGCGGTCCTGTACGCGGATACGGCCGTGCACTTTGTCGCCATGGCGGCCGCGGTCATGCTCTGGACGCGTTACGTGGTCTCCTACCTCGGAAAGAAAAACGCGTTCGGGAGATTTCTCTTTCACGCGGGATGGTGCTTCCTGTGCTTCGAGGTCGTGATCGTTGCCGTCAACTTTTTCCGGCCGGTTCTGTTCTGGCTCGACGAGAACGGCGCCTATTACGCCGGAACCGTGCGGTACGTGACGCTCGCGATCCAGATCCTGCTGTTTGTCCTGACATCCGTCTATACGCTCGTGATCACGGCAAAATCCGAGGGATCGGTGCGGCGCCGCCATATGACGATCGGCCTGTTCGGCATCGCCATGGCGGTCTGCATCGCCGTCCAGGTCTTCTACCCGCTGCTTCCGTTCTACGCCATGGGTTATCTGCTGGGGACCTGTCTCCTGCACACCTACGTGACGGAGGATGAGAAGGAGGAATACCGCAGGGAACTGGAGGAGGCCGTCGAGAGGGAAAAGATCCAGAAAGAGGAACTCAAAGAGAGCAGGGAGGCGCTCAGGGACGCGCTCGTCACGGCGGAGCACGCCAACCGCGCGAAGACCGCGTTTCTTTCCAATATGAGCCATGAGATCCGCACGCCCATGAACGCGATCATCGGTCTCAACAACATCGCAATGAACGATCCCAGCGCGAGCGACAAGGTCAAGGGATATCTTTCGAAGATCGGCACGTCCGCGCAGCACCTGCTCGGCATCATCAACGACATCCTGCACATGAGCCGGATCGAATCCGGGCGCATGACGATCAAGCAGGAGGAGTTCTCCTTCTCGAGATTTCTGGAGCAGATCAATACGATGGTGAGCGGCCAGTGCAACGACAAGGGGCTTGCCTACGACTGCCGGATCCAGGGGAATATCGACGATTATTACATCGGCGACGCGATGAAGCTCAAGCAGGTGCTGATCAATATCTTAGGAAACGCCGTCAAATTCACGCCCGCGGGCGGCTCGGTCCGCTTTGATATCGAGGAAGGCACAAGGCTCAACAAAAAGGCGACGCTTCGGTTCGTGATCCGGGATACCGGCATCGGCATGAGCAAGGAATATCTTCCCCATATCTTCGACGCATTCAGCCAGGAGGATCCCTCCTCGACGAACCGGTACGGAAGCACGGGCCTCGGCATGCCCATCACCAAGAGCATCGTGGAGCTCATGAACGGGCATATCGAGGTGGAAAGCGAAAAGGGAAAGGGCTCCGTGTTCACGGTGACCGTGACGCTCGGGGAATCCGACCACAAGCGCGCGGCAGAGGGAGACGATTCCCTGAACCCGCACGAAATGAGCGTGCTGGTCATAGACGATGACCGGATCGCGCTCGAGCACGCGGAGATCGTCCTCGGCCAGATCGGCATCGGCTGCGAGCTGGCGGAATCCGGATGGGAAGGCGTGGACAAGGTCCGGATCCGGCACGGACGGAGGGAGGATTACGACCTGATCCTCGTTGACTGGCGCATGCCGGAAATGGACGGCATCGAGACGGTCCGACAGATCCGTTCCATCGTCGGGACGGAGGCCCAGATCATCATCCTTACTTCCTTCAACTGGGACGAGATCGCGGACGAGGCGAAAGCTGCCGGTGTCGATTCGTTCGTCGCCAAACCGCTGTTCGCCGGGAACGTGATGGACGAATTCCGGGAGGCATTCCTGCGCAAGAACGAAAAGCTTGAAAAGAAAACGGCCGATCTGAAGGGTAAACGCGTGCTTCTCGCGGAGGATATGTCCGTCAACGCGGAGATCATGATGATGGTGCTGTCCATGCGCGAAATGGAGGCGGACCTCGCGGAAAACGGCAGGATCTCCGTGGAGATGTTTGCAAACCATGAACCCGGCTATTACGACGCGATCCTTATGGATATGCGCATGCCGGAAATGGACGGACTGGACGCGACGAAAGCGATCCGCGCGATGGACAGGCCGGACGCGAAGACGGTCCCCATCATCGCTCTGACCGCCAATGCGTTCGACGAGGACGTGCAGCGCAGCATGCAGGCTGGCCTCAATGCCCATCTTTCCAAGCCGGTCGAGCCGGATACGCTTTTTGAGACGCTGGAAACGCTGATCCGGTGACGGACTTTGCGGCAGAACATAGTAAACTGATAACAGATTCACGGCTCTTCCTGTCGGCATTCTTTCCCGACCGGAACGGAGCCGGCATGATCGGAGGCAAGAATATGACAATTAAAGAAAAACTGAAAGCGGGACAGAAGGTATACGGCACCATGATCCGTGTCGTCCGGAATCCTGCCATCTGCTGGCTGGCAAAAAACGCCGGACTGGATTTCATTATGTTCGACTGCGAGCACGCTCCCTTTACTCTGGAAACGCTCCATGACTGTTTTGCCGCGGCGCACGCTCTCGATCTTGATGGATATCTCCGTGCGTCCGAACTGTCCAAGAGCTGGATCTCGCGGGCGCTTGACGCAGGCGCCGGCGGCGTCATGGTCCCCATGACGGAAACGCCCGATCAGGCAAAAGAGATTGTTAAATGGTCCAAGTATGCACCGATAGGCGAGCGCGGATACGGTTCCAACTCGATGGCGACCAACTATATCAAGGGCTCCAGCAGCGCGGAAGTCATGAAGGGCCTGAACGATAAAACCGTTTCCATCGCTCAGATCGAAACGAAGCTGGCAGTCGACAACGCGGACGCGATTGCCGCTGTCGAGGGGATCGACGTACTGCTGATCGGCCCCAATGACCTGTCCATCTCGCTCGGCGTGCCGGGAGATCTCATGAATCCCATTGAGATCGAGGCCATCTCGCATGTTGCCGCGATGTGCAAAAAGAACGGGAAAGGGTTCGGGATCCATGCCGGTCCGAAAATGCTTCAGCGCTTTGCGGAGGAACTGACTTTCGTGATGTGTTCGTGTGATACGGACGTGCTCACCGCCGGCTTTGAAGGAATCAAAAAGACCTGCGAGGAGCTGTAACGCTGTTGAAATGCCGAGTCCGACTTTGACGCGGGGAGAGGATGCTCCTGACCGCAGAGGAGGAAGCGCCCGGTGCTCCGCCCCGTTTCGCCGGGACGAATAAGACCGGAAAAGCAAGGAGGCCTGAACGGCTCCCGCCGAATCCGCTTGACGGATTGCCTGTTTTCCGTTATGCTGATAAAAGACAAAGTGTGATCCGTACAACAGGGTGCGGTTTTTCTCATAAAAAGGCAGTATGGCCGGAAGGACCGTTTATTGAACTTGTCCTTTTGGCCTTTTTCTATTTGAAGCGGGAGTGAAGATGGAGAGCATCATCAGCGTAGGCATCGATGTCGGAACGACGACGACCCAGGTCGTTTTCTCCAGGCTGTACATGGAGAACACGGCCGGCATCTATAACGTTCCGAAGGTCTCCATTACGGGGAAGGAGATCCTGTACCGCTCCGAGCCGTTTTTCACGCCGCTTTTGGACCGCGAGCACATCGACGCGGAGAAGGTGAAGGGGATCGTCCTCTCCGTCTACCGCGACGCGGGCATATCTCCCGACGACGTTTCCTCCGGCGCCGTGATCATAACGGGCGAGTCCGCGAGGAAGGAAAACGCGGAGAATATCGTGCGGACGCTTTCCGGCATGGCGGGCGAGTTCGTCGTATCGGCGGCGGGTCCGGACATGGAATCCGTGATCGCCGGCAAGGGAAGCGGGGCGTACGCGTATTCGAAGGACCATCATCTCAGAGTCGTCAACCTGGACATCGGGGGCGGCACGACCAACGCGGTGCTGTTCAACCGCGGCAGGACGATGGATACCGGCTGCATCGACGTGGGCGGCAGGCTGATCCGCACCGCTCCGGACGGAACGGTGACCGGATACTCCAAGGCCGCGAAGCTGGTCGCGGAGGATATCGGCGCGGACCTTACGGAAGGGATGCGCGACGAGGCGGTCCTTATGACGATCGCAAGGCGCCAGGCGTCCCTGCTCGCGGAGATGACGGGTCTGAAGGAACGGACCTCCCTCTACAAGAAACTTCTGACGCCGGACAGTTCCGGCTTTGATATCGCGGCCGCGCCGGACGTGCTCTGCTATTCGGGCGGCGTGGCGGACGCGGTCCGCGGAAAATACGATTCGGGCGATCCCTACCGGTTCGGAGACACCGGGATCCTGCTCGGGCGCGCGATCCGGGAGGACCCTTATCTGAACGGCGTCCGGCGGATCGAGGCGGACAACACGATCTCCGCCACCGTGATCGGCGCCGGCAGCTATACCACGACGGTATCCGGAAGCACGATCCGCGCGGAGGCGGACCTTCTGCCCATGAAGAACCTGACCGTCTACCGGGTCACGGAGGCGGAGCAGGAAAAGCTGTTTGCAGGCGATGGCGCGGATTTTGCCGAGAACCTGTTCCGGTACATGGAACTGAACGGACAGGACGTCGCGGTCGCGCTCCGCGGCAAGCCGGATCCCAGCTATCCGGAGGTGAAACGGCTCGCTGCCGCCATGGCGGCGTCCGCGGAAGCCTGCCTCGCGCCCGGAAGACCGCTCGTGCTGGTTTTTGAGAACGATATGGCCAAGGTGTTCGGAATGTGCTTTCTGCAGGTTTCGGACCGGAGGCTTGTTTCCATAGACGGGATCCCGGTGCAGTCCGCGGATCATATCGACATCGGACGGCCCATCGTCGGGGGACTCGTGGTCCCCGTGGTCATCAAGACGCTGCTGTTCGGACACTGAGGTGAAGAGAATGCGGTTATCCACATCCGTAAAGGGACAGAATTTCACATTCAAATCGGTCAAGGAAGTCATGGCGAAGGCCAACGAGCTGAAGTCCGGCGACGTGCTCGCGGGCGTGGCGGCAGGGAGCGATCTCGAACGCATCGCTGCGAAAAGGGTGCTGTCCGAACTTCTCATGTCCGATCTCAGGGAGAATCCCGCCGTGCCGTACGAGCAGGACGAGGTCACGCGCCTGGATCAGGACTATCTGGATCCCGCAGTGTATAACGGGATCAGGGGCATGACGGTCGGGGAATTCCGGGAATGGCTCCTTTCCTACGACGCGACGGAGGAAAAGATCCGGCGCGCATCGAAGGGCCTGACGGCGGAGATGACCGCGGGCGTGTGCAAGCTCATGAGCAACATGGACCTTGTGTACGCTGCCAATAAGGTGCGGGTCGAGGCGACCTGCAACACGACCATCGGCCGGAGAGGATGCCTTTCCACGCGTCTGCAGCCCAACCATCCGACGGACGACATCGAGGGGATCACCGCCTCCGTGTACGAAGGCCTTTCCTACGGATGCGGCGACGCGCTTTTAGGCCTCAACCCGGTCAACGACACGGTCTTTTCGCTCGCCGAAGTGCTGAAGCGCCTGAACGAGATCAAGATGCGGCTCGGGGTCCCGACGCAGATCTGCTGCCTCGGGCACATCACGACGCAGATCGAGGCGGTAAAGCAGGGCGCGCCATGCGACATGATCTTCCAGTCCATCGCGGGATCCGAAAAGGGCAACACGGCCTTCGGATTCACTTCGGACACGGTCCGCGAGGCGCGGGCGCTGTTAAAGGAGAAGGGCACAGCGAAGGGGAAGAACGTCATGTACTTTGAGACCGGCCAGGGCTCGGAGCTTTCCTCCGACGCGCATTACGGCGCGGACCAGGTGACGATGGAGGCGAGATGCTACGCGTTCGCGCGTCCGTTCGAACCGTTCATGGTCAACACCGTCGTCGGTTTCATCGGACCCGAGTACCTGTACGACTCAAGACAGGTCATACGGGCGGGTCTTGAGGATCATTTCATGGCAAAGCTCATGGGCGTTCCCATGGGCTGCGACTGCTGCTATACCAACCACATGCAGGCGGATCAGAACGACATTGAGAATCTCTCGCTGCTTCTGTCGTACGCCGGCGTGAACTATATCATCGGCGTCCCGGCGGGAGACGACATCATGCTCAACTACCAGACGAACGCGTATCATGACGCGAACACGATCCGGGAGATCGGGCATCTGCATCCGATCCGGGAATTCGAGCAGTGGCTCGAATCGTACGGGATCTACAAGGACGGAAAGCTGACGGACAAAGCGGGCGATCCGACCGTCTTCATGAGGTGACGCGTATGCGGATGACGAGAGAAGAACTGCTCCGGATCATCGCGGACGAGATCATCCGGATGAAAACGGAAGAAAAACGGAATACGGAGATCGCCCCGGAGCCCAGGTTCCGAGCGGAACCCGCGCCGGAAAAGGCGCTCCCCTGCAAGCAGGCCTCGGATCAGATCCGCGCCGCGAGGGAGGAGTCGCTGGAGATCCTGAAGAGTTCCACGGCAGCCCGCGTCGGCATCGGCCGCTGCGGCCCGCGCCTGACGACGGACGAGATGCTGAAATTCCGCGCGGACCACGCCGCTGCGCGCGACTCCGTCCAGAAGGACGTGGATCCCGAATTCCTGAAAGGGCTGGGGCTTACATCCGTCGTGACCCAGTGCAGGGACAAGAACGAGTATCTGACAAGGCCGGATCTCGGCAGAAAGCTGACCGAGGAGTCGAAGGCAACGCTGAAGAAGATCTGCAAAATGTCCCCGCAGGTCCAGATTTTCGCGGGCGGCGGGCTTTCCTCCGTCGCGATCCGCGCGAACCTTGAAACGATCCTCCCCGTCATGGAGGACGCGCTGAAGGCGAAGGGGATCGAAACGGGCACCCCGTTCTACGTGAAATACGCCCGCGTCGGCGTGGAGGACGAGATCTGCGAACTGCTGGACGCGGAAGTCGTCTGCGTCCTGATCGGCGAGCGTCCCGGTCTCATGACGGCGGAATCCATGTCCGCCTACATTGCCTACCGGGCAAAGCCCGGCGTGCCCGAGTCCATCCGCACGGTGGTATCCAACATCCACAAGGGCGGCACGGCTGCCGCGGAGGCGGGCGCGTACATTGCGGACATCATCGAACAGATCCTCGAGGCGAAGGCCTCCGGCGTGAACCTGAAGAGGTAGGATATGAAGGGCGATAAGATCAAAGTGAATCTGCTCGGCGCGAGGATGATCCCCCAGGTCTCGGACGACCTGAAGGAACGGCTTGGCCTGAGGCCGGAGGAGAAGAGCGTCGGCATCCTGACGTCCGACTGCGACGACGCCTGCTACGCGGCGATCGACGCGGCGACCAAGACGACGCCGGTCCGGGTGGTGTACTCGAGAAGCATGTACGCGGGCTCGTCCAACGCCTCGACCGCGCTGGCCGGCGAATGGATCGGGATCCTCGCCGCCGCGACCCCTGCGGACGTGCGGGCGGGCATGGAGGCGACGGCCGCCTACCTGAACGAGGAGTGCTGCTTTGAGAGCGCGAACGACGAGGACTCGATCGTGTTTTTCGCACACTGCATCTCAAGGAGCGGGACCTACCTGTCCGAACAGTGCGGGCTTCCGGCGGGCGCGCCGCTCGCGTACGTGATCGCGCCGCCGATGGAGGCCATGCTCGGACTGGACGCCGCGCTGAAGGCGGCGGATGTGAAACTGGTGCAATTTTACGGGCCGCCGAGCGAAACGAACTTCGCGGGCGGACTGATGACAGGGGAGCAGGCAGACTGCAAGGCGGCCTGCGAAGCGTTCCGGACCGCGGTCATCGATGCGGCGGACGACCCCGACAGCATGAGATAGGAGGAAACGGCAGATGAGCGAGATCGTACTGGACAAAGACCTGGCGTCCGTGCAGGAGGTCAGGAATCTCGTGAAGGCGGCGAAAGAGGCGCAGAAGATCTACGGGACGTTCTCCCAGGAGAAGATCGACAGCGTCTGCAGGGCGGTCGCGGAGGCGTGCGCGCTGGAAGCGGCGCGGCTCGGCCAGATGGCGAGCGAGGAGACGGGATTCGGAAACGGCGAGGACAAGCGCCTCAAGAACATCCTGGGCTCCACGATGACCTACGAGTACATCAAGGACATGAAGACCGTCGGATTCCTTTGCGAAGACAAGGAGAAAGGCATCATGGAGATCGGCGTCCCGATGGGCGTCGTCGCGGCGATCATTCCCTCGACCAATCCGACCTCCACCGTCATGTACAAGGCGCTGATCTCCCTGAAGGCGGGAAACGGCATCGTGTTCAGCCCGCATCCCTCGGCGAAGAAGTGCATCCTCGAGACCGTGAAGATCGTGCAGAAGGCCGCGTACGCGGCAGGCGCGCCCGAAGGCCTGATCGGCTCGATCACGGAGCCCAGCATCGAGGCGTCCGGCGCGCTCATGAAGCATAAGGATATCGCGATCATCGTGGCGACCGGCGGCGAGGGCATGGTCCGCGCGGCGTACAGCTCCGGCAACCCGGCGCTCGGCGTCGGTCCCGGAAACGGTCCGAGCTATATCGAAAAGAGCGCGGACATCCGCATGGCGATCAAGCGCATCTTCGATTCCAAGACATTCGACAACGGCACGATCTGCGCTTCGGAGCAGTCGATCGTGACGGAAAAGAGCATCCTCGACAAGGTGCTCGCGGAGGCGCAGGCGCAGGGCGGCTACTGCATGAACCACACGGAATCCGAAAAGGTATCGAAGTTCCTGCTCCGCGCGAACGGGACCATGAACCCGGCGATCGTCGGCAGGACGGCGGAATACATCGCCGCTATGGCGGGCATCACGGTGCCGAAGGGGACCCGCGTGCTGATCTCGGAACTCCAGACGGAAGTCTCCAAGAAGAACCCGTACTCCAGGGAAAAACTGTGCCCGGTCCTCGGCCTGTTCGTCGAGAACGACTGGGAATCCGCCTGCGAGCGGTGCATCCGGATCCTGGAGAACGAGGGCGTCGGCCACACGATGACGATCCATACGACCGATCCGCAGATCGTCCGGGAATTCGCACTGAAAAAGCCCGTCAACCGGCTTCTCGTCAATACGCCCGGCGCGCTGGGCGGCGTCGGCGTCACGACCAGCCTGCCGCCGGCCATGACGCTCGGATGCGGCGCGGTCGGCAAGTCCGCGACGAGCAACAACGTAGGGCCAATGGACCTCATCAACATCCGCCGCGTGGCGTACGGGGTCAAGGAACTTGAGCAGGTGCGGGCGGAGGCGTCCGGCGGAAACGCGGTGAAGTCCTCGATGCACGTGAACCGTACCTACGTGGACGACGGCAGCTGCATCCCGTCCATGAAGGACAAGCCCGAGGCGGTCCGCGCGGCATACCTGAAGGCCGCAAAGGATGTGGAGCGGAAGGCGGAACTGAAAGAGGACTACCGGAAAAAGCGCACCGCGGCGGCGGCTCCGAAGGCTTCCCCGCAGGACGGCATGATCGACATCTCCGAGGAGGAGATCAGCGAGATCGCGAAGGCGGTCCTTGCAAGACTCGGATAAGAACCGGAAACGGTCTTAGAGATAAAAAGCAAATTCATCAAATCTAGATACGGAGGAATTGAAAAATGGCAAAAACATTGCAGGCACTCGGCATGATCGAGACAAAAGGCCTCGTGGCGAGCATTGAAGCGGCGGACGCGATGGTCAAGGCGGCAAACGTACATCTGATCGGCAAGGTCCATGTCGGCGGCGGACTCGTCACGGTCATGGTCCGCGGCGACGTCGGCGCGGTGAAGAGCGCGACGGACGCAGGCGCGACGGCGGCGGCGAAGGTCGGCGATCTCGTATCCGTGCAT
>JAFPXU010000054.1 GCA_017394605.1 Clostridia bacterium | reverse complement strand
CGTCTATACGGGCACCCCGATCCGCGGCGAGCTGTATCATGGGAGCAGGGAAAAGGCGCTTGCCTTCACGGGGCTTTCCGGGAATAAGCCGGTCCTCCTCGTCATGGGCGGAAGCTCCGGCGCGCTGCATATGAACGAACTGGTGCGCGCGGCGCTGGACGGGCTGATGGAACGGTTCGACGTCGTCCATCTCTGCGGAGCGGGGAAGACGGACCCGTCCTTTGAACGGGACGGATACATCCAGTATGAGTACATTTCCGAGGAGCTGCCGGATCTGTTCGCGCTTTCCGATATGATCGTTTCCCGCGCAGGCGCGAATGCGGTTTTTGAGTTTCTTGCTCTAGCGAAGCCGGCAGTCCTGATCCCGCTCCCGCTGTCCGCGAGCCGCGGGGACCAGATCCTGAACGCGAAATACTTCGTGAAGAAAGGCTACGCGGAAATGATCGACCAGGACACCGCGTCGCCCCAGGACCTGACGGACGCCGTCATGAAGTTGTATGACGATCGCGAGCGGTATATTGAGGCCATGAAGAAGGACTCGAGACTGGACGGATCCGAGGAGATCATCGAAGAGATCGAGAAGGCCGCGAAGGCGGCGCGTATGAAAGCGGAGCGGAAATGAAACGGAAACAGGAAGGAGACGCGCAGCAGAGACTGTTCGCGTCTCTTTTACAATCGTTCGGTACTATAGATCCGGAATCGGAGGAGACGCAGCAGATCCTTTCGGAACTCAACGTTCTTGCAAGAAAGAAGCAGTTCGCGGATGAGATGAGAAAACTGGATCCGCAAGCTTTCCCGCTCGGACGTTTTCTGCTTTCCTCCAGACCGAAAACAAGGAAAAACGCGGCGAGGCTGATCGGGATCCTTTCGCTGGAAAGGGAAACGGACGGCCTGATCCGTCTGCTCGAAACGGAGGAGACGCTTTATGTGATCCCGTCCGTTCTGCTTGCGCTGGGCAACATCAGGAGCGAATCTGCGGTAAAAGCGCTCCGTTCCTATACGGTTCCTGAACCCTCCTGCCCGGAGGAAGCGAAGCAAACGGACGAGATCCGCGAGGCGCTTCAGAAAGCCCTGGGCAGGACGGAGGAGCCGGAACTGCCCATATTGGATAAGCTTATAAAACCGGAACGGTTTCTTGTGACCGCGCCGGAAGGCTTTGCGGATACGCTCTATGCGGAAATGCTGGAAAAGGGCTTCGAGACCCTGATGACCGAAACCGGATGCCGGACGCAGACGGACGATCTGGCGCGTCTCTGCACGCTCCGATGCGCGCATGAGTTTCTGATTCCGACCGGTTCTTCCACGCTCGATCCGGAAGAGATCGCACCGCATTTCAGCACGTACGCGTCCTATCCCTACCGCATCGAACTGCGGGGATATGCCGGAAACCGTTCCGCGTTCATTTCAAAACTGGCGAAGGCGGTCGGCGGCGTGAACAGCCCGTCCGGGTACGCGTTCGAGTTCCGCGTGGCTTGCAGCGGCGAAAAAGCCGATCTTTATGTAAAACCGTGCAGGATCCCCGATCAGAGATACGCTTACCGACGGGGAACGGTTCCCGCTTCCATTCATCCGGCGACAGCTGCCTGCATCGTGCGGTCAGCGAAAGCGCTGTTCGGGCAGGGGAAGGAAGATCCCGTCATACTGGATCCCTGCTGCGGGAGCGGAACGCTCCTGTTTGAGCGGGAAGCGTATGCAAGATGCAGGAACATCCTCGGGCTGGATATTCAGACGGATGCGGTGGAAACGTCGAGAAAGAACGCCGCTGCAGGCGGAAGCGCCGCACGATTTATCCTGAAGGATCTGATGCGGTTCCGCACGAGGGAACCCGTTGACGAACTGTATGCGAATCTGCCGTTCGGGAACAGGGTCGGTTCTCATGAACGGAACCGGCAACTGTACGCTGCCCTTGTGAAAAGGCTTCCTGACTGGCTTTCGAACGATGGCTTTGCTGTTCTCTATACGATGGAGCACAGGATGCTTCAGCAGCTTCTGAAAGCGGAAAGGTCGCTTGTGATCGCGGATATTCGCGCGGCGGAAGCTGGCGGACTGTATCCGAAGGTATTCTATGTGAAAAAGAATACACCGGTGAAGTGGTTTTACTGGGAAGATTCGGCGGGAAAATGATGCTATGGGATCGCCCGCACTATGTCACTTTGACGGGCTGATTTCCAGAACATTACTGATAATACTCAAAATGAAAGCAAAGAGAGCGCTTTTTGCAGATCGGTCTGCGGAACGGGCGCTGCCTTTGTTTTTTTTGATTCAGCTCAATAATCGGTTATTAATGATCGATCAGGCTGAGCATCGTGCCGAACACGCCGAAGACCCAGTGAACAATCCATACGCCGAAGATGTTCCGCTGCTTTTCATACAGAATGCCTTCCAGACCTGCGAGTATTGCCGCACCGATCATGAAAAGGAAACCGAGATGAACGTGCAGGCTGGCAAAGATCACGGAGGACAGGACGATCGACCAGAAAGCTGTGTGCTTTCCGACGGTAATGCGCTGGAGGTTCCCCTGAACGACGCTTCGCGCAAGGAATTCCTGGATTCCTGCGGTCAGGATATATAAAATCTGAGGGATACCGAAAAGGCGGATATCCAGGAACGGACGGTCAGGTCTGAAAGACGTCGGGACGATCAACCGGGCGACCGCTTTGATCAGGAAAAGGAGCGCGACCGCACCAGCGGCAACGATCAGACCTGTCCGGATCGTTTGCACCGGCTTATCCGTCATGATTCCAAGATCATGCCAGGTCAGATCCGTTTCATGGAAGATGAATACCAGCATGATGATTCCGAGTACTTCCACACCGTGCGTCATGATCTCATCGGAGATGGGACGCTTCAGAAAGTCCCAGAGGGCATAAATGATGATCCAGATGCAGAAGCAGAACAGAAAGATTGAGAAAGTTCTTGAGGAATCATTCAGTTTCTGTTTGATCTGATCCTCTTCGGTCTGATCATCCATGGTAACGACAAGCTGTGCATCTTCCTCGATGTCACCGGGCAGATAGGAGGACGAGATCCGGAGCATGTATTTCTTTCCCGACGGAGACATGTACGGAACCTTTTCAACCGTCGTATTCTTCTTATGGAAAAAAGCGTTGAGGATCGCTTCATGGAAGGCGTCGTTATAGCTGTTTTCCGAAAACAAGGGAAAGCGTTTCTCATGCTTTCCGCTTTTGATCTCCAGCATTTTGGAAGCGGGGTGATTGACGTACACCACGTTTCCCTTCCAGTCGACCACCAGGACGGCGGAACTCATATCATGCAGTACGCGATCGGAAAAGTGCAGTTCCTGTTCCATGGGACAACTCCTTTTCATCCTTGAAAAAAATTGAATCTATAAAATCATCGCACTATTTTAGAAAAATGTCCATACAAAACGAGAGCCGAGCGTATGGCTGTATCGGCATGAATTGTCAAAGCAAAAGCAGGAATCGTTTTTCGCGTTACGGTTGTTTATACAGCGCCCAGGAATGCTTCCACTGCGGCGCGACATCGCCGAATGGGAACGTCCGGTATGAGAAATGCCGGTGGGAGTAGGTGGGATCGTTTACGTAAAGACGACCGTCAGGCGTGATCCCGGTCAGGACGATGAAATGACCGCCGTTCGTGAAGATCCCCCTGGAGCAGGACATGATCACGGGAACACCCGACCGGAGAAGACCGGGAATCCCGTCTAGCGGGACATCCTCGCAGCGGAGTCCGTACAGTTCGGCGACGGCGGGGAAGATGGCCCAGTACTGTCCGACGCCTTTGCAGTAAAAATGGTTTCCGGACCCGTATCGTTCCCGGATCTTCCGGACGATCTGCCCGGGACTGATCCAGCCGGCTTTTGAGGATCCGCTGTTCAGATAGGATATGACCATAGCGAGACATGCCGCGGAACAGCCCCCCTGCGCGATGTTTCTGTCTCCGAACGGAATCAGCGAATAAAGATGCGGACCGTTCTGGGGCAGATAGACGACAGGCATCGGAGAGCCG
>JAFPXU010000053.1 GCA_017394605.1 Clostridia bacterium | reverse complement strand
GGTTTTTGCTGACCGCGCGGGATCCGACCGGGGAAGCGGACATGACGTATTCGTCTATGATCGCCTGAAGGATTTTCAGCTTTCTCGCATCCAGTTCCATCTCAGCATCTCCTTCCCGATTTCCTTGTTAGCACTCCAACTGGTTGAGTGCTAATCTTCGTTTAAAGAATACCTTCTCCCCCATATAAAGTCAAGGAAACGCAAACAAAAAAATGTGACAAACTGGTGAATTTGAACAGGCTGTTATGTCAGAAAATAAGACAGTGCCCGGTTCTGCAAGTCCAGGCCTTTGGAATTCAGTGCGAGTCTGCCGGCCGTGTATGCGCCGGTATCCAGCCATCCCGCTTCCTTCAGTTTTTCGATCGCATCTGCGTAGATTTCCGGAAGATCCAGGCCGAAACGAAGTCTGAAGTCCTCGAACGGGACACCTTCGCAAAGCCGGAGTCCCGTCATGACGGTTTCAAACATCTCTTCCTCTTTCCCGATCTGTTCCGACAGATAGGCGGGCAGCTCTCCTTTTCGTATGGAAGAAAGATAGGCGGGGATATCCGGCGGACAATTCCATCTCATCCATCCCGGCCGGTGCATCGCGGAATGCGCTCCCGGACCGAATCCGGCATACTCCCCGTTTCTCCAGTAATTGACATTATGGCGGCAGCGGTAACCCTCTTTAGCATAATTGGAGATTTCATAGCGGACAAATCCCAGCCTCGACAGCAGCTCCGTTCCGGCGTCCTCCATATCCGCCGTCTCCTCTTCGTCCGGAAGCCGGACCGTTCCGCTTCTGACCATGCCGTACAGCGGCGTTCCTTCTTCCAGAATCAGGCTGTAGGAAGAGATGTGCCTCGCCCCTGTGCCGGCCGCCGCTTGGATTGTCTCCAGGTACTGAGCTTCTGTCTGTCCGGGAAGACCATGCATGATGTCCACGCTGAAATTGTTAAATCCGCATGCCTTCAGCGCATCAGCTGTCCTGAAAAACATATCTGCGGTATGGATTCTGCCGATTCTTTTCAGCAGCCCGTCGTCCGAAGACTGCAGTCCGACAGACAGACGGTTGATTCCCGCTTCCCTGAACCCGCAGAGTTTCGCTTCCGTTACCGTACCGGGATTGCATTCCATGCTGATCTCCGCGTCTGCGCGCACAGAAAAATGCGTACGGAGCGTACGCATAATCATCTGGATCTGTTCCGGCGTCAGGATGGAAGGCGTTCCGCCTCCCAGAAAAACGGTGTCGTATTCGCGTTCCGGAAGCACCGAGGACATACGCTCCATTTCCAGGCAGAGCGCGCCCGTATAGGCGGCAACGGTGTCTTCTTCCGCGGGGACTGAAAAGAAATCACAGTACAGGCACTTTCTGATACAGAACGGAATATGGATATAGATTCCTGCTCCTGCCATCAGTTGATCCGAAGCACGCTCATGAACGCCTCGCTCGGCACGGAAACCGTCCCGACCTGGCGCATGCGCTTCTTGCCTTCCTTCTGCTTCTCAAGCAGTTTCTTCTTTCTCGTAATGTCTCCGCCGTAGCATTTCGCGAGAACATCCTTCCGTACGGCGCTCACAGTCTCCCTCGCGATAATCTTCCCGCCTACTGCCGCCTGGATCGGTATTTCAAACTGCTGCCTTGGGATCACTTCCTTCAGCTTCTCCGCCACAGCGCGGCCTTTCGGATAGGCGCGGTCCTTGTGCACGATGACGGAAAGGGCGTCACACATGTCTCCGTTCAGCAGGAAATCGAGTTTGACCAGATTGGATCTCGAATATCCGCTCAATTCATAATCAAAAGACGCGTATCCTCTGCTCCTGGATTTCAGCTGATCGAAGAAATCGTAAATGATCTCATTCAGCGGGAGCGTATAATGCATTTCGACTCTCGTCTTCTCGATATAGTCCATATCCTTGAAGATCCCGCGCTTTTCCTGGCACAGCTCCATGATCGTCCCGACATACTGTGAAGGCGTCATGATATTCGCCCGCACCATCGGCTCTTCCATATATTCGATTTCCGTGATCGGAGGCAGGTTCGACGGATTATCGATCATCCGTTCGCTGCCGTCCGTCATATGGACTCTATAGATAACGGAAGGGGCCGTCGTCACGAGATCGAGATCGAACTCGCGTTCCAGCCTCTCCTGAATGATCTCCATGTGCAGAAGCCCGAGAAAGCCGCACCGGAATCCGTATCCCAGGGCAGCGGACGTTTCGGGTTCGAACGAAAGCGACGCGTCGTTAAGCTGCAGTTTTTCCAGCGCATCGCGCAGATCGTCGTAATGCGCGCCGTCCGCGGGATAAACGCCGCAGAACACCATCGGCTGCACCTGCTTGTATCCGGGAAGCGGGCTGTCCGCGGGATTGTCCGCCAGCGTGATGGTATCGCCGACTTTCGTCTCCGCCACGCTTTTAATGGATGCGGCGATATAGCCGACCTCGCCTGCGGTCAGCTCCGTCGTCTCCGTCAGCGCGGGTGAAAAAACGCCGACTTCCGTCACGTCGAATTCCCGCCCCGTACCCATCGAGCGAATCCGGTCTCCTGCCTTCACCGTTCCGTCCATAACGCGGACAAAGGACAGTGCGCCTTTGTAGTTGTCATAGACGCAGTCAAAAATCAGCGCTTTCAGAGGCGCTTCGGGGTCGCCGTTCGGCGCGGGAATCAGTTCCACGATCTGCGAAAGGACCTGCTCCACGTTCTGTCCGCTTTTCGCTGAGATTTTCGGAGCGTCCTGCGCAGGCAGGCCGATCACGTCCTCGATCTCGTTCACCACGTAATCCGGATCCGCGGAGGGCAGATCGATCTTGTTGATGACCGGCATGACCTCAAGGCCGTTGTCGACCGCCAGATAAACGTTCGCAAGGGTCTGCGCCTCGATTCCCTGCGTCGCGTCGACCACCAGCACGGCGCCTTCGCACGCGGCAAGCGCTCTGCTGACCTCATAAGTGAAATCCACATGGCCGGGCGTATCGATCAGATTGAACATGTAGCGCTTGCCATCCGAATGCGTATAGAACATTCGGACAGCCGTTGCTTTTATGGTAATGCCCCTCTCGCGCTCAATATCCATGGAGTCCAGAAGCTGGTCCTCCATATCACGCTCCGCCACCGTATCAGTAAGCTCCATGAGCCGGTCCGCCAGCGTGGATTTCCCGTGATCGATATGGGCAATAATACAGAAATTACGGATGAGATCCCTCGGATATGCCATTTCTATTCCTCTCCGGACTTGTCGGTATCTTTATTGTTTTTCAGCGCACGGGCGGCTGCGAATACAAACCCGGCTGTCAGCGCGAACCATACATTCGCCTCCTGAACGGTATCCCTTGTGAAGAGCATTTCCTCTGTGCAGTTAACCACCAGGATCGGGATCAGAATGACCGGAAGAAACCGCAGCGCATCCGTCATGGTACCGGCTTTCGCAAGCAGGATCCTTAGGGACGCGATCAGCAGAAGCACAAGGAAGACGGCAAATCCTGCAAATCCGATGATTCCGTAACTGACCAGTATGCCGATATATCCGTTATGGAGATGATCGTAAACCGTGATGATATTCGGATTCGGCGCTATAAACTCATCCTTGATGGCCATCGGCGTATATCCGAACAGCATCGGCACCGTGCGCGCGGGAAAATGCTCCATTGCATACTTCCAGAGCACAAGCCGGACGTTCGCGGTATCGTAAAGATCGTCCGTCACCTTGTAGTCCCTTGAATCAAGATAATTCGTCTCCTGCGCTTGAGCGCCTGTCTCGGCAAAAGCGGCCTGATGGACCGCGTTGACGCCTTTTTTGACGCCGGTCCATGCAAAAAGCAGCAATGCCACGGAAGCGCCGGCAAGTATGGCGCAGAGCAGGAACTTTTTATGCCCCTCCCCGCTGAATCCACTCCTTATCAGAAGAAATACGAACACAACAATACACGGAAGCATTGCGAGCTTGGCCGATCTGCAATCGGACAGTGCCATGCACACGAATACGAAAAACGCCATCACCGCAACCGTGATACGCGCCCCTTTTTTCTTTTCCGCAAGAAACAGGAACAGAAGAAGAGCGAACGCAACGCAGCACATCACCCCGAGCGTATTGGAATTCCCGAACAGGAACAGCCGGCGCTCTCCCGTCACACCAATCGGCTCGTCGTGCCCTTCCCGCACGAGACGCGTGCCTGTAACAGCCAGATAAAGTCCGAACAGGGACGCTGCCGTCATCGGCGCCGCCCATATCCACGCAAGAAGTCTGAAGACCTTCATTCGGTTCTGCTCGGTGATAAGGAAAGCCAGTGAGAAGCAGAAGACGGAAACGGAGATGATGGCGGCAAAAAAATTGTACCCAGTCTTCGTGACTCCCTGTCCAAAGTTCACAAAGCATCCCAGCACGAACCACACGGGAAGGAGAAGCATCAGTTTCATCTCGATTCCCGAATACAGTCTGTTCCGGATTATACCGCAGCCCGCCGCCACCAAGGAAACGGGTAGCAGAACATAAGCCGCAAGAAATCTCGACATGCCGATGAAGGTATGGGAAATAAACGGCAGCAGGACAAATGCCGCCGCAATCAGAATCAGAATTCTTTCTGAAGCACTGTTGTTCGATCCGGTCAGATCGATTCCGTCTTCCTTCACTTCAGACTCCTTATCCCTGAATGGTCATATATCCATTGTTTCGAGTATACAAAACCTTTTTCTTCCGTGTCAATTATAGCAAACCAATGTTGACAGAACGCCAATTTGATATATAATTACGGATAAGTTCATAATCCCTTTGATGTTTTTCAGGAAAGAGGCTTCCTATTGATGCCCGCCGAAGGAGTGACACTCTCAGGCGTCCGATCGGACAGGACTGAAAGCGGAGGGGGCTCTGGAGAATCCCGTTCATACGGGTGCCGAAGGTGCAAGGCAAACGCCGAATCTCTCAGGCAAAAGGACAGAGTACCGTCAACCGAACAACTGTTTTGCTGTCAAAGGGAAACTGTACCAAATCCGTACGGCTTCCCTCTTTTATTGAACAGAAACCCGAAAAGGAGATTGCCCGCATGGAACAGAGTATTGCGAATATCTTAAGACTTCTTGAATCTGCGGATCCGGAGATCGCCGCCGCGGTACGCGGAGAGCTTTTCCGTCAGCAGGAAAACATCGAACTGATCGCCTCGGAAAATCATGCCTCCCCGGCAGTTATGGCAACGATGGGAACCGTCCTGACGAACAAATACGCGGAAGGATATCCGGGAAAGCGCTATTACGGCGGATGCGAATATGTGGATGTCGTTGAAACCATCGCGATAGAACGTGCGAAGAAACTCTTTCACGCGGATTACGCCAACGTCCAGCCGCATTCAGGATCCCAGGCCAACATGGAAGTATACTTCGCGCTTCTGGAACCGGGCGACCGCGTACTCGGCATGAGCCTTCAGAACGGAGGACATCTGACGCACGGTCTCCCGCTGAATCTCTCCGGAAAATACTTCCAGTTCTCCGAGTATGGTGTTAATCCGGAAACCGGCATCATTGATTACGACGAGGTTCAGAGACTTGCGGAATCTCTCCGTCCGAAGCTGATCGTTGCGGGCGCCTCGGCATATCCCCGGACAATCGATTTCAAGCGTTTCGCCGACATCGCGCATTCCGTCGGTGCGTACCTGATGGTCGACATGGCGCATATCGCGGGGCTTGTCGCCGCAGGCATCCATCCCAGTCCTGTCCCGTATGCCGACGTCGTTACCTCGACGACGCATAAAACCATGCGCGGACCGAGAGGCGGGCTGATCCTTGCCAAAGGAGATTTCGGCGCGAGGATCAACAAGGCAGTCTTTCCGGGCATGCAGGGCGGACCTTTGATGCATGTCATCGCCGCAAAAGCCGTCGCGTTAAAGGAAGCGGCGCAGCCTTCCTTTGTCGATTACCAGCAGAGCATCGTCGACAACGCGAAAGCGCTCGCCAACGGGCTCATGAAGCGGGGGGTCGATCTGGTTTCCGGCGGAACGGACAATCACCTCATGCTTGCGGATCTCCGCAGCTTGGGCATTACCGGCAAAGAACTCGAGACGCGTCTCGACGCCGTACAGATCACCGCTAACCGGAACACGGTACCAGGGGATCCGGAAAAGCCTTTCGTTACGAGCGGCCTCCGGATCGGAACGCCTGCCGTGACCACCAGAGGATGCGGCATTCCGGAAATGGACAGGATCGCGGAGTGCATCTGGCTTGCCGCGACGGACTTTGAAAACCGGAAAGCGGACATCCTGGCGACCGTAAAGGATATCACGGCGCATTTCCCGATTTATGCCTGAAATATATATAACGTCTTCCGCACCGGATGCATTGCGCCCGGTGCTTTTTCTGTCCTTTTATGAGCCCTGACCATGCTTGAATTGCAAAAGCACATAGGATTTGTTAGTATGATATTTGTAGAAAAATAATGATTGATTACAGATTGGAGTTCAAGTGATCAGTTTCAATATTCCCCCATATACGGGAAATGAAATCAAATATATGCAGCAGGCCGTTGAAGGGCATAAGATCTGCGGGGATGGTCCGTTTACCCGTCAATGCAGCGATTGGCTGGAGCGGAAATTCGGAGCGGAAAAAGTTCTGCTGACTACCAGCGGAACTACGGCTCTGGATATGGCAGCGCTTTTATCCAGGCTGAATCCGGGTGACGAGGTCATACTTCCGTCCTTCACCTTTTCCAGTACTGCCACCGCGTTTGTGCTTGCAGGTGCTAAGCTCGTCTTTGTCGATATCCGCCCGGATACCATGAACATGGATGAAACGCTGATCGAGCAGGCGATCACGGAGCGCACGAAGGTGATCGTACCCATGCACTATGCGGGTGTGTCCTGTGAAATGGACTCCATCATGGACATAGCGCGCAGGCATTCTCTTCTGGTCGTGGAAGACGCGGCACAGGGTGTTATGAGCACGTATAAAGGAAAAGCGCTTGGCACGATCGGCGATTTCGGATGCTACTCCTTCCACGAAACGAAGAACTATTCCATGGGAGAAGGAGGCGCTCTTCTCATCAATTCCCCCGAATATGTGGAACGGGCGGAGATCCTCCGGGAAAAAGGGACCAACCGGTCGAAGTTTTTCCGCGGTCAGGTGGATAAATACACCTGGGTCGACGTAGGCGACAGTTATCTTCCGAGCGAACTGAATGCCGCATACCTCTGGGCGCAGCTGGAAATGGCTGATGAGATCAACCGGAACCGAATCGCTTCCTGGAACCGGTACTATACCGCTCTGAGGCCGCTGGAGGAAAAGGGGCTTCTGAAACTTCCCGTTGTGCCGGACGGATGTGTTCATAACGCACATATGTTCTATATCAAACTGAAGGATCTGCAGGAACGAACCTCTTTCATCCGGTATATGAAGGAGCATGAAATCTGGTGCGTCTTCCATTATGTGCCGCTTCATTCCGCTCCGGCAGGACTCCGGTACGGCAGATTCTGCGGTGAGGACCGCTATACGACAAAGGAAAGCGACCGCCTTGTCCGGCTTCCCATGTATTACAACCTCTCCGGGCAGGACCTGTCCAGAATCATCGACTGCGTGCATTCTTTTTTCAAAAGATAGGCGGTATAGTCATGCAAGACCATCAAACAAAACTGAGCTTTGTCATCCCCTGCTACAGGAGCGAGGAAACGATCGAGACCGTCATTGAAGAGATTCGGAGCACCGTTTCACAGCGTGCCGGATACAGCTATGAGATCATATGCGTCAATGACAGCTCTCCCGACCGCGTTCGCGATGTGCTGCTCCGCCTTGCGGCGGACAATCCGCGCATCAAGGTGATTGACCTCGCCAAGAATATGGGAAAACATGCCGCTGTGCTGGCAGGATATGCGTTCGTAACCGGCGATTATGTTGTGAATCTTGACGACGATTGCCAGTCTCCCGTCTGCGAGCTGTGGAAACTGCTCGATCCGGTTGAGAGCGGGGCATACGACGCTGCGACAGCCAAATACGGAAAGAAGAAACAGGCTTTCTGGAAAAATCTCGGCAGCTGGGTCAACATGAAAGTCGGCACCGCCATGCTCAATAAGCCGAAAAACATGTATTTTGAAAACTTCAGCCTGCTGAAGCGGTTCGTTGTCGACGAGGTCCTGCGGTATAAGAATCCCTATCCCTATCTGGAGGGGTTGGTTCTGCGTGCCACAAGCCGAATCCTTCCGGTTGAGATGGAGGAGCGTGAACGCGGGGACGGCAAGGCGACGGGATATACGTTCCGGAAATCGATGGCCCTGTTTTTCAACGGGTTCACCGCATTTTCCGTAAAACCGCTCCGCGTATCCACGATCATAGGCAGCGCTGCCGCCTTCGGAGGGTTTATCTGGGCTCTGGTCGCTGTAATTCGAAAACTCCTCCATCCCGAATCCGTCCAGATTCTGGGGTATACCTCCATCATTGCTGTTCTCCTCATCCTCGGCGGACTGATCCTTCTCAGTCTCGGTCTGATCGGCGAATACATCGGCAGAATATACATCTCTCTCAACAATTCCCCCCAGTATGTCATCCGGCAGACCGTCAATACCGATACGGAGGATACACCGGATGAATAACATGATTCTCTTTCTCGCAACCGAAAAAGGCTTCCGCTCTCTGCAAAGGCTGATTGACGAGGGGCGCGCGGGTGAGATCGGATGTGTAGTTTCCTTTCGCGAAACGAATGTCGTGCACGACTGGAGCACGGATATTCGGAAGCTGTGCGACACGTTCGCCATTCCATTCCGCCTTTGGAAAGAGATTCGGGATGATCTTGCGGGCTTTATCCGCCACGGGAAATTCTCCGGCGCGGTCGCAATCTCCTGGAAATTTCTGATCCCGCTGGAGGTCAACGAGTTCCTCGCGCATCCTCTTATCGTGTTTCATGATTCCCTTCTTCCGAAGTACCGCGGATTCACGCCTACCGCGACCGCAATCCTTTGCGGGGATGAAACCGTCGGCGTCACTGCCCTGTTCGCGACGGAAGAGGTCGACAGGGGCGACATCGTGCTTCAGCGTTCGCTTTCCGTTCCGAAGGATATGTATATGAAGGAAATCGTAGACCGGCAGGCTGATCTGTACGCCGAAATGCTGAACGATCTGATGATGAAGCTGGACAGCGGCGTGCTCTCTGCCGTTCCTCAGGACGAATCGGAAACCACCTACAGCATCTGGAGGGATCCCTCGGACTGTGAAATCCAATGGACAGACTCTGCCGGGCGGATCTACGACTTCATCCGCGCTCTGGGCGATCCCTATTTAGGAGCACATACCCATTACGACGGCAGAAGGATCGTCATCCGCAAGTCGGAAGTTTTGGCAGACGATCTGGAATTCGCCATCCGTCAGCCCGGTAAGATATGGAGTATTCGGGATAACATTCCGGCCGTAATCTGCGGCTCCGGGATGCTCCGCATTCTGGAAGCGGAAGAGGAAGACGGAACACCGGTTCTTTTCTCAAAGCTGAGATGCCGTCTGGGGAAACGGACAGATGCAGCGCAATGAGTTGAATCAAAACAGAGCAGGCGTATATTCGCTTCTGCATATTCTGCTCCTTATCTATGCGGTCGCCTGTATCTTCAGCAAGCGGGCGGCAGGCACCTCCTTCGGGAGCGGAGACTTTTTCCTGTATTACGGCCTGAATCTTCTTCTGCTGGGTGTATATGCCATCGGATGGCAGCAGGTTTTGAAAAGGATTCCTCTCACAACAGCATACGCGCACAAGTCTGTCACGGTAATCTGGGGCGTTGTGTTCGGCGTTCTGCTGTTTCACGAAACGCTGAATCTGAGACAGATTGCGGGCGTTCTTCTCGTTATCTGCGGCATTGTTCTCTACTCTCTGTCTGACAAGGAGGCGGAACATGCAGCAAAGTAACGCGTCGTATATCATGATTATGCTGCTTTCCATTCTGATGAGCGCGGTCTCTCAGGTGTTGCTTAAAAAAGCAGCGCTGAAACCTCATTCCTCGTTTCTGTCCGAATACCTGAATCCGCAGGTGATCCTTGCATATATCCTGTTCGTCGGATGCACTTTCCTGACCGTTTACGCATACAGAGGCGTGCCGCTTTCGCTCGGTCCCGTGCTGGAATCGACCAGCTATCTGTATGTTACGGTTTTCGGTATCCTGATATTCCGCGAAAAGATCAACGCAAAAAAAATCGCCGCGCTGATTCTCATCATAGCGGGCGTTATTCTGACAGCCATTCCATAGTCATTGCCGGAATCCTGCAAGCACTCCGTATGTTTTCGGCAGATACCGTCTGAGCAGTTCCGCAGCAACGCAGATCACCGCGACTGTCAGCACGGCTGAGATCCCGAAATTCACAAACGCCATCCACATCTGTTTCGGCCCGAGCAGATAGATACACTTCACGATCACGGCGGACACGTCCGGATGAAGCGCATAGATAAACATGGTCGATTTCATGAAATTGCGCTCGCGGATCCCGGGAATGACCGCGTCCGCAGCGTTCCAGAACGCCAGTGCGAACAAAAGAACCAGCGCATTCATGGCGACTCCGGAAAGGACCAGCACGCCGCACTTGTGAAGCATCTGCAGCGTCATGCACGCAGCGCACACGACTATGGAAACAGCGCGGACGAATCTGTCCGATCTCTCCGTAAAGATGTGGAAATAGTGCTTCCCTATCATGCAGCCGAACGCGTAAAAGACGAGGTAGGACTCGTCGATCCGGATCACGTCGAACACCCTTAGTTTCAGCAGCGGAAGAAACAGCGTTCCCAGCGTAAACAGCCACCCGATCCACTTTTTGGAGGTCACCAAATCGAACAGCGGCGTAAGGATCGTGTAGATGATGAGATCGTACATGAACCAGAATACGTAATTGCATTTGCGGAACAGGACCGCCTCCACGACATTGGACAAAGTAAGAACAAACCGCTCC
>JAFPXU010000052.1 GCA_017394605.1 Clostridia bacterium | reverse complement strand
CGTCTATACGGGCACCCCGATCCGCGGCGAGCTGTATCATGGGAGCAGGGAAAAGGCGCTTGCCTTCACGGGGCTTTCCGGGAATAAGCCGGTCCTCCTCGTCATGGGCGGAAGCTCCGGCGCGCTGCATATGAACGAACTTGTGCGCGCGGCGCTGGACGGGCTGATGGAACGGTTCGACGTCGTCCATCTCTGCGGAGCGGGGAAGACGGACCCCTCCTTTGAACGGGACGGTTACATCCAGTACGAGTACATCTCCGAGGAACTTCCGGACCTGTTCGCGCTTTCCGATATGATCGTTTCCCGCGCAGGCGCAAATGCGGTCTTCGAGTTTCTGGCGCTTGCCAAGCCTGCCGTTCTGATCCCGCTTCCGCTGTCCGCGAGCCGCGGGGATCAGATTCTGAATGCGAAATACTTCGTGAAGAAGGGTTACGCGGAAATGATCGACCAGGACACCGCGTCGCCGCAGGACCTGACGGACGCCGTCATGAAGCTGTATGACGACCGCGAGCGGTACATCGAAGCCATGAAGAAGGACTCGAGGCTGGACGGATCCGAGGAGATCATCGAGGAGATCGAGAAGGCCGCGAAGGCGGCGCGTATGAAAACGGAGCGGAAATGAAACGGAAACAGGCAGGAGACGCGCAGCAGGGGCTGTTCGCGTCTCTTTTGCAATCAGTTGGTACTTTAGGTCCGGAATCGGAGGAGACGCAGCAGATCCTTTCGGAACTCTATGTTCTTGCAAGAAAGAAGCAGTTTGCGGATGAGATGAAAAAACTGGATCCGCAGGCTTTCCCGCTCGGACGCTTTCTGCTTTCCACCAGGCCGAAAACCAGGAAAAACGCCGCGAGGCTGATCGGGATCCTTTCGCTGGAAAGGGAAACGGACGGCCTGATCCGTCTGCTCGAAACGGAGGAGACGCTCTATGTGATCCCGTCCGTTCTGCTCGCACTGGGCAACATGAAGAGCGAATCTGCGGTAAAAGCGCTCCGCTCCTATACGGTCCCTGAACCCTCCTGCACTGAGGAAGTAAAGCATACGGACGAGATCAGGGAGGCGCTTCAGAAAGCACTGGGCAGGACGGAGGAGCCGGAACTGCCTATATTGGATAAGTTAATAAAACCGGAACTGTTTCTTGTGACCGCGCCGGAAGGCTTTGCGGATACGCTCTATGCGGAAATGCTGGAGAAGGGCTTCGAGACGCTTATGACCGAAACCGGATGCAGGACGCAGACGGACGATCTGGCGCGTCTCTGCACGCTCCGGTGCGCACAGGAGTTTCTGATTCCGATAGGCGCTGCTCCGCTTTCTGCGGAAGACATCGCGCCGCATTTCAGCCCGTACGCGTCCCATCCCTATCGTATCGAACTGCGGGGATATGCCGGAAACCGTTCCCCGTTCATTTCAAAACTGGCGAAAGCGGTCGGGGGCGTGAACAGCCCGTCCGGGTACGCATTCGAGTTCCGCGTGGTTTGCAGCGGCGAAAAAGCCGATCTTTATGTAAAACCGTGCAGGATCCCCGATCAGAGATACGCTTACCGTCAGGGAACGGTCCCCGCTTCCATTCATCCGGCGACCGCTGCATGCATCGTGCGGTCTGCCAAGGCGCTGTTCGGGCAGGGGAAGGAAGATCCCGTCATACTGGATCCCTGCTGCGGGAGCGGAACGCTCCTGTTTGAGCGGGAAGCGTATGCAAGATGCAGGAACATCCTGGGGCTGGATATTCAGACGGATGCGGTGGAAACGTCGAGAAAGAACGCCGCTGCAGGCGGAAGCGCTGCACGCTTTATCCAGAAGGATCTGATTCGGTTCCGCACGAGGGAACAAGTTGACGAACTGTATGCGAATCTCCCGTTCGGGAACAGGGTCGGCTCTCATGAACGGAACCGGGAACTGTACGCTGTTCTTGTGAAAAGGCTTCCCGAGTGGCTTTCGGACGATGGCTTTGCTGTTCTCTATACGATGGAGCACAGGATGCTTCAGCAGCTTCTGAAAGCGGAAAAGTCGCTTGTGATCGCGGATATCCGCGCAGCGGAAGCTGGGGGACTGTATCCGAAAGTTTATTATGTGAAGAAGAAAACGGTCTAAAGCCGGTGATAGGTATAAAAGAGAAAGAAAAGCTCTGCCAAGGGCTTTTGTGTTGTTTATATTGTAATTATATGTCTATCTGAACAGGTCGCTGTGGCTTCCTGTACGAATCAACCGAAGAATCAGTGTTTCTCAAACAACGACCTTGAAAAGGAAGGCAGTTCGTGGAGGTTTTCAGTGATCGATCAGGCTGAGCATCGTGCCGAACACGCCGAAGACCCAGTGCACGATCCATACGCCGAAGATGTTCCGCTGCTTTTCATACAGAATGCCTTCCAGACCAGCTAGTATGGCGGCGCCGATCATGAAAAGGAAGCCGAGATGAACGTGCAGGCTCGCAAAGATCACGGAGGACAGGACGATCGACCAGAAAGCTGTGTGTTTTCCGACGGAAATGCGCTGGAGGTTCCCCTGTACGACGCTTCGCGCAAGGAATTCCTGGATCCCGGCGGTCAGAATATAGACGATCTGAGGGAAGCCGAAAAGGCGGATATCGAAAAACGGGAGGTCAGGCCTGAAAGACGCCGGATTGATCATCCGCGCGACCGCTTTGATCAGGAAGAGGAGAGCGACGGCACCGACGGCAACGATCAGACCTGTCCGGATCGTCTGTACCGGCTTATCCGTCGTGATTCCAAGATCATGCCAGGTCAGATCCGTTTGATGGAAGATGAACACCAGCATGATGATTCCGAGTACTTCCACACCGTGTGTCATGATCTCATCGGAGATTGGACGCTTTAGAAAATCCCAGAGGGCATAGATGATGATCCAGATGCAGAAGCAGAACAGAAAGATTGAGAAAGTCCTTGAGGAATCATTCAGTTTCTGTTTGATCTGATCCTCTTCGGTCTGATCATCCATGGTAACGACAAGCTGTGCATCTTCCTCGATGTCACCGGGCAGATAGGAGGATGAGATCCGGAGCATGTATTTCTTTCCCGACGGAGACATGTACGGGACCTTCTCGACCGTCGTATTCTTCTTGTGGAAAATAGCGTTGAGGATCGCTTCATGGAAGGCGTCGTTATAGCTGTTTTCCGAAAACAAAGGGAAGCGTTTCTCATGCTTTCCGCTTTTGATCTCCAGCATTTTGGAAGCGGGGTGATTGACGTACACCACGTTTCCTTTCCAGTCGACCACCAGGACGGCGGAACTCATATCATGCAGTACGCGATCGGAAAAATGCAGATCCTGTTCCATGGGACATCTCCTGTTCATCCTTGAAAAAACATTAAATCTAGAAAAATCATCGCACTATTTTAGAAAAATGTCCATACAAAACGAGAGCCGAGCGCAGGGCTGTATCGGCATGAATTGTCAAAGCAAAAGCAGGAAACGTTTTTCGCGTTACGGCTGTTTATACAGCGCCCAGGAATGCTTCCACTGTGGGGCGACATCGCCGAAGGGGAACGTTTGGTATGAGAAGTGCCTGTGGGAGTAGGTGGGATCGTTTACGTAAAGACGTCCGTCGGGTGTGATCCCTGTCAGGACGATGAAATGACCGCCGTTTGTGAAGATGCCCTTGGAGCAGGACATGATCACGGGAACGCCTGACCGGAGAAGGGCTGGTATCCCGTCAAGCGGGACATCCTCGCAGCGGAGTCCGTACAGATCGGCGACGGCGGGGAAGATGGCCCAGTACTGTCCGACGCCTTTGCAGTAAAAATGGTTTCCGGATCCGTATCGTTCCCGGATCTTCCGGACGATCTGCCCGGGGCTGATCCAGCCGGCTTTTGAGGACCCGCTGTTCAGATAGGATATGACCATAGCGAGACATGCCGCGGAACAGCCCCCCTGCGCGATGTTTCTGTCTCCGAACGGAATCAGCGAATAAAGATGCGGACCGTTCTGGGGCAGATAGACGACAGGCATCGGAGAGCCG
>JAFPXU010000051.1 GCA_017394605.1 Clostridia bacterium | reverse complement strand
TACGCTCTCCATCCTCATCATGCCCGTTGTCCGGGCGATCCGGCACGAGAAGCAGGACACCCGGTTTGCCCTTGTTCCTTTCCTCGCTGCCGGACAGCTTGTCCTCTACTATATATAAGGAAGGAAGATGCTTATGAAGAATAGAACCGTCCTCGGCATTCTGTGCCTGATTCTTGCCCTTCTTCTCGCCTTCGGCCTCACGCCCATCATGAACAAGCTCTCTGATGGCCGGGTTTCCGTTGTGCGCATGAAGCAGAACGTGTCGCAGGGTCACAAGATGACTGAAGACGATATTGAGATTGTCAGCGTCGGCGCAGTGAACCTCCCTTCCGGCGTGATCAAAGATAAGGAGGCCGTACTCGGGAAGTATGCTTCTTCCGATCTCTGGAAGGGGGACTGTCTTTTCCCGGCGAAGCTCTCCGATACGGCGGACAGTGCGGCGGATGTGTTCCGCAGTCTTGACGGAACGCAGGTTGCCGTATCCGTTACCATTCCCACGTTTGCGGGCGGTCTTTCCGGCAAGCTCCTGAACGGAGATATTGTTTCCCTGATCGTGTACAGCTCGGACAAGAAAGAATCCTTTGCACCGGATGCCCTGAAATACGTCCGGGTTATCACCTCCACCACTTCGGGCGGTCTGGACCGTGATGAGCTGACACAGAAGGAAGACGGAACCTACGATCTGCCCTCCACTATCACGCTCCTTGCGACGCCGGAACAGGCCCGTCTTCTTGCCGAGTACGAGAACAGCGGACGGATTCACGCCGCTCTGGTATGCCGGGGGAACGAAAAGCAGGCGAAGAAGCTGCTGAAGGCGCAGGCTGAAATCCTTGAGGAAATGGAGGCGGAGAAGCATGGCTAAAACCATTGCGGTCTGGGGCGCTCCGGGGGTGGGGAAAACCACCCTCGCCACCAAGCTGGCAGAAGTGATCCATGACCGGCGTCATTCCACGGCGGTTGTCCTGTACGCGGATATGGATATTCCAGCCCTCCCGAGCCTCTTCCCCAATTACTCGAAGAAAGAGCTGTATTCTGTCGGTGTCCCTCTTTCCAAAGCGGATATGGCGAAGGAAGACGTGATGAAGCAGATCGTAACGGTCAGAGGGAAGGACAAGCTGGGATTTCTCGGCTTTACGGACGGTGAAAACCGGTACTCCTATCCCCGGTTCGACGAGGAGAAGGTCGGAGAGCTTGTATCGATCCTGCTCCGGAACGCAAAATACGTCATTCTGGATTGTACGAGCAGTCTGGATAACCCGATCTCAGCTTATGGTGTTTCCCATGCCGACGCCGTGATCCGGTTGTTTTCTCCCACGCTGAAAAGTATCTGCTGGCAGTCGTCGCAGCTTCCCCTGTATGCCGATCCCGCTTACCGGCTTGAGCGGCAGAAGAACGGACTGAATACTACGGAAGAGTTGTTCATGCCGGTTGAGGAGGCAAAGGCGCATATCCCGGACGTAAAGTTCTGTATTCCGTACAGTAGGACGGTCCGTCAGCAGATGCTGGATGGTCTGCTCTGGAACGACACGAAAGACCCGAGATTTGAGAAGGAAATCCAGCGGGCGGCGGGGACGGTGATCTGATGGCAAAGAGTGTAGAGTTCTGGACCCTGCTCCGTCAGGCGCAGGAGTATATCTCCCAGCGATATGCCGCTGCTCTGATCGATCCGAAGAAAACCGGACAGCTGCGGGCGTACATCGACCAGTTCCTCAGAGAACAGAACTGCTCCGTGGAAGGGTATGACAACGAAAGTCTTGTGGAGCATCTCTTCCGGGAGATGGCGGAATACAGCGTTCTCACGCCCTACCTTGGTTCGTCCGATCTGGAAGAGATCAACGTCAATTCGTGGGACGACATTGCCATTACGAAACTGGACGGCACAATTACAAAGCTTCCGGAACATTTTCACTCCCCCCAGCACGCGGTGGACATCATCAAGAGACTGCTCCATCACAGCGGCATGATCATCGACAACGCCACGCCTATGGCACAGGGGCACCTTCCGAACAATACGAGAATCACCGCCTTGAAGAATCCCATAGTGGACGAGGAATGTGGGGTCTCCGTCTCCATTCGTCTGCTCCATCCGCAGTGGGTTGACAGGCAGAACCTGATCGATACTGGCTTTGCGACGGAGGAAATGGTC
>JAFPXU010000050.1 GCA_017394605.1 Clostridia bacterium | reverse complement strand
CCAGTTTTTCTATGGTCAGTTCTGCCGACCTTTCTTCGAGAGAGTTGTATTCATCGTAATGAATATGGCTTCCCGCCGTTTCTTCCGCGAGAGCTGTCAGCTGCTGCGCAAGAGAAAGCAGCCCTTCCTTATTCGCTGATATCACCGCTTCACCGTGTTCGACGCTTACACGGATTTCAAATCCGTCCACCCAATTGATTGTCATCGTCAGCCCCTGTATTCATAAATCAGCTTGTCATATACCCGGTCGCCGACCGCAAGGCCGTCCTTTTCCGTATTGACGCACCGCATCCCAGCCTTTTCAAGCACCCTCTGAGATCCGGTGTTCTCCGCGGCGCACCACGCGGTCACGCAGGGAATGCCTTCGTTCCCCGTCAGGTATTCCAGCACTTTCTTCAGCGCCTCGGTTGCAAGGCCGCGTCCCCGCCAGCCCTTCACGACGCTGAAGCCGACTTCAATCCGGCCGTCCTGATAGTCATAGGCCCCGATCGTTCCGACGATGACGTCATCACTATCCATGATCCACGAATAGGTGTGCCCGTCACCGTAGCCGTCAATAAACCTGCGCACGGCTTCCCGGGCCGATTCCGGGGTCGCGTAGGGGTTCCAGCCCGAGTATTCATCCATGGCCGGATCCGTCCCCAGATAGTGGTGCAGGCCGTCCGCGTCCTCCGGGCGGTATCTGCGCAGGACCATGCGCTCCGTCCACAATTCAACCGTTCCGTGCACTTTGATTTCCTCTATCGAGACGATCTGCGAATGGTAGATCAGGCAGTCTTCCACGAAAACGCCGTCTTCCCCGCCGCCGTATTCACACTCCAGGAAGTCGCGGTTTCCGTATTCCGCCATGCCCGTGAAGATTTCTCCCCATTGATCCGTGATCCGGACATGCTTTCCGTCGTATTTTGCCAAATCCATCGTCATGATCGTTTCACCTTTAATCGCTTGTTCCCGCTTAGTGCAGTTAAGGGGGTAATTCTTGTATTTTTTGCAAAAGTTACCCCCCTTAACTGCGCTTTTCAAGTAAAACTTCCTTGCGCCTGAATAAACTCAGGCAGATTCACGTGCCGGATTCCATTTCGTTTTTGGATCATGTCGCTTCTGGTCATGACTAATTTGGGATAATTGTCTGCAATCTGTTCCAATGGCCTGTATTCACGATCTTCCGTTTCCCGGCTGTTCATGATCGTCATGGCCACCTGAACATAAGCATACTGCATCAGCTCATCCCGCAGGATGAAATCGCATTCCAGTTTGCCGATTCGCCCGATGCTTACCGCGTAGTTCCTGGATCTTGCATAGGTATAAACGATATTCTCCAGAACCGGGCCATAATTGATGCGGTTATCCGTGTTCATGGCAAAGTAGAAAGCACAGTCGGCCAGATAGTACTTCTGCTCCCCGCCCAGCGAACGGCGGGATTTCAAATCAAAGCGATTACAGCGGTACAGGATCTTTGCGTCCTGCAGAATCCTGATATACCTGTCCAGCGTCTCCCGTTTGATATGGACGCCCTGTTTTTCAAGATCCTTGAGGATGTTGTTCAGGCTTGTCGTCGCGCCGAAGTTATTCAGCAGATAGGTCTGCACAGTTTCAAAGACAGCTTTGTTGCGCACTTTAACTCTCTGCCGGATGTCCTTTTCAAAGATCTCCGAGATGACGCTGCGCGTATACGTCCTCTTGTCTTCCATGCTGTCATACTGGAGTGCTTTCGGGAAACCTCCCTCCTGAATATAGGAATCGAATTCCGCGGTCAGATTATTCTGTATCGGCTTCCCCATAAAGGCTTTCATGCCCAAATACTCAT
>JAFPXU010000049.1 GCA_017394605.1 Clostridia bacterium | reverse complement strand
GGCCTCGTGATATCCTCGCGGTCGAACTCGATGAATTCCCGCTTGTCCCTGCCGATCGTCAGGGACTGGCCGGGATGCACGAACCGGTTGATGGAGACCATGCCCTCGCGTCCGTCCGCGATCGCGTCGATCGCGAATTTCGCGCCGTGGAAGATGTCGCCGCCGACAAAGATGTCGGGTTCCCCGGTCTGCAGTGTCTGCGGATCCGCGACGATCGTGCCGTTTCTGCGGACTTCGGCCCTGCTGCCCTTCAGCAGGTCGCCGAGTTCTGCGCTCTGGCCGATCGCCATCAGGACGTTTTCACATGGGACGGTCATGGTGTCGTTCTCGTCATACAGCGGGCTGAAGCGGTGCTCCTCGTCGAACACGCGCGTGCAGCGCTTGAACACGACGGCCGTGACACGCCCATCCTCCGCGCGGAGCACTTCCTTGGGACCCCAGCCGTTCTCCACGGCGATCCCTTCTTCGAGCACTTCCTCGACCTCGTCCTTCGCCGCGGGCATTTCCTCGCGGGACTCGAGACACAGCATCGTGACTTTGCCCTTCGTGCAGCGGAGCGCGGTCCTCGCGACGTCCGCCGCGACGTTGCCGCCTCCGACGACCACGACGTCGCCCTTCAGCGTTTCAGAACCCTTGAGATTGACCCGCTTGAGGAAGGCTACGCCGGACTCGACGCCTTCGCCCTCTTCGCCGGGCACGCCCGCGAGGCGTCCGCCCTGCAGGCCGACCGCCACAAAGAATGCCTTGAAGCCCTGCGCGCGGAGCTCATCCAGCGTGACGTCCTTGCCGACTTCCACGCCGCAGCGGATCTCTGCGCCCATCTTCTCGATGATGCCGATCTCCTTTTCGAGCACTTCCTTCTCGAGACGGAAGCTCGGGATGCCGTTCAGCAGCATGCCGCCCGGACGGCTTTCCTTTTCGAACACGGTGACGGGGTAGCCCTCCTTGCGGAGATACCAGGCCGCGGACAGGCCCGCGGGGCCCGCGCCGATGACGGCGACCGGGAAATCGGTCCACTGGTTGCCTTCGCCGTTTTCACAGATGACCGTGAACTCTTCCGGATGGTCGAGCTCCCACTGCGCGAGGAACTTCTTGATCTCGTCGATCGCGACGGGATTGTCGATCGTGCCGCGCGTGCAGCGGTCCTCGCAGCGGCGGTTGCAGACCGCGCCGCAGACCGCGGGGAACGGGTTGTCCTGCCGGATCAGGCGCACGGCTTCCGCGTAGCGCCCCTCGGCGGCCATCTTGATATATCCCTGTACCGCGATGTGCGCGGGGCAGGCGGTCTTGCACGGGGAAGTGCCCGTGTCGTAGCAGTTGATTTTGTTGTCGTCGCGGTAGTTGCGGTTCCACTTGTCCTCGCCCCACACATGGTCGTCCGGGAGCTCGTGCATCGGGTACTTCACGCGCGTGCCGTCCGCTTTGCAGAGCTTCTGGCCGAGTTTCGCGGCGCCCGCGGGGCACACCTCGACGCACTTTCCGCACGCGACGCATTTCGTCTTGTCGACGTGCGCGCGGTAGGCGGAACGGGACATGTTGGGCGTGTTGAACAGCTGGGACGTCCGGAGGCCGTAGCAGCTTCCGGGCGAGCAGTTGCAGATGCCGACGATCCGGTCCGGACCGTCCAGGTTCGTGATCTGGTGCACGTAGCCCTTGCGCTCGGCGCGCTGAAGGATCTCGATGACCTCTTCCCGTGTCACGTAGTGGGCGTCCTTATCGGTCTCGACCAGGAATTCCGCGATGTCGCCGAGCCCGATGCACATCTGGCCCTCGATGTCGCCTACGCCCTCGCCGCGGATGCGCTGCGCCTTGCGGCAGGCGCAGACCATGGTGCAGAACTTGTCGTATTTCTCGAGCCAGTGGGAGAGGTGCTCCACGCTGACGCTCTCGGGTGTCGCTTCGATCGCCTTCTCGACCGGGATGACGTGCATGCCGATGCCCGCGCCGCCCGGCGGCACGAGCTTCGCGGCAAGCTCCAGCGGCTCCTGCGGCGCGAGGTTGAACATCGTGGCGACCTCCGGATAATCGTCCGGAAGGGTCTTGTGCTCGACCATGTACTCGCCGGATCCGACGACCCACTTGGGGACCCAGTACTGGATGTGCTGGTCCGCGTTGTCGCGGTTCTGCTCGAGGATGCCGATCCAGATCAGGTGGTCGATCACCTTCTGCGCCTCCTCGACGGTCATGCCGTTGCGCTCCGCGAGTTCCGGCGTCGTCAGGCCGACGCGGCGCTTTTTGAAGCTCAGCATGAACTTGACTTCCTTCTTGGTGAGCAGGCGGTCCAGGATCCAGAAATCCATATGGTTTTCCTTCAGCCCGCCCGGGAGCTTCCTCGGGATGTTGTCGGTGATCATCAGGGCGAGCTTTCGGACGAGCTTCGCCTTTTCCGGATCGTCGCAGTGATGCCCGTCGACCGGGTAGTCGCGTTCGTTGACGTGGATGTTCGGGTTGACTTCTTTGATCATACGTACCTCATTACTCGATCGGGATCTTGATCGTCATATCGGAGAGGGGATACGCGGCGCACGCGTGCACGTATCCGAAATCCCTGTCCGCACCGCGGCGGCCGTCGCTTTCGGGGCAGACGAAGAAGTCGCCCTTGAGGACCTTGGTGCGGCAGAATCCGCACTCGCCGCTCCGGCAGGCCGTCTCGATCCGGATGCCGGCGCGCTCCAGCGCGACCACGAGGCTTTCCGTCGCCTTCGCGGGGATCTCGTCTTCATGGATGCCGCGCACGACGGTCAGGGTATACGTGTTGTCCTTCTTTTCGACGGGATAGCCGTCAAATGCCGTGATGTCCTTCGCCTGGCCGAACACCTCGAAGCGGATCCTGCGCTTCGGTACGCCGAGCTTTCCGATCTCGCCGCGGAGGAACCGGTACATGACCTGCGGACCGCAGATGAAATAGCTCGCGTCGTCCGGAGCATACTTTTTGATCAGCTCCGCCGTGAGGAACCCGCGCTCGCCCGCCCAGTCCGGTTCGTCCCCGGAAAGGACGTTGACGACGTGCACGCGGTCCCCTTCGAGGGAAGCGAGTGTATCTTTCAGGATGATGTCGTCCGACGCGACGGAACCGTAGAGGATCGTCAGATCCGCGTCCATCGTGCCGTGCGCGATCTCTTTGGCCATGGAGACGAACGGCGTGATGCCGACGCCGCCCGCGAGCGCCATGATATGACGGGAGTCGCGCAACGGCTCGTAATAGAACTGGCCAAGTCCCATGTTGCCCTTCACCGCGGTGCCGACCGCGAGCGTGTCGTTGACATAGTCCGCGACGAATCCGTCGCCTTTGGAGCGGCGGACGGTGATCTCGACGAACCCGTTCCCCTCACGTGCTTCGTACGGCGCGGAGGAGATGGAATACGGGCGCTGGATGATCTTTCCGTCGATCTCAAAGTCGAGCGAGATGAACTGGCCCGCGTAGAAGGGGGGCAGCTTGCCGCCGTCCGGCCTTGCGAACCGGACGGTCTTGGACGTCGGGCTCGCGGTGCGGATCTCCGTGACGATAAGATCGATCTTGCCGGGATGCCATTCCCTGGCGACATTGCCGATGGGATCGTCCTTGACAGAGGCGGGGGAAGCGTTTTCAAATGCCGCAAGACGCGCCTTGGTGACGCGGGACGCGCCGCCGACGTCTTTTATGAATCCTTTGATCTTCATTTTGCCGCCTCCTTTTTCTTCATATCGTCCAGCACGTTCTTCGCAGCTTTCCTGCCGTTCGTGACCGCAGGGCCCATGCCGTCGCCGGAGATCTGGTGCGCTCCCGCGAACTCAAGGCCTTCAAAGAACTTTTCGGCTTCCGCCGTCTGCAGTCTCGCGACGATATGGTCTTCCATGGTGTGCGCGTAGCCGTAGATGCAGCCGTTCCACATGCCGGTGTAATGGGCGACGGTCATCGGCGTCTCGATGACGATCTCCAGGATGTGGTCTAAAAGGTCGACGCCGAGATACCGGCTCATGTCGCCGATCATCTGCTTTGCGACCTCGTGCTTCACCCGGTCGTAGTCGTCCGCGGAGACGGTCTTCCAGCCGTCCGCGCGCGGAAGCGTGGTGATCGAGAAGGAGCAGGTGCCCGGGGGCGTCGCTTCCTCGTTGCCGAGGTTGTGGCAGATGCAGGTCAGATAGCGGTACGGCCCGAGGCCCGCGAGATCCTGATACAGCTCGTCGGTGTCCATCGTGTCGCCGATGAAGATGCTGTAGTCCTTGATGCCGAGTTCCTCTGCGGTCTTGTCGAGGATCATGATGACGGAGAAGGCGGTCAGGCTGAGCCTGCGGCCGTTCACCATCTTGAGCGCCTTTTCCGGAACTTCTGAAATCGGCTCGATCATGGACGTGTAGACCTTGTTCGGATAGGCCGCGGAAATGACGTAGTCCGCGTAGATCTCATCCCCGCGCGCGGTGCGCACGCCGTATACCTTGCCGTCCTTTGCGAGGATCTTTTCGACATGCTGCCGGTATTCGATCTGCACGCCGAGCTCCTCGGCGCGCTCCGCCATCTTGAGGCTCATCTCATGGGAAAACTTCCTCGGGATATACGAGCCGTAGCCGATATAGTCGGCCATCAGCACGGAGAAGATCGTGAACGGGAGATCCTTGAATCCGGATCCGACGTAGATCCAGTAGGGCGCGAGCAGGTCGAGCACCTTCTGGGGAAGCCCGAACGTATCGAGCACTTCCTGCGTCGAATAGCCGGCGGTCTTGACGAACGCCTCGTGCTTTAAAAGCATCTGGACCTTGCTCATCGGGTGGATCGAAAGCTCGTTGACGCTGTCGAACACGGTGTGGCAGAGGCTCAGCACCTTCATGACCTTGTCATAGGAGCCCGGGACTTCCGCGTCGATTTCGCGCGCGAACGTCTCGAATCCGGGATGGAGCGTGACCTCGAGGCCGGGCAGGGAAGCATGATAGGCTTCCGGGACCTTCAGCCAGTCGATATGGACGCCCATGTCCTCCAGAAACTTTCCGACCTTCAGGCGGTTGCCCTCCGGTCCGATGCTCATCATCTCGTGAAGCGCCGCCTCGATCTCGATCCCGCCGCGCACAAAGCTCGTCGCGATGCCGCCGGGCAGGTTGTGCCGCTCGAGCACGAGCACGTCCTTGCCCTTGTCCGCGAGCATGAGCGCGGAGGAAAGGCCCGCGAGCGCGCCTCCGATCACGATGACATCATAGTGATCTTTGTAGAATTTCATACGAATCTTTTACCGACCCGCGCGCTTGAACGCGCGGATCTTCCTTTCTTGAAGATGTGAAAAAAGGCCGCCGCCCTGATCAAAAACAGGGCCATACGCAAAGATGAGGGAGCGGGTCACGCTCCCTCAGGATCACTTTTGATTAAAAGAACCGCTCGACCAGTTCGCGGGAATATTCGGCGGTCTCGTCCATATCGCCGAAGCTCATGACTTCGCCGGCGTAGAAGGTATCGTACTTGTCCTGCATCGCTTCGACTTTCTCATACCATCCGTCCGCGTAGTCCTTGGAGAAGACATGCGGGAAATAGTAGACGCTCCACTCGTTGATCACGCTGGAGGCCGGGTTGTGCATCTTCTTGAGGTCGTCCAGAACGGTCTGGCGGCACTCGTCGTACGGGATCTCCCTGGTATCCTTGTGCTTGCGCAGCGCGTACGTCGTGATGACCTGGTCCTTGGTGTCCTTCCAGCGGCGGTAGTAGACCATCAGGTGGCCGAGACGCTCCTTGGTCATGTTCTCGAAGACGTAGTAGGAGATCTCCGGATGATCCTCCGGCTTGGTCTCCACCGCGAGCACGTCGTAGCGCTCGTAGTCGATCTTGCTGAACAGTTCCTTCTCGTCGTCGCGGACGTCGAAATAGTCGACCATGCCCTTCTGGCCGTCGGCGCGCTCGTTCGGGATGTAGAGCGGTGCGGTGACGATGATCTTGTCATATTCCTCGGTCAGGCCGTTGACCGTCACGTAGACCTTGCCGTCCCTGCGCTCGACCCTGTCGATCGTGCTGTTCAGCCTGGCGGGATGTTTCAGATGATCGTTCAGCTGCTCCCAGATGTACTGGGTGCCGTTCTTCCAGGTCCAGAGGTTGACCTTGACGAAGTTCATGCAGGTCTGGAAGTCCAGATATTTCAGGACGTAGGCCGCGGGGATCTCGTCGAAGTAGCCGTAGCCGAAGGAGGTGTACGGCCCGATCCAGACGTCCTGGGTCAGCTCGACGCCGTTCAGTTCGCAGAAATCCTTGAACGGCAGGCAGAGATCCTTCAGGTTCGGGTTCACGCCGCTGACCGGCTCGCGCTTCGCGTTCGCCTGGGAGAAGCCCTCGTAGCGGCCTTCGGAAACGCCGCGGTGGCCGTTGACGTCATAGCCCTTGTACTTGGTCTCGAGCAGCTCGCCGAGCTTCTTGATCTGCTTCTTCATCCGGAGAAGACGCGGGATCTTCAGGATGTTCTTTTTCGGCTCGAACGGTTCGATGACCTTTCCGTCCTTGTTCTTGTAGTTGCGGTTGAGCTTCGGACCGTCGTGGGTGATGCCGCAGAATTCCTCCACGTCATGGACGGCGTAGTAGCTCGGCACGCCCATGATGGCGCCCATCTCGTAGCGGCGTCCGTTGTAGGTCGGGGACCAGCATTTGCCGCCGACGCGGTCGAGTCTCTCCAGGATGGTGTAGTTCTCGTATCCCTTCTGTTCCAGGTACATACCGGCGGACAGACCGGCGGGACCGCCTCCGACGATACAGATGCGAATGTTCTTATCCATGCTGTATTGTTCCTCCCAATCAGATTGTGTGTTGTCACGCAAATATTATTATATCTTATGCGTCATGCGGATGCACTTGTTTTTTTTAATATTAATTGTACGAAAAGGGTCGAAATGAAGCCCCGTTTTGGGTAGAATAATCATATATGGAGTTTTATCGCGGAAGCGGAAGGAGGCGCCACGGGATGCGGTTTGACGGATTCGCTTCGCTGCTCACGTACCGGGCGGAACAGACCCCGGACGCGCCGGCGTTCTATGTCGCGGAAAACGGGGTGAAACGGGCGTGGACCTGCGCGGAGTTCCGCCTCGCCGTCTGCGAGCGCGCAGAGGCGCTCAGGGCGGAGGGAAAGGCCGCGTACGGGATCCTTTCAGACGGCGGGGAGGCCTGCGTCACGGAGATCTTTGCGTCGGTCGTCGCCGGGCGCCGCACCGTGCTTCTGAACGAGAACGTCCCTTCCGAAGTGCTCGCTGCCCTCGTAGCTGAGGCGGAGCTCGATTCGCTCTGGGGCGACCCGGAACTGTGCGAGGAGCTTTCGCCCGCGCTGGTGCCGGAAGCGGAAGGCGGAGAGGGGGAGATCCTGTTCTTCACGTCCGGAACGACCGACCGGTCCAAGGCGGTCGTCCTGACCGACCGTTCGCTCATGAACAGCGCGTATAACGGCGGGTACCTGCTGCCGCTGTCGCCTGAGGACACGCTTCTCTGCATGCTCCCGCTCGACCACGTGTTCGGATTCGTCTGCGGTGTGCTCTGGGGCATGAGCTGCGGCGCTGCCGTCGCACTCGGGCGCGGCGCGCGCCACTACGCGGAGGACTGCCTGTTCTTCCGGCCGACCGCGCTTTCCGCCGTGCCGGCTCTCCTCGGATTCCTGCTGAAGGTCCGCGCGCTCAACCCGGAACTAAAGCTGATCCTGATCGGCGCGGGCGGATGCCCGGAACCCATATTGAACGCCGCGAAGGCGACGGGCGCGAGGGTCTGCTTCGGGTACGGGCTGACGGAGACCAGCTCCGGCGTCGCGCTTTCGCTCGGGACGGGCGATCCCTACGCGATGGAGGTCTGCCCGGACGACACGATCACGATCGCGCCGGACGGGGAGGTCCTGATCGAGGCGCCGACCTGCGTGATGCAGGGCTACTGGCGCAGGCCCTCCGACACGGAAAAGGTGCTCCGTGACGGCGTTCTGTACACGGGCGATCTGGGCAGGATCGACGAATGCGGGAAACTGCACCTGACGGGCAGGAAGAAGGAGATCCTGGTGCTGCCCGACGGAACGAAACTGTATCTTCCGGAATACGAGCAGGCGCTTGCCGCCACGCTCGGCTCCGACGCGCTTCTCGTGCTGCTCGACGGTGGCGCGCCCGTGCTGCTGCTCGAAGGCGCAGAGGGGGAAAAAGAGGACGTCATGCGAAAGATCCGTCCGGTCCTGGACGCGCGCCCGCGCGGACAGCAGATCCGGAGGGTGGAATATTACGGGAAACCGCTGCCGAGAACGGCGAGCGGAAAAATCATGCGTTGGGCGATCCAACGGGAAAAGGGGAAAGAATGACCCGCAGAGAAGAGATCCTTGAAAAGACCAAAGAGATCATCGTGGACTCCCTTCCGGAACTGGAGGGGAAGGAGTTCGACGAGAACACCGTGATCAACACGGACACCGGCATCGATTCGATGGGGTTCACCCTCATCATCTGCAGACTGGAGGCGGCGTTTAACGTACGCATCCCGAACCGCCAGTGGCAGAAGCTGTCAACGCTCGGGGATGTGGTGGACGCGATCGACAAACGCCTCGCGTAATGAACGCCATGTACGGGATTGAGTACCGGATCCTGAGTTCGGACACGGACGCGTCAAGAAGGCTGCGTCTTTCCAGACTGTTCACGTTTCTGCAGGAGGCGTCCATCGCGCATACGACCGAACTCGGAATGGGCAGGGAGAAAACGCTGGACCGCGGTCTTCTGTGGATCGTGACGCTGCAGCAGGCGGACATTGCGCGGCTTCCCGTCTACGATGAACGGGTGAGACTGTTCTCCTGGCCCGGGGACACCATGCATCTGCTGTTCCCGCGGTATTACCGCATGGAAGACGGAAACGGGGAAACGATCGTGAAAGCCAGCGCGATCTGGGCGCTGATGGACTGCAAAACGCGCCGCGTCGTGTTTCCGGAGGAATACGGGGTCGAGATCGCAGGCGAACGAACCGGCGCGGAACCCGCTCTTCCGTCCGCTCCGAAACCCCCGAAGAACGGGGAAACGGAACGTTTTGCCGTTCCGTACAGCTATGTGGACCTGAACGGGCATATGAACAACACCCGCTATTTCGATCTGGCGGAGGACCGCATGCCGGAGGAGCTCCGCTCCGGACGGCTGGTCCGTGTCAGGGCGGAATACAGCAGGGAAGCGAGACTCGGCGATGAGGTCACGCTGAGAAGCGAACGCGCGGACAGAACGTTTCTGATCGCGGGCGAATGCGGAGGACAGAAACTGTTTAAGCTGGATCTTACTTACGGACAGGACTGAGCCGGGGAAAGGGAAGGATTATGAAGATCATAGAACTGAAGGAGACGATCACCGCCTCCAATGACCGCGACGCGGAGGAGCTGCGCGGGGAACTGAAAAAGAAGGGAACGCTTCTGATCAACCTGATGGCGTCCCCGGGCGCCGGAAAGACGACGCTTCTCGAGCGGACGATCCGCGATCTTTCGAAGGATATGCGCATCGCCGTCATGGAAGCGGACGTGGACTCCGACGTGGACGCCGTGCGGATCGAGAAGACCGGCGCGAAGGCGGTGCAGGCGCATACGAACGGCATGTGCCACATGGACGCGGGCATGACCCGCAGGGCGCTGGAGGAACTGGGCGGCGAGGACTTTGATCTGGTCGTCCTCGAGAACGTCGGAAACCTGATCTGCCCGGCGGAGTTCGACACGGGCGCCGGGCGCTGCGTCATGCTGCTTTCCGTGCCGGAAGGCGACGACAAGCCGCTGAAGTACCCGCTGATGTTTTCCGTCAGCGACGTGCTGATCATCACGAAGACCGACGTCGCGCCGTACTTCGATTTTGACGTGGACGCCTGCGTCCGCAGAGCGAAGAAACTGAATCCGGACATCCGGGTGTTCACGGTATCCTCGAAGACCGGCGAGGGATTCGGGGAATGGGAAGCCTGGCTCTCCGACCAGGTCCGCGAATGGAAAGAACAATAAGTACAGTTTGAAATAAATCACTTTTAACGGGAGGGGAGCGGCCATGCCTGAGATCTACGATCAGAACCCAAAAACGAAATCCAAGTACGACGGGGAAGCCGAACTTCAGAAAAAGTACGCGAAGTTAGGCGCCCGCATCACGGACAACGTCCCCCACAAGCTTTTCGGTCTGAAAACGACGGACGAAGAGTACTGGGGACTCCGTGAGATCCTGAACGAGAAGGAAGTCGATATCCTTCTGAAGATGAAGCAGCGCGAATGGTATACCTACGAGCAGCTGCTTGAAATGAACCGCGCCGAAATGGACGAGAAGACGTTTTCCGAAACGCTCGACCTGATGTGCGTGCACGGCATCATGGAATACGACTACGGCGATCATTACAATGACGACGGCCCGATCCCTGGCGCGCCGAGCGAGAAGCGTTACCGCTACAGCTATTTTGTGCCGGGCAGCGCGGAGCTGTTCAATTCCTCCAGGGACAGGATCGAAAAGAACCCGCCCGTGACGAAGATGTTCGAGCGTATGACGTTCCTGCCGCTCGAGCACATCACGTCCATGGTCCCGCCGGGAGGCGACGGCATCGGCATGCACGTCATTCCCGTCGAGAAGGAAGTCAATGCGAACCGCGAGGCCGTGAAGATCGAGAAGATCTCCCACTGGCTCCAGAAATACGACGGGCATCTCTCCGCCGGCATCTGTTCCTGCCGCGCGTCGCGCTCCATGCTGCAGGAGGGCTGCACCGACGACGAGAACGACTGGTGCATCCAGGTCGGCGACATGGCGGACTACACCGTGGAGACCGGCCGCGCCCACTACATCACCAAGGAAAAGGCGCTGGAGATCCTTCAGAAGGCGGAGGAGAACGGCTACGTCCACCAGATCACGAACATCGACGGCGAGGATCATATCTTCGACATCTGCAACTGCAACGTCAAGATCTGCAACGCTCTGCGCACGTCGCTCCTGTTCAACACGCCGAACCTTTCCAAGAGCGCGTATACCGCGCATGTGGAGAAGGCAAAATGCGTCGCCTGCGGCCGCTGCGTGGAGATCTGCCCCGCCGGCGCTCTGAAGCTCGGACAGAAACTGTGCAAAAAGGACGGAACGGAAGTCGAGTACCCGAAATCCCCGCTGCCCGACCGCATCCGCTGGGGCAAATACGCATGGGACGAAAATTACCGCGACACCGCCCGCGTCAATACGCATAAGACGGGCACGGCACCCTGCAAATCCGCGTGCCCCGCGCACGTGCCGATCCAGGGCTACCTGCAGATGGCAAAGGAGGGCCGCTATGACGAGGCGCTTGCCCTGATCAAGCGCGAGAACCCGTTCCCGGCGATCTGCGGACGCGTCTGCAACAAGCGCTGCGAAGACGCCTGCACGAGAGGAACGATCGACCGCGCCGTCGCGATCGACGACGTCAAGAAGTTCCTCGCGGAGCGCGACCTGCACGCGGAGACAAGATACGTCCCGAAGAAGATCATCAACCGCGTCGAGGGCGAATGGCCCCAGAAGATCGCGATCATAGGCGCCGGCCCCGCGGGCCTCAGCTGCGCCTACTATCTCGCGTCCATGGGCTACCGTCCCACGGTATTCGAGAAGAACGCAAAGCCCGGCGGCATGATGACGTACGGCATCCCCTCCTTCAAACTGCAGAAGGACGTCGTGGACGCCGAGATCGACATCATCCGCGAACTCGGAGCGGAGATCCGCTGCGGCGTGGAGGTCGGAAAGGACGTCACGATCCAGCAGCTGAAGGATGAAGGCTATAAGGCGTTCTACATTGCCATCGGCTGCCAGGGCGGAAGGCTGCCCGGCGTACCGGGCGATCACGCGGAAGGGACCGAGATCGCGGTCGACTTCCTCGCAAAAGCGCTTTCCGACAACGGCAGGAAGCTGTCCGGCAGCGTCGCGGTCATCGGCGGCGGCAACGTCGCGATCGACTGCGCGAGAACGGCGCACCGCTTCGGCGCGGACAGCGTGAAGATGATCTGCCTTGAATCGCGCGAGACCATGCCCGCCTCTCCGGAGGAGATCCGGGAAGCGGAAGAGGAGTCCGTCGAGATCTGCCCCGGCTGGGGTCCGAAGGAACTGCTGACGGACGGGAACGGAAGAGTGAAATCCATCGTTCTCAAGCGCTGCCTGCGCACGATCGATCCGGAGACCGGACGGTTCTCTCCCGCCTATGACGAGGACGAGACGATGACCGTGGACGCGGACAACGTGGTGTTCGCGATCGGCCAGGCGATCGAGTGGGGCAAGCTTCTGGAAGGGACTTCCGTGAAATTCGTGCATGGGAACTATCCGGAGGCTGACCGCTTCACTTACCAGACCGCCGATCCCTGCATCTTCGTGGGCGGCGACGTGTTCACCGGCCCGAAGTTCGTGATCGACGCGATCGGTCAGGGCCATGAGGCTGCGGAATCCCTCGCGAGATTCGTGTCCGACAACCATGTTTCCCAGACGCTCGGCCGCGACCGCCGCTACTTCAAGGAACTCGACAAGAACAACATCGCCATCGATTCCTACGACACGGCGCAGCGTCAGGTCCCCCCGGTGGATCCGTCCATCGACCCGAAGAACGGGTTCGACGATCCGCGCCTGATCTTCACCGAAGAGCAGGTCAAGACCGAGACGTCCCGCTGCCTGAGCTGCGGCGCTTCCATCGTGGACGAGAACAAGTGCATCGGCTGCGGCCTCTGCACCACGCGCTGCGAATTCGACGCGATCCATCTGCTCCGCGACCATCCGAAGAACTCGACGATGCGCCGCGCGGAGGACAAGGTCGGCGGACTGCTCGGATATGCCATCCCGCGCGCGTTCAAGATCGTGGCTCACAGCGGGTCCAGGGAGGCGAAGGAGATGCGGGCGAAGCGGAAAGCGTATCTCAAAGAGACGAAGGAGTTCCGCAAGACCCATCCGCATACCGGAAACGCGGTCGATATCTCCACGCTGATGGACGACAAGGACAAGCACTGACATGCACGAGATGGGAATCATCCTGCATCTGGCCAAGACCCTTGAGGAGACCGCGGCGGAGCAGAACATCAGAAAGATCACGCGCGTGACGCTGCAGGTCGGAGAGGTATCCGGGATCATCACGGACTACTTCACGGACTGCTGGAATTACTTCCGCGGCCGTCATCCTGTGCTCGAATCCGCCGAACTGGAACTGGAGGATATCCCCGCGGTCACGTTCTGCGGAAACTGCGAAAAAACCTACCCGACCGTGCAGTACGGACGCGAATGCCCCTACTGCCACAGCGGGGAGACCTGGCTTTTGCGCGGCAACGAGTGCATCATCAAGGAGATCGAAGTCGAGGACTGACGGGAGTATTGGAAGGATAATGGAGGTCCCGGAAGAGCGTCCGCTTTTCCGGGATCTTTTCATGCCGCGGGATCCGCGCGGCGGTTTGCTTTCCGAAGCGTTTTCCTATATTCTATATAGTGTCTATCATGAAGCGGGCTTTCAGGGGCCCGCGCAGTTTTGTAAAAGGAGCAGGAGCCATGCCGTTCAGGATCGTTCGAAACGACATCACAAAGATGGAGACCGACGCCATCGTGAATACCGCAAACGATTATCCGACCGTCGGGACCGGATGCGATCACGCCGTGTACGAAGCGGCGGGCTTTTCCGAACTTCTGGACTACAGGGTGAAGAACGTCGGATTCGTGCCGGAAGGCGACGTGTTCCTGACGCCCGGTTTTCATCTTCCCGCGAAGCATATCATCCACGCGGTCAGCCCGCATTACTATGACGGGAAACACGGGGAGGAGAAACTGCTCCGCTCCTGCTACCGCAAAAGCCTCAGACTTGCCGCGGAGCAGGGGTTCCGCTCCGTCGCGTTCCCGCTGATCTCCACCGGAGGATTCGGTTACCCGAAGGAGGAGGGGATGCGGATCGCCGTCGACGAGATCCACGCGTTTCTGCTCAATTCGGACATGCAGGTCTATCTGGTCGTGTTCGACAGTAAAGCGACGCAGATGGGTAAGAATCTCTATCCCGATCTCGAAGCCTACATCGATCAGAACTACGTGGAGGAAAAGCACCGGGAGGAATACAATCCCGCGCTGTACGCCGGAAGGGAAAGGCAGAAAAGACCGTCCGGCATTTTTCCGGGTACCGCCGGTCATATGCCGCATGACGCCGCGCCGGCCGCATTCCGTGAGGAGCGGGAGACGACGGTTCCTTTCGCTTACGAGCCGGTTATGATGTATGACCTGGACGATTCCGAAGAGGAAGACATGCGGGACGGGCAGGCGCTATCCAGCATCGCGTCCGCAGCGTTCGGAATAGACTCGGATCAGTACGACGACGCCATCGAGGAGATGGAACGGAAGCTCAGGGAACGGATCGAGCACATGACCGACACCTTTTCCGAGTATCTGCTGTATCTGATCAAGAAAAAGGGAATGAAGAATTCCGACGCGTACAAGGGAGCGCTTCTGGATAAGAAGGTCTTCTCCAAGATCAAGAACAACCGGAATTACCATCCCGAAAAGCGGACGGCGCTCCGCCTGTGCATCGGCGCGAATCTGAACCTGGACGAGTCCAAAGATCTTCTGTCACGGGCGGGATACGCCCTTTCGCCCTGCGACAAGACGGACATCATCTTTTCCTATTTTATTGAAAAGAAGTTTTATGACCTTACCGAGCTGGATATCCAGCTCGAGGAGCACGGAGAACCGTGCATTATCATTTAATTTTGAAGGTCGCTTTCAGGGCGACCGTTTTTTTGCCCCGGGTCGATATACTGTCCTTGAAAAGAAAAAACGCAGCCGCCGGCAGGGCGGCAGAAAGAGAGGACAGATATGAAAAAGGGTTTGACAGAAGTCGTATTCATTCTTGACAGAAGCGGGTCCATGGCCGGGCTGGAGCAGGACACGATCGGAGGATTCAACTCCCTTCTCGAAAAACAGAAAAAAGAGGAAGGGGAAGCGTACGTTTCCGTTGTGCTGTTCGACGACGTAACGGAAGTGCTTTATGACCGGGTCGACATCCATAAGGTCGAGCCGATGACCGACAGGCAGTACTATGTGCGCGGCTGCACGGCGCTTCTGGACGCGGTCGGCGGGGCGATCCACCATATCGCCATGATCCACCGGTACGCACGGGAGGAGGACGTTCCGGAAAAGACGCTGTTCATCATCACGACGGACGGGATGGAGAACGCGAGCCGGATCTATACCTACCGGAAGGTCAAGGAAATGGTCGAGAGGGAGAAGGAAAAGTACCACTGGGAATTCCTTTTCCTCGGCGCGAACATGGACGCGGTGCGCACCGCCGACAGGTTCGGCATCCGGAGAGACCGCGCGGTGACGTATGAGAACGACCGCGAGGGAACGAGGCTGAACTACGAGATGATGTCGAGAGCGGTCAGCTTCGCGAGATC
>JAFPXU010000006.1 GCA_017394605.1 Clostridia bacterium | reverse complement strand
TCTGTGATGATCGATCAGAACGATTCTGGATGCCATTTCAATCAGACGGGGAGCGACGACGGTCTGTCTTCTCTGCGTATCCACGATGACAAGAACGGAAGACGGCTTGAAGAGATGTTCGGCCTGCTCAGGGGAGACAATGCAGCTTGCATAGGCAGAGTTGCTTTTCACGACATCGAGCGCAACATCGATTGTTTCGTTTTGGTCGTCCAGGACGATAAAAAAGCGTGAACCGATCGCCTTGGCGCATGCGGCGATTCCCAATGCGCTTCCGAAGCAGTCCATGTCCGCGTTCCGGTGTCCCATGATAATGATATCTCCCGAGTTCTCGAACAGCTGGCGCAGGGCTTTCGCAAAAAGGCGGGTCTTGACACGCGACTGAAGGGAATCAAGCTGCATCTTTCCGCCATAAAAGGTATAATTGACTCCGTTTTTGACAATTGCCTGGTCTCCGCCCCGACCGAGCGCAAGCTCGAGCGCCTGGTTCGCGCCTTCGTTGGATTGGGAAAGATAATCCGCAACGCCTACGCCGATGGAAAGAGATACGCCGACATTCGTGCCGGTATCGATCTGACGCGCGGACTCAAGGAGCGAAAACTTTCCTTCCTCTAATTCCTGCAGATGCTTAGCTTCGAAGACAAGGAAGAATCTGCCGTTCTCATACCGTCTGTAAACACCTTCAACGGACTCTGCTGTCTGTGCAATCAGCCGCTCTATTTCAGTAAGCACAGCCGTACGGTGGAACTGTCTGTCTGAAATCAGTTCATCGAAATTATCAACATAGATCAAAGCGATATAAGATCGGTTTTCTTCATACAGACGCTGATAGTGCGCTGCCTCCGTTCTGTCAAGCCAGTATTGAAATGTCAGGTTTTTGTCGGATGAACGGCGTTTGATCTGCATGCTCAGAATCTGAAAAGAACTGTTCGCATAATTAAACTTGACAGCGGCTGCAGGGTTCTCAAAGTTATAGTCCGGAAGAATATTCTTGAGCGTTTTTCCGGGAATCAGCTTCTCCATGGCATCGTTGCGCCATATGATCTGACCTGCTGTATCCGCAAGGAGGCACGGAACGGAGACGCTCATGATGACATCGGTCGTCGCACGGGAATTATCCAGAAAGATGCTGTCCATACGTTTCTGAATCTGCTGGGAGTCTTTTGAAAGAACAACCGCGGCAGCGACAACGATGGAGATTGCGGCTACCGCAAAGACGATGAGCAGAATCAGGCGATAAGGCTCAAAGTACTGGATGAAGCAGAAGACGAGAAGCATCAGTACCAGAAGTATGCTGACAGGTATTAATACGCGCTGAGGATTCTTCAATTGTGGTCACCTCGAAAAGGAGTATTGCGGGATGAACCGGAAGCCAGATCCATCTTCTGCCGGATGCGGAAGACCTGCTCAAAACAACCTGCCATGACAAGCATGGTGGCCAGCAAGGGCAGGAATACGGCGCATGCGGTGTATATAAGCACACGTTTCACGGTGTGATTGCGGCGGCTGCGCTGAATCAGATAATCAATAAAACAGAGTCCCTGAATTCCCATCGGGAAAGCAATCAGAGCCGAAACTGTAGAACTGATGCCTGTGTAATACTCCGAACCGGTCAGATGAATGATCAGAGATCCGATCAGAAGGACCGCCAGACCAAGCGTAAATGTGGAAGGGACCTGCCATTTCCGGAACGGAGTCAGGGGCGAAAGGCCGAGTTTCGGAGCATCCCGACGTATAAACGCTCTGAAAAACAAGGTATTGGAAAGACCCGAAGCGCAGCCGGCCATGCAGATTCCAGGGACAATAAGGGCAGGAATCGAATTGGCATAAGTGTCAAACGCAGCAAGATATTGATCGATCATGGGCTGCGTTTCAGGAGTCGAACTGGCGGACAGGATTTCCTTCAAGATAGATTCCGTTTCTTTGAATGCTGTTTCGGCGGCTGAAAAAGCTCCCGCACCGGAGAGAATGCCGGGCAGACAGATAGCACAGTAAAGCCCCAGAATTCCTACAGCTGCTGAAGCAAAAGCGGAGTTGAAGCCTCCGGCTTTACGCTTGTGCATTTGCCATATGGCGATGCCGGAAAGGATCGCGGCAATAACGAGAGAAAAGGAAGGAATAAAGGAACTCCCGGTCCGATCGGCAAGATCGGTAAAAACAAATACGCATACGAGGCTGGGAGCAAACAGCGGGAGCGCGATCCTCGGTGAAGCGGATCGGATCAAAACGGCGGCAAAAAGAGCGGGAACGATGAAATATAGAACCGGCACGAACAGCGCGGCTGCCGAAACAAGCATTGTCACGATCAGGAACCATGCCGGATTTTTGATTTCGATGCTATTTTCCATAAAAACAGTTTACAGCAAACAGGACAAAAAATAAAGACAGAAGGATGTCACATGCCGAACAGGGAAAGGCTGTTTTTCAAGAAAACCGAAGCGAGGTAATCAGCTGGTTCACGGCGCAGTTCGGATATCCGTTTCAGAACCAATTGTATATTACGCGAATCGTTGAGCCGGCCGCGGAACGGTTCCGGCGTCATATAAGGGCAATCCGTTTCCAGGACGATTCGATCAAGGGGAAGCTTCGGGACGATTTCCAGGAGCTTTTTCGCGTTTTTGAACGTGAGCGATCCGCCGATCCCGAGATACAGTCCGAGATCAAGGCATTCTCTGGCGGTTTCATAACTTCCGGAAAAGCAATGCATAACGCCGGAAAGTTTGTCCCGGTGGGACTTCAGCAGATCCAGACAGTCGCCGTGCGCCTCCCTGTCGTGCACAATTACGGGAAGACCAAGCTCTCCTGCCAGAGAAAGCTGGGAATCAAAACACGCCCGCTGTGTTTCTCTGGGCGAAAAATCATAATGATAATCCAGTCCGATTTCTCCCACTGCGAGAAGAGAGGGAATGGCTGCAAGTGCCGCGCGCAGGGATTCCATGCTGTCTTCTGCAAATGAATCCGCATTATGAGGATGGATCCCCGCCGCACCTAAAAAGAACCCGGGATGCTTTTCACAGAGATTTACAATCGCGGGGATATTGGAAAGGTCGCATGCCGCTTCCATAACATGGACGACGGAAGATGCCTGAAGCGTCCGCACGAGCTCTTCCCTGCAGGAATCGAATCTTTCGTCCAGATAATGTGCGTGCGTATCAAATACCGGAAGGTAAATGCCCCCGGTAAGAGAGTCTATGGTGATCTGATCCGAAACGCTCATAGCATAATCCTGTCTGTGAAAGCGTGGGCACCTGCGTGCCCGCTGAAGCGTATCACCGCACTTTCAGTCCGCTTTCCATTTCACTCAGCGTGGTCAGTGCGGACAGCTTGCTGTCCGCGTCATCGGAAGCGCAGAGAATCATCCCGTGGCTTTCGATGCCGCACAGTTTGATCGGCTTCAGATTTGCGACCAGAACGACCGTTTTGCCAAGCAGATCTTCCGGCTTGTAGAAGTTTTTGATTCCGGAGACAACGGTGCGTGTTTCCGAACCGACTTCAAGTGTCAGCTTCAGAAGCTTTTTGGAACGCTTGATCTCTTCGCATGCCGTTACTTTTGCGAGCCGGAGATCCAGCTTTTCAAAGTCGGAGTAATCAATCTCCGGCACTCCGGGCTCTGCTTTCGGAGCGGACGCGGCACGCTGTGCTTCTTCGATTGCTTCAATCTGTCCGGCGATGACCGTCGGATCAATACGGGCAAACAGAATTTCCGGCCTTTCTGTTACCTTTGTTCCGGAGGAATAAGCGCCGAAACGGTCAAGATTACCAAGCTCCCGCTCCGGTGCGTTCAGCTGCTTCAGGATTCTTGCTGCTGTCTCCGGAAGGAACGGTTTCAGGAGATTTGCTCCGATGGAGATGCTTTCCACAAGATTGTACAGCACCTCGCTCAGCCGGGTGGTCATATCGGGATCCTTTGCAAGCGCCCAGGGCATGGTTTCGTCGATGTACTTGTTGCATCTGCGGAACAGGGCGAAAATCTCAGTCAGCGCGTCCGCCACGCGCAGCGCATCCATACACTCTGTCACTTTGCGCGCCGTTCCGGTTACTACCGCTTTCAGATCTTCGTCAACGGGGTCCGTTGACCCGGTCGAGGCTACGGTTCCGCCAAAGTATTTGTTGGACATGGATACCGTACGGTTGACCAGGTTTCCGAGCGTATTTGCCAGATCGGAATTGAATCTCTCGATCATCAGATCCCATGTAATCACGCCGTCGTTGTCGAACGGCATTTCGTGCAGGACAAAATACCGGACCGCGTCCACGCCGAACAATCCGGCCAGATCATCTGCATAGAGGACATTGCCCTTTGACTTGCTCATTTTCCCGCCTGCCTGAAGGAGCCACGGATGCCCGAACACCTGCTTCGGCAAGGGAAGACCCAACGCCATCAGGAAAATCGGCCAATAGATGGTGTGGAAACGGATAATGTCCTTTCCAATCAGATGCAGATCCGCCGGCCAGAGCTTCTGGAACTGTTCCGAAGAAGTTCCTCCGCAATCATAACCGATTCCGGTGATGTAGTTGACAAGGGCATCCAGCCAGACATACACGACATGCTTCGGGTCGAAATCCACCGGGATGCCCCATTTGAATGTCGTACGGGATACGCACAGATCCTGAAGACCCGGAAGAAGGAAGTTGTTCATCATCTCGTTCTTACGGGACGCGGGCTGTATGAATTCAGGATGCGTATTGATGTATTCAATCAGCTTCGGGGCGTATTTGCTCATTTTAAAGAAATAGGCCTCTTCCTTTGCGGGTTTTACTTCCCTTCCGCAATCGGGACATTTGCCGTCGACGAGCTGGGACGGTGTGAAGAAAGATTCGCAGGGAACGCAGTAAAGACCTTCATAATAGCCTTTATAAATATCTCCCTGATCATACAGTTTTTTAAAGATCTTCTGGACCTGGGCTTCGTGTGAAGCATCGGTCGTGCGGATGAATTTATCGTAACTGGTCCCCATCAGATCCCAGATGCGCTTGATTTCGGCTGCCGCACGGTCCACATATTCCTTCGGGGTAATCCCTGCGTCCTTTGCCTTGTTTTCGATCTTCTGCCCGTGCTCGTCCGTGCCTGTCTGAAGGAAAACATCGTAACCCTGATAACGTTTATAACGTGCGATGGCGTCGGCAAGAACGGCCTCATACGTGTTTCCGATGTGGGGTTTGCCGGAAGCGTAGGCAATGGCGGTCGTGATATAGTAAGGTCTTTTGCTGCAGTTACACATCTATAGGTGCCTCCTGTTAATAATGCTGATAAATAAAAGGCGTACCGCCCGAAGGGACGATACGCATGAAAACAAACGTAACGGATTTTAACCACCCTACTTCTCTGTGAGAACAGAGGCATAAAGCTATGCTGTAACGGGCATTCCCGTGCCGGCTTAAGGCGGAAAGCCATTCGCCTGCGCAGCGCTCCGGAGCCATGTTCAGCGATGATTTCTGCCTGCCTTTCACCGTACGGCGGGCTCTCTGCGAGAAATGTTTCGCTTACTCTTTCCATCAAAGCGGTCTATCGGTCAACCCAAAAATTGTAGCATCGGGATGTTTGTCTTGTCAAGAAATCGCGGCCGGTGATAAACTGAATCGGAAGAAGCAGAAAGGAGTAAACGCGGCTCATGCATATCATAACCGGGCTGGGAAATCCGGGACTGGAGTATCAGAACACGAGACATAACGCGGGATTCCAGGCGCTGGATGTTCTGGCGGAAGAACTGCACATCAGAGTTACAAGGCACGGCATGAGCGGGCTTTACGGCGACGGAATCCGTAACGGAGAGAGGGTTATCCTTCTTAAACCGCAGACCTATATGAATTTGTCGGGCGACTGCGTTCAAAAGGTGCTCCATTTTTATAAGCTGACCCCTTCCAATCTGATCGTCATATATGACGACATCGATCTTCCGGTCGGCTCTCTGCGGATACGGGCTAACGGAAGCGCGGGAACCCATAACGGAATGCGTTCGGTAGTCAATTCAATCGGATCAGACCAGTTCCCAAGGATCCGGATAGGCGTGGGGCAGTCTCCGGGACATCATGATGATCTGAAGGACTATGTTCTTGGAAAGCCGGGACAGGAGGAAAGCGAACTGCTGAAGACCTCTTTCCGGAACGCTGCGGAGGCGGCGATCATGATTCTGGACGGAAAGATTGACAGCGCACAAGCGCTTTTCAATAAAAAACACGAAAACAAAGCGTCCGTACGGAGCTGACATTTCGTTGCATATGACGAGTTTTCACAGGCGAGGGCATCTGCTTTTCGCCTTGTTGTGATACGTAAAAAGGACGTCCGGAATGGAAAATTCACTTAGCAGAATTCTATATGAGATGCCGGAATACAGGCGGTTCGAAGAGGCCATCGAAAGAAAAGAGGGTCCTGTCGCGGTATTCGGACTTCAGGATGCCGGGAAAGCGCATCTGATTGCATGCACAGGAGAAAGGAGACCGGTGCTGTATATCTGCGCGACGGATACCGGCGCAATGGAAATGTGGGAAATGACGAGAGGCTTTTTTCCGGAAGCGGCCGTGTTTCTTCCCCGTGACGTCCCGCTGGTACATGTACTGAATGTTTCCGATGAACGGAGCATACAGAGAGTGGGAGCTCTGACGAGGGCGGTGACCAGCGAGAGGCCAGTCATACTTTGTTCGATTGAAGCGGTCTTGCAGAGACTTGCGCCGAAGAAAGCTTTCTTTGAACAGTGCTACCGCATCCGCAGCGGCGATACGATGGAACCCCGACAGCTGGTGAAAAAGCTTTGCGAGGCGGGGTATGAGCGTGTCGAATTAGTTGAAGCACGCGGACAGGTTGCCGCAAGGGGAGATCTTGTTGACATCTATCCGCCACAGGAGCGCTATGCCGTCAGAATCGAATTCTGGGGCGATACCGTGGATCAGATGCGGGATTTTGATCCTGTTACGCAGGTTTCCGTCCGACAGAGGACGGAACTGCTGATATCTCCCGCCTACGAAGTGCCGCAGGGGAAGGATGCGGTTGCCCGCGCCATGGAACTGACAGAGGACGATACGGGATTCGAAGCGCAGAGATCGATGTGGGAGATCGGTCAGTTCAGTGCCGGAGCGGAAGCCCTGCTTCCCATGCTGTATGCGGAAACAGATGTGATTCTCGATTATTTGCCCGATGATACCGTCATCATTCTGGACGAACCTTCAAGAGTGGAAGAAGCGGCGAAAACGGCGGAGATGACCTTCCGGGAAACCGTGACGACCATGCTGGACCGTCAGGAAGGGAATTCTCTTCAGTGGAATCTTCTGGCTTCAGAGCAGGAGATCCTGAACAGACTGTCAGGGCCGTCGACAGCCGTGATTTATGCGTTTTTCCGCTCGCATCCCCGGTTTTCACCGAAAGAGACCGTTCAGTTCACGGTGCGACCGGCGCCCAAATACATGGGCGACATACGGGAACTGGCGGCGGATACGGAGCGCTGGAGAACGGAAGGAAACGCCGTCATTCTTTACGCAGGAGAACACGCAGAATCGCTTGCCGAACAGTTGAGAGACAACGGGGTTCCCGTCAGGGTGACGGAGAAGATTGATCGGACGGACCGCTTCTCAGAGATTTGGATCACAAAAGAAAATCTGCTATCCGGATTTTATTATCCGTCTGTCCGCCGTATTGTACTTGGTGCGACAGATCTGTTCGGGAAAAAGAACATTGATAAGCGGAAGAGCGGAAAGCGCAAAACGATACTCCTGTCCGATCTTTCGCGCGGAGATTATGTCGTCCACGAATCATACGGGATCGGCAGGTTTATCGGAATAGAGCCTCTTACGACGGAAGGAAACACCCGGGATTATCTTCTGATCGAATATCACGGCGGAGACCGGCTGTACGTTCCGACGGAAAACATGGACCGGGTCCAGAAATATATCGGCGGCGGAGATGAGGATGCCGTTCCCAGCCTGTCCAGACTCGGGGGATCGGAATGGCAGGGCAGAGTCAGAAAGGCAAGAGAGGCGGCCAAGAAACTGGCGGTTGACCTTGCCGAACTGTATGCGGCAAGGGCCCAGATCAAGGGGCACGCGTTTTCATCAGACAGCCCCTGGCAGAAACAGCTGGAGGAGAGATTTCCCTATACGGAAACGCCGGACCAGCTGCAAAGCATTGCGGAAGTCAAGGCGGATATGGAAAAGCCGAAACCGATGGACCGGCTTCTGTGCGGGGACGTAGGATACGGGAAAACGGAAATCGCCCTGCGCGCAGCCCTCAAGGCGGTCCAGGATTCCAAACAGGTGGCGCTGCTCGTCCCGACGACCATTCTCGCACAGCAGCATTACAACACTTTCAAAGAGCGCTTTTCAGACTTCCCGGTCAGAATTGCCTGCATGTCCCGGTTCAGATCCAAGAAAGAAATGGATGCGATCAGGCAGAAACTTCGGGAGGGGCAGATCGATATCGTAATCGGAACGCATGCGCTGCTTTCGAAAAGCGTTCAGTTTAAGGATCTTGGTCTGCTGATCATCGACGAGGAACACCGCTTCGGTGTGAATCATAAGGAGCAGATCAAAGCCATGCGGCAGCAGATCGACGTGCTGACGCTGACCGCGACACCGATCCCGAGAACGCTCAATCTGTCGATGACCGGAATAAGAGATATCAGCGTATTGGGGACGCCTCCGGAAGGGAGATATCCGGTTCAGACCGTTGTGCTTGAATATACAGACGGACTGGTTACGGACGCGATCACAAAGGAGATCGCAAGAGGAGGACAGGTCTATGTCGTTTCAAATAAAGTACAGAATTTCGAAGGAATAGCCGCACATCTGCGGGAACTGGTGCCTTCCGCAAGCATTATCGCTGCACACGGGCAAATGAACGAACGTGTTCTGGAAAAGGCCATGATTTCATTCATGGAGAGGGAAGCGGATATCCTGCTCTGCTCCACCATTATTGAAAGCGGACTGGATATTCCGAACGCCAACACGATGATTGTTCTGGACGCCGACAGATTCGGTCTTGCACAGCTTTATCAGCTTCGAGGGAGAATCGGAAGAAGCAACCGTCTCGGCTATGCATATCTGACCGTTCAAAGCGGCCGCGCGCTGAGCGAAAAGGCGCAGAAAAGACTGCGGGCAATCAGGGAATTTACGGAATTCGGAGCTGGGTTCCAGCTTGCTATGCGGGATCTGGAGATCCGCGGGGCTGGAAGTCTTCTGGGAGCCGAACAGCACGGACATATCGCAGACATAGGATATGAGTATTATCTGAAAATCATCCGGAACGCGCTGAAGGAGGCACGAGGGGAGTCCGTTGAATTTGAAACGGACGTTTCGGTGGAGATTCCATTGAACGCGCATATCCCGAAGGAGTATGTTTCCAGTGAAGGGCAGAGGATGGAGCTGTACCGCAGGATAGCGGATGTGGACAGCAAGGAATCGGAACTGCTGCTCGAGGAAGAGATAGAGGACAGATACGGCGAGCTGCCGGACGCGGTCCGAAATCTGTTCCGGATAGCGCTGATCAAGCATTATGCCGCCCGCGCATACCTGACCAAGGTCACGGTCAGCGAAAAGGAAACGCGTCTGCAATTCGCTGAAAATGCCGCACTCGACGGAGAAATGCTGATCAGTGCCGTTTCTCAGATCAAAGGCGCGCGGATCGTGGCGTCGGAGCCGCTTTCAATCGTTCTGTCAAGGAAGAAGGAATCCACGGACAGAATCATAGCGGATTTGCCACAATTTATTTACACGATAGGACATTGTGTTGCCACATCCTGATGTTTATAATGCAAGAGGATTATCGAGAATTCTGAGGAGAGAATAGAGATGCATTTGATGAAGAAGATAACAGCTGCACTTGCCTGCGTTCTCATGCTGGTCTCCGTTTCGGCCTGTTCGACAGCGACGGATTCGGCAGACAGAATCGAGACGGTTCAGGTCAATTCCGAGATCGATCGCGAAGCCACGGCTGCGACTGTGGGAGGCGAAGTCATAACGGTTGGCGACGTGGAAGATTCGTATAACGAATATATTCAGATGTATTCATATTACGGACAGCCCGTCCCGACAGAGGACGTGGACATCGAGACGGTTCAGGATACCATCGTGGAAATGCTGGTCAAGACCGCGATTCTGAAGGTAAAAGCGAAGGAAAACGGATGCGATCAGCTGACGGAAGAGCAGGAGGCAGAGCTGGAGAAAACTGTCGCGGACGAAGAAGCGAATCTGATTAATTACTATCTGGAAGAAGGGAAAGATTCTTCTGACGAAAATGCGCGCAATGCAGCAATCGATCTGATCAACGCGGATCTGCTGAACTACGGATGGGAAATGGGATTCGAGGAGTACATGGACTATCTCCGTGACTATTACAGAGAGACATATGCGAACCAGAATCTTGAGAAGATGGTCAAGGACGGCGCAGAGGTGAACGAGGAAGAAGTTCAGGCATACTATGACGGCCTTCTCGAGGATCAGACCGTTACGATGGAGAATCCTTCCCAGTATCTGAGCGGAGAAATGGACTTCGAGATGGGTGCGGGCGATATCGTTGTGGTCGTTCCCGAGAATTACGCGAGAATCAAGGTGCTGACCGTCCAGCCGGATGGAGCGATCGATGAAAGCTATGAGTCAATCCGGGAGGAGATGACAGATCTCGAGGCGGAATACGGAAGGCTGGTGTTGTCCGGATCGGAAGACAAGGACAGAATCGCCGAGATCGAAAAGGATTATTCCGACAGGAAAGCCTCCGCGGACGTTATGCGGGAGGAGTATATCAGCGCTGCCAGAGAGAGGATCGAAGACGCGCATGAAAAACTTCAGAGCGGCGTTTCTTTTGAAGAAGTGTTCGCGGAATACAATGAAGACACGGTTTATACAGATTATCCAGAGATCGCTGAAAAAGGATATCTGATTCTCCTTACGGACGAGGACGGTTACTGGAGCGAGGCCATCCGAGATGCGGCTTCCAAGCTGAAAGCGGGGGAATACTCCGAAATTATTTCCGAAGACGACGCGTACCATATCGTCTATATGGTCGGAGAAGAGACCCCGGGCCAGAAACAGCTGGAAGATATCCGCGAGGCTGTGACAAAACTGGCACTTGCCGAGAAACAGGATGAACTCTGGCAGAAGACACAGGATGAATGGACTGCAGACCGGAGCATCGTCACACTGTATCCGGATGCGTACCGCCCTGTCGGGAAATAAAATAATGCATATACAGATCATGAAGAGCGCCGCGCATCATGCGCGGCGTTTTTCGTGGAACAAACGGACGAAAAACCGTAAAGAAAGACCGGCATGCGCGCATTTTGGAGAACGCATAATTTGACAATCGGAACGGGAAAACGATATCATATTAAATTGAACCCTAATGTGTTGGCATGATTCGGAGGGAATATGGAAGAAGCACTGAAAACCAAGAATTTTATCGAAGAAATCATTGAGCAGGATATCCGTGAAAAAGGACCGCGGGTAAAAACAAGATTCCCGCCGGAGCCCAACGGCTATCTTCATATTGGGCATGCAAAAGCGCTGTGCATTGATTTCGGAACAGCCGAACGGTTCGGCGGAACCTGCAACCTGCGCTTTGACGATACGAACCCGACCAAGGAAGACGTGGAGTATGTGGAAGCGATCAAGGGAGATATCGAGTGGCTCGGATTTCACTGGGATAAGCTTCTCTTCGGCTCCTCCTATTTTGACCAGTGCTATGAGCTGGCGGTAAAACTGATCAAAAAAGGACTCGCGTACGTGGACGATCTCTCCAAAGATGAAATGCGTGAGTACAGGGGAACACTGACGGAACCCGGGAAAAACAGTCCGTACAGGGACAGAAGCGTCGAGGAGAACCTTGACCTGTTTGAACGGATGAAAAACGGGGAATTTGAAGACGGCGCCAGGACACTGCGCGCGAAGATCGACATGGCTTCCCCGAATATCAATATGCGGGATCCCGCTCTTTACAGGATCAAGCACATCAGCCATCATCAGACCGGCGATAAATGGTGCATCTACCCCATGTATGACTTCGCGCATCCCATTCAGGACGCAATCGAGGGCGTTACGCACTCGCTCTGTTCGCTTGAATATGAAGCGCATCGGCCGCTGTACGACTGGGTGGTCGAGCAGTGCGGGTTTGATAACAGACCCCGTCAGATCGAGTTCGCGAGGCTGAATCTGACAAACACCGTCATGAGCAAGCGCTATCTCCGCCAGTTGGTCGAGGAAAAAAATGTGAGCGGTTGGGACGATCCGAGAATGCCGACGCTGTGCGGCATGCGGCGGAGAGGATATACGGCCGAATCGATCCGGGACTTTCTGGACAGGGTAGGCGTTGCGAAGGCGGATTCCGTGGTTGAGACGGCAATGCTTGAGCACTGCGTCCGTGAGGACCTGAACGCGAACGCTTGGCGATATATGGCGGTCATCAATCCGCTCCGCGTCATCGTGGACAACTGGGAAGATGGCAGAACGGAAGAATTCCAGGTGGAGAATCTCCCGGGAAATCCGGACGCGGGCACGCACACGGTCGTGTTCGAAAAAGAGCTGTACATCGACCGTGACGATTTTTCCATCAATCCTCCGAAAAAGTATTTCCGTCTGAAACCGGACGGCGAAGTGCGTCTGAAAGGGGCATATGTCGTCAAATGCACCGGATGGGAAGCGACCGATGAGGGAGTCGTCACAGCCGTTCATGTCACGTATGACCCTGAGACCAAGGGCGGAGAGTGCGAGCGGAAAGTCAAGGGAACGCTCCAGTTCGTCCCGAGAACAAGCGCCGTTCCAGCAGAATTCCGCCTGTATGACGAGCTGCTGGATCCGGAGGCGGATCCGGAACTTCCGTTTACGGAACGTCTGAACCCGTCATCCCTGACGGTCTGCGATGGATATGTCGAACCCGCCGTGAACACTGCGCGGCCGGGAGATACGTTCCAGTTTATGCGGATCGGTTATTTCTGCAAGGATACGGATTCCATGCCTGAGAAACCGGTGTTCAACCGGACGGTCGGGCTGAAAGACAGTTTTAAAATCTGAGGAGGATTCATGGGTACTGTTCGAACAAGATTTGCGCCGTCGCCGACCGGGTTTATGCATCTCGGCAATCTCAGGAGCGCATTGTATACCTATCTTTACGCAAAGCATAACGGGGGCAGTTTTATTCTCCGTATTGAGGATACCGATCAGGCCAGATATGTTCCGGGGGCAGTCGACGTAATCTACAATACGCTTCGCGGGATCGGGATCCAGTGGGATGAAGGCCCGGATATCGGAGGCCATTTCGGTCCGTATGTCCAGTCGGAGCGGAAAGATCTCTATTTGCCCTATGCAAAGCAGCTCGTGGAAGCCGGAAAAGCGTATTACTGCTTCTGCACAAAAGATGAATTGGAAGAAAGGCGCGCCGAGTCTGAGAAGAAGGGCGAAGTCTGGAAATACGACAAGCACTGTCTGAATCTCTCAAAAGAGGAAGTGGAAAGAAGGATTGCGGCGGGAGAGCCGTATGTTATCCGCCAGAACGTTCCTGTCAGCGGAGAGGCCAGTTTCGACGATGTCATATACGGACATATCTCCGTGGACTGCTCTGAACTGGACGATATGATTCTAATCAAAGCGGACGGAATGCCGACCTACAATTTTGCGAACGTGATCGATGACCATACCATGGGCATCACACATGTCATGCGCGGCAACGAATATCTTGCGTCAACGCCGAAATACAATCTTCTGTATGAGGCGTTCGGATGGGAGAAACCAGTTTATATTCATATGACACCGATCATGCGGGACGCACAGCACAAGCTGTCGAAACGCGACGGTGACGCCTATTATGAGGATTACGTCAACAAGGGATATCTTTCCGAAGCAATTGTCAATTATGTCGCACTGCTGGGTTGGAATCCGGGCGACGAACGGGAATTTTTCACGCTTCCGGAGCTGGTGGAAGCATTCAGTGTCGAGGGGATGAGTAAATCTCCCGCCATTTTCGATCCGGCAAAGCTGACGTGGATGAACCAGCAGTATATTAAAAACCTGAGTGAAGAAGAGTTTACAAAGCATGCCATGCCCTATTATAAACAGGCCGGCGTAGACGGAATGAATACGTCCATCCTGTTCAAATGTCTGCATGAGCGGGTTGACGTATTCACAGGGATTCCGGGAATCGTTGGCTTTTTGACCGACCTTCCGGATTACAGTATTGCGCTGTTTACCAACAAGAAGTCCAAAACCGATCCGGCCGTGGCGGCATCCGTACTCGATCTGGCAATTCCGGCGCTGGAAGCCCTCCCTTCCTGGGATGAGACGTCTGTACACGACCTGCTTATCGGGATGGCGCAGGAACGCGGCATGAAAAACGGAACGATGCTGTGGCCTGTCCGGATCGCTTTGGCCGGTCAGGAAGTCACGCCTGGAGGTGCGATCGAGATCGCTATGCTGATAGGTCGTGAGGAGTCTCTCAGAAGACTTCATATCGGAAGAGAGAAGCTTCGCGCGGAAGGATACTGATAAACGACGGAGACTTAACGGGCGCTGAAACAAGCGCCCTGTCTTTTTGATAGATGCCGGCAGACCGCCGGGAAACGAATCAGAAAAGGAGAAGAACATAATGCCCTGTACAACAATACTCGTCGGGAAAAATGCCAGCAACGATCATTCCACCATGATCGCCAGAACGGATGACGGTCATTTTGACGTAAAGAAGTGCGTTGTCGTGGATCCTAAAAAGCAGCCGAAAAAGTATAAAAGCGTTATCTCCCATGTTGAGATCGAACTGCCGGATAATCCTCTTCGGTATACGGCGTGTCCGAGCGTGGACCGTTCCAAAGGCATATGGGCGGCGACCGGGATCAACGCCGCCAACGTCGGGATGACGGCGACGGAAACGATCACATCCAATCCGCGCGTTCTGTCGGCGGATCCTCTGGTGGAATACCGCAAGGCGAAAAAGCGCGGGGAGAAAGACATACCGGGCGGTATCGGCGAAGAGGACATCGTGGTTCTTGTACTCCCGTATATCCGATCCGCGAGAGAAGGCGTGATGAGGCTTGCTTCGCTGCTCGAAACATACGGGACCTATGAATCCAACGGAATCGCATTTAATGACAGTGATGAGGTTTGGTGGCTTGAAACGATCGGCGGACACCACTGGATGGCGAGGAAGGTGCCGGATGACCGCGTGGTGATTAATCCGAATCAGTTCGGTATGGATGCATTCGACTTTGTGGACGCATTCGGGAAGAAGGAGAATCATCTCTGCTCGGAAGATCTGCGGGAGTTCATCAAAAACAACAATCTTGATCTGAACACGGAAGGCGGGAGAAATCCAAGAAACATATTCGGTTCCCGAACGGACACGGACCATATCTACAACACGCCGCGTGCCTGGTTCATGGGAAGATATCTCGCACCGGTTTCTCATATGTGGGATGGGGGAAATGCGGAGTTCGGACCGGAAAGCGACAATATTCCGTGGTCGATCGTACCGGACCGGAAGGTAACCGTTGAAGACGTGAAGTACCTGCTTTCTTCCCACTATCAGGGAACTGATTACGATCCGTACCGGAACCGTGACACGGGAAAGCGCGGGAGGTACCGTTCGATCGGAATCAACCGCACGGGCGTTACATCGATCTGTCAGATCCGGAGCGGAGTACCGGAAGCGCTCCGTGGAATCGAGTGGATCAGTTTCGGATCAACTACATTTTCCTGCTTTGTTCCGCTCTATGCGAACGTTTCGAAAATGCCGGATTATCTCAGTAAAGTGTCAACGGACGCTTCAACGGAGAATCTGTACTGGAGCAGCCGCCTCATCGGCGCGCTTGCCGACCCGAACTATTTCGATTGTGCACAGCAAATTGAAAGATATCATAATGCTGTGCTTGTCAAAGGGCGTCGGATCATTCTGGATTACGATCGGAAAATGGCGAAAAATACGGATTGGTCTTTGACGGAAGAGGCAAATAAACGGATATGTTCAATGGTCAGGGAACAGACTGCGGATACGCTGAACAAAGTGCTGCATGAAGCAAGTGTGCATATGAAGAACGGGTATAAGCTTTCGGACAACTGACCGGAAACCTCATCGGGACAACGCATTGTTACCTCCCGGAGGGGTGGAGAAAAGCCGTGCATTATGATACAATTCGAACGGCTGGAACAAACTGCATAAAACAGAAAAGGATATACAGAAGATGAAACTTGGTGTTGTAGGATTACCGAACGTCGGGAAAAGCACATTGTTTAATGCAATTACGCAGGCAGGCGCACAAGCTGCGAATTATCCGTTCTGCACCATAGAGCCGAATGTCGGGATGGTCGCTGTGCCGGATCACAGGCTGGATGTGCTGGCGGAGATGTATCATCCCGAAAAGTATACGCCCGCAACCGTAGAGTTTGTGGATATTGCCGGACTGGTCAGAGGTGCCAGCCGGGGAGAGGGCCTCGGGAACAAGTTCCTTTCTCATATCCGCGAAGTGGATGCGATTGTACACGTTGTACGATGCTTTGAAGACGAGAACGTGGTTCATGTTGACGGATCCATCGATCCGATCCGCGATATGGAGACAATCAATCTGGAACTGATTTTCGCGGACCTTGAGACGATTGAAAAACGCATCGACCATAATAAGAAACTGCAGAAAACAGGAGATAAGAAGATCATCGCGGAAGGCGCTCTCCTTGAAAGAATCAAAGCACATCTGGAGAGCGGGAAGCCGGTCAGGAACATGGAAACATCCGAAGTGGAAGCGGAAACGATACAGCAGCTGTTCCTCCTGACGACAAAACCGGTTATCTATGTGGCGAACATTTCAGAGGACGATATCGGAAACGACGACAACCCTCATGTCAAGGCTATGTACCGCCAGGCGGCGGAAGAGCACGCGGAAGCAATTACGGTGTGCGCTAGGCTTGAGGAAGAAGTAGCGGAGCTGTCGCTGGATGAAAAGAAGGCGTTCCTTGAGGAGATGGGAATCGAAGAAGCGGGTCTGGACAAGCTGATCAAAGCGTGCTACCGGCTGCTTGGACTGATCAGTTTCCTTACGGCCGGACCGAAGGAAGTCAGGGCATGGACGATCCGGAACGGAGACAAGGCGCCTCAGGCGGCGGGAAAGATCCATTCGGACTTTGAAAAGGGTTTTATCCGCGCGGAGATCGTGCCATACGATACACTGGTCGAACTGGGATCCATGCAGGCATGCAAGGAAAAAGGACTGGTCAGGTCCGAAGGAAAAGAGTACGTCATGCAGGACGGGGATGTTACCCTGTTCCGGTTTAATGTATAATTGCAGCATATGATAGATTGATTGGGGAGGCATCATGCAGCGAATCAGTAAAAGGGACTATTACCTGTCCATAGCCGCGGAAGTTTCCAAGCGTTCCACCTGCCTCAGAAGGCAGTACGGAGCGGTTATTGTTAAAAACGACGAGATCGTTTCGACCGGTTACAACGGAGCCCCGCGCGGCGAGGACAACTGCTGTGATATCGGTACGTGCTGGAGAGAAAGGAATAACATTCCGCACGGCGAACAGTACGAGAAATGCGTTGCCGTTCACGCGGAACAGAACGCAATCATCTCCGCCAGCAGGAGAGAAATGCTTGGCGCAACGTTGTACCTTGCCGGATTTGAAAACGGAGAGCCCATCCGGAACGCGGAGCCCTGCATGATCTGCAGGAGACTGATCAAAAACGCGGGAATAGAGAAGGTAATCAATCTGGAAGGGGAAATCAGCATTTAAATGACTGTTGCAAAGGACACAACAATAAAGGCGGGAATCCGGTCGGACTCCCGCTTGTTTTATATCCGTATAGAAAGCTTATTATGAGGGGTCTACCGCGATTTCATTGTATCGTTCGAGCGTACTGTAAAAATCAAGCCTGCCCGAAGAACCGAGATGATGCTGAGCGGATTCCGCTGCCGCTTTCAGATTCGCGTTTGCGCGTTCGAGGTTTTCCGCCGCGCCGAAGAGATAGTCGCTTTCGCCAGCTAAGTATTTAGCTGCGGATTCAGCACATGCCTTCCGAAGATTGCTGACCTTGGAGTACGCCTTTCTAAGATCAGACCCAGAAGCGCTTTTTTTATACAGCGGATGGGAGGTTGAAAGATAACGTTCCGCGACAAGATCATTCCAGAAATAATAGGCGTATGCCATCGTGCACTCGCGGTCCTGGGGAACGTCGATCCCATAGACCTGCTTGATGATGTTCACGCGTTTTTCCTGATCCGTAAAGCAGAAATTCAATCTGGCGACCCGCTTGGAGGTCCAGGTTCCGTCCATGGACCACATTTTAATGTTGCCCGTAGGCATATCGTACGCGTACATGGCAAGAGCGGCAGTCTGGTCAAAGGAACAGTTGGTAAACATTTGTCCGTCAAAGCTCTTCAGGATGTCCGGGACTTTCAGGAGCAGGCCGTTGCTTCTCAGCTGATTCAGAATGGCAAGAAGCATTTCCTTCTGGCGGTTTACGCGGGCGCCGTCACCGACATCATCTCCCGAAGCGCCTTTCATGCTGGCCGCCTTCCGAACGCGGAGATAATCCAGAACGCCCTGACCGTTCATGTGCTGCTGTCCCGCAGCGTACTCGCGGCCGTTCATCTCAAACGCAACGTCGACGTTGTAGTCGACGCCGCCGATTGCATCGACAAGCTGCTTTACGGCAGGCATCGTGACCGCATAGTAATAATTGATAGGGAGTCCGCCGATCATTCTGGAACATGATTCACAGACCTTTTCGAATCCTTTGAAATTGACCTTGAAATTTCCCTTTTCATCAAGGACGGGTTTTCCGTTTTCGTCCCTTTCATACAGGCCGCCTCCACAGTCAAGGGAAGCGTTCAGTTTATATATACCCTGAACGCCCGGAATCTTAGCGTATGTGTCCCGGGGCAGGGAGATCATATCAACGGTCTGTTTGTCAAAGTTAATGGCAAGGACGATCATGACGTCGGCATGTTCCGCAGAGGAACCGCCCTCTCCGAGCCACTCTTCCGTCAGCCTCTCTTCCGCATAATCGACCCCGATCAGCAGAATATTCACGATATTGTCCGCGAGTTGATAGTCGGAAGTGTTTTCCGCAGAAAGAAGACCGTAGTCGGATTCGGCGGGCTGCTGGGTGTTTTCCGGAGTTTTGCTGATTTCTGGGGAAGAGGAAGGATCCGACGCCTCGTTTTTCGGAACTGGAGACGGGATCGGCGTCGCGGTGGCGGCTATTGCCGGAGCCGCAGCGAACATGGTGGAAACGCGTGTGCGGAGATGGCGGACGTAAAAGAACGCACCCGCGACCAATGCGAGGACAACGGCCAGAATGATGACGATGATCAGGCAGATTCTGTTAATCCGCTGCTGACGGCGTCTTTTCTTCCGCCGGCGCGCGGCGTCCGCTTTTCTTTTCTCAAGCTGCTTCCGATCCGATGCTTCGCCGGACTTGCTGTCGGATCTCAAAGAGTCAGGAGTGCGGTCTTGTTTCATATGTAAAACTTCCTCATATGCTTTATGACAAATACTACTATATCACTGGCGCGTTGCCAGATGGTGGCAAAAACGTAAACACTTTTATTCGACGCCCGCGCTCTGTTCAGAAGTCTGATTTTTGAGCAGGGTATACAGTGAGAGGAACTGATCGGGGGATAGAGCTTCCGCCCGAACGGAAGGCGTGATGCCAAGCGAATCCAGCAAAGACGGCAACCCGGGATCCGTGATGTTGTTCGTCAGGGTTTTTCGGCGCTTGGAAAACGCGGAATGAAGAAAGCGCAGGAATCGGTCTCCGTCCGGGAAAGACAAATCCGGGTCAGCCTTTCGGAGAAGAATAAAAGCGGAGGTAACATCCGGCGAGGGGTAAAATCTGTCCGGCGGCACATCTGCCAGTGCTTCCGCATGATAAAAACACCGTGTCATGATTGACAGGGGGCCGTAAATCCTGTCACCCGGGGAAGCGAAAAACCTCATGGACGCTTCCTTTTGCACCATCAGGAGCATGATTTCCGGAAACATCGGGAGCAGGCGTTCAACGACCGGAGTGGTGATGTAATAGGGCAGGTTGCCCGCTACGGAAAACGGCGGCCGGATATGATCCGCAATCGGAAAATGAAGGATATCCCCATGACGCACGGACAGTCTTTCATCAGAGAGTAGTTCTGGAAGAAGCTCGGCAAGGAACCCGTCCTTTTCTACCGCGGTGACGGAAGCGCCCGTGGCAAGAAGCTCCTCGGTAAGCGCACCGAGACCGGGACCGATTTCAAGAATACGGGAAGCTTCCGTAAAACCCGCCGCCTTTACGCAGCGGGAAAGAAGGTCCGAGTCTGTGCAGAAATTCTGCCCGAGCGCACGGTTCGCGCGGCGTCCCGCTTTTGAAAGGATCTCCTTGATCTGACCGGAATTAAAAGCCATGCGCGGCCGCCTCCGTAACGAATAAAGATACAATTCATTTTATCAGACGGGCGGAAACGATACAATAACGCCGGAAAGACCGTTTTCCCGCAAAACATGATATAATATCTTGTTATTATATGCGTTGGTACGGAAAGGCCGGTTGATCAGATGTATTTGGCAAATGAATGGGAAGATTTCGCGGTGCTGGACGCCGGCGGAGGCAACAAGCTCGAAAGATGGGGAAACGTAACGCTTCTGAGACCGGATCCGCAGGCGGTTTGGCCAATCGGAGACAACCTGAAGTGCGATGCCGTGTATCACAGGAGTGCGTCGGGCGGAGGAAGCTGGGAATACCGGAGGACACTCCCGGCAGAGTGGCGAATCCGGTATAAAGGCCTTCGGTTCATTGTCAGACCGACAGGATTCAAACATACCGGGCTCTTTCCGGAGCAGGCGGTCAACTGGGACTGGATGAACGGACTGATTTCGCCGGAGACAGCCAAGGGCAGAGAGGTACGTGTTCTGAACCTGTTCGGATATACGGGCGGGGCGACCTGCGCCTGTGCGGAAGCCGGTGCGAAAGTGGTGCATGTGGATGCGGCAAAGGGCATGGTCGAATGGGCAAAAAACAATGTTGCCGCCAGCGGCCTGTCCGACAGGTCGGTACGGTATCTGGTCGACGACTGTGTCAAACTGGTAAAGAGGGAGATCCGCAGAGGAAACCGGTACGATGGGATCCTGATGGATCCGCCCAGTTACGGACGGGGACCATCCGGAGAGATGTGGAAAATAGAAGACCAGATTTTTGCGCTTGTAAAGGATTGCGCGGAGCTGATGTCTGACGCACCCCTGTTCTTCCTGATCAATTCCTATACGACGGGACTTGCGCCGCAGGTATTAAAAAACATTCTTCAGGTTGCGCTCCCGGGAGGGAAAGCGGAAGCGGATGAAGTCGGTCTTCCAATCGTAAACAGAGGGCTGATTCTGCCGTGCGGCTCAAGCGGCCGGTGGACATATTGATGGAAAAGGTCGTTCAGAAAGAAAAACAAAAAACCGGACTGTGGGAACGGTTTGTGAAATGCGACAGATTCATTGCCGGGCATAAATGGCTGGTGCTGCTGGTATGCGCCGCCGTCATGGTACTGATCACTGCTTTGAAATATACGCTCTATGATGAGACCGGATTTGCCGACGCATACCATATTATGCAGGCGGCAAACGCAGGAGACTATTCCGGCGGGGACAGCGCCTTCGCGTTAACGGCATCGCTGGCGCATGCCGCTGTTTCCGCGTTCGGACCGCTTTCCATGCGGGCGTGGGGATGGCTGCTTCTGGTGCCGGGATTCCTTATGTTCGTACTGATCGCGATAAAGGCGCCTTCCCAGAATTTGGCCTCCGTACTGGTCCTGATCGGTTTTTCCGTGTTTCTTCCCTATTTCGTTTTTATGCCGTGCGTGGATTTTATCCAGTACACGGTGTTCTTCCTGATTGCGATGGTCCTTCTTTATGTGCCGGGACAGATATGGAAACTGGTATGCGGAGAGCTTCTTCTTCTGCCGATCATTGTGTTTCTGCGCGATTATTATGCGCTGATGGCATTTCTGGCGGTGGTGATGTACCTGTTTGCGCTTATGTACCGGAAACCGAAAACGATTGGACAGCAGGCGGTTTTTCTGACAGGCTTTGCAATGCTGTGCGTGATCGCGCTTCTTCTGTTTCGGGTCGTTGCCCCGGGAGCGGCAAATGAACTGTTCCTGATCAGAACCGAGACCAACATGGCATTTGACAATACGCCGGCACCCAACAAAGCGATCATGGACCTGATGCCGATGGATACATCGGTTGCGGGCTTTATCGTGAACTATCTTTTTGCTGCGGTCCGAATTCTTATCCCCGCAGAACTGTGTGCTGATTTCACAGACATACCGTTTGTGGTATTTCAGATCATTCTGGATGTTCTGATTCTGATGGAACTGATCAAAAGCAGGAGAGTGTACGCGCGAACGGCGGTGTATTCGTTCATTATTGCCTTCTTCCTGATGTCTTTTGTGTTTGAACCGTCGTTTGGGTCATGGTTCAAGCATGAAGCCGCGGCATTTCCGATCCTGTGGCTGGGTGTCGGGCACGATCGCCTGACAGCGGAGGGAGACGTCCATGCCTGAGAGAGAACGAATCCCCGGATTGGCGGAAAAATACGGGATTACCGTACTATACGAGGATAATCACCTGCTGGTAGTCGAGAAGCCGGTGAATATGCCGGTACAGGCGGACATCTCCGGAGACGAAGACCTGTGCACCAGATGCAGGAAGTATCTGAAAGAAGAAGGAAACAAGCCCGGAGACGCTTTTCTCGGAATCGTCCAGAGACTGGATCGGCCGGTGGGCGGTGTAATGACCTTTGCCAAAACAAGCAAGGCTGCCGCCAGACTCACGGCGCAGTTTAAGACACATTCCGCAGGCAAAAGATATGTGGCGATTGTCTGCGGGCGGGCAGAAAGCCATGCCTCGCTGAACGATTACCTGTTAAAAGATGAACGTACCAATATGACGTCGGTTGTGGATGAGAATGTATCCGGCGCAAAGCTTGCGAAGCTTTCCTACGATACGATTGGAAAGGATGGGGACTATTCACTGGTAGACGTTTCACTTCAGACGGGCAGACCCCACCAGATCCGCGTGCAGATGGCGCACGCCGGCATCCCGATTCTGGGCGATCAGCGCTATCATCCGGACGCCGCTTCCTCGGCTGCCTCCGGAAAACCGTTTAAACGGACGCAGATTTGCTTGTGGTCCTATTCGCTGACACTGGAACATCCCACTCTGGGGGAGAAAATGACTTTCTTTTCCGTACCGAAAGGGGAGGAATGGAAAAGATTTTCCGCCCAGATGGAAATGCTCCCGGCGTTTTCCGTCTGTGCCGGCGTGTATCTGGACGACACTATGGTTGTCTGTGATAAAAAAGCGGGAGTGGAAGTGGAAGAGGAACTGCTTTCCGAACTCAGCACGCTATTTCCTGAGATCTATCCTGTTCACAGGCTTGACGCCAATACGCAGGGGCTGGTTGTCTTTGCCAGAACGGAAGAAAAGAGACAGGAACTGGAGGAGGCATTCTACCGGCACAGGATCGGTAAAATCTATCACGCCGTCCTGGCGGGAAGTCCCGAAAGAAAAAGCGGTCACCTGAAAGACTATGCGTTCAAGGATCCGGAAGAGGGAACTGTCCGGATCTGCGGGGAGAAAACGCCCGGCGCACAGAGAATGGAGCTGGATTACAGAATTCTGAAAGAAGAATCCGGCTGCGCACTTGCGGAGATAGACCTGCTGACCGGCAGGACACACCAGATCCGTGTGCAGATGGCGAATATCGGCTGCCCGGTCCTGGGTGATGACAAATACGGGAACCGTGAGCTGAACAAAAAATACCGCTGCAGGACACAGCAGCTGCTTTGCAAGCGGATGCGCATAGGGGATTTGCGGCTTGAAAGCTGTAAGGAAGTGCATTTGCCGGAGGCGGCACGATGACGGATGAAAAGAGAACGGAACGCACAGAGCTGCTGATCGGACCGGACGGAATCAGGAATCTTCAGAACAGTTTTGTGGTTGTCGCCGGGTTGGGAGGAGTAGGCGGACACTGTACGGAAGCGCTCGCACGCGCGGGAATCGGGAGAATTCACCTGATCGACGCGGACGTTGTGCAGCCGAGCAATCTGAACAGGCAGCTGATTGCTACAAAAGAAACGGTTGGGGTGCTGAAGACGGTCGCGATGGAGCAGAGACTGCGTCTGGTATCGGACTGCGAGGTCACGAGGTCGGAGATATTCCTGACTCCCGAGACGGTAGAGGAGGCATTTGCCGGTTTGGAACCGGATTTTATCGTAGACGCAATCGACTCCGTTCAGGGAAAGCTTGCGATTGCGGTTTATGCACACAGTCACGGGATCCCGGTTATCTCCTGCCTTGGAGCAGGGAACAGGCTTGACGCAACGGCATTCTATATTACGGATATTTTCCGGACTGCCGGAGATCCTCTCGCGAGGAAATTCAGAAGCGAGCTGCGGAAGGCGGGAATCGATGAACTGCCTGTTGTCATATCCAGAGAACAGGCGAAGAGGGAACCGGGTCAGACTGTGATCGGATCGATTGCGCCTGTTCCGGCGGCGGAAGGACTGGCTGCTGCCAGTTATGTGATAAGAAATCTTTTGAAATAACAATTTGGAAAGGAGATAAGCAATGGAATTCATGAAGGAGTACGAGGGCTGGCTGGCGTCAGACGCACTTCTGGAAAAGGACAAGAAGGAACTGGAATCGATTCGGGAGGACCGGAAAGAGATAGAGGAGCGGTTCTATACCGAACTTGAATTCGGCACGGCAGGATTGAGAGGGATCATCCGTGTCGGGACGAACGGCATGAATGGATACGTCATCCGCAGAGCGACGCAGGGACTTTCCGATTATATGAACGCGCTGCCCGGCGCGGCGGAGAGAGGCGTCTGCATAGCGTACGATTCCAGGCATTTTTCCGATGTTTTTGCCAGAGAGGCCGCGTGCGTTCTTGCCGCGAATGGCATCCGGGTCAGACTGTTCTCAACGCTTCATGCGGTTCCGCAGCTCTCCTACGCAATCCGCCATCAGAGCTGCATCGCCGGCATCGTCATTACCGCGAGCCATAATCCCGCAAAGTACAACGGGTATAAAGTTTATTGGGAGCATGGCGGTCAGGTGACGCCTGAACAGGCATCGGATATCTACGCCTGCATTCAGAAGGTACCTTTTTTCAGTGAGAAGACATGCGACTACGAGAAAGCGGTGGCCACGGGCAAAATCGGCCTGATCGGCAGGGAAGAGGATGAAGCGTATTATGAAGTGACGAAATCCGTTCTTCTTCGTCCTGAACTCGTTCGTGAGAAAGGAAAGGATCTTTCCATCGTATATACGCCTCTCCATGGAACGGGGAGCATCCCGGTACAGGAGATTCTGAAGCAGATCGGAGTGACGAATGTTTCCGTTGTTCCGGAGCAGGAAAAACCGGACGGCGCGTTTCCAACCGTTACTGCGCCGAATCCGGAGAACCCGGACGCGTTCAAACTTGCTTTCGCGCTTGCGGAAGAAAAGGGCGCCACCGTCATTCTCGCAACGGATCCGGACGCGGACAGGCTGGGTATCGCGGTCAAGACGACAGAAGGAAAGTGGATGCTGCTGACGGGAAATCAAATCGGAAGCCTGCTTCTGGAGCACATCATCAGCGAGAGAAGCAAAACCGGAACGCTGCCGAAGAACGCGGTTGCGGTCAAATCCATCGTTTCCACACAGCTTGCCAGAGTGATTGCGGAAAGGAACGGCGTTGAAATGGAGGATGTCCTGACAGGATTCCGGTTCATTTCCGAAAAGATAGACGAATACGAAAAATCGGGAGAAAAGACTTTCCTGTTCGGATTTGAGGAAAGTTACGGATTTCTTGCGGGCGGCTTTTCAAGGGATAAGGACGCAATCTGCTCTTCCATGCTTGCGGCAGAGATGTGTGTATGCTGCGCTGAAAAGGGAATGACGCTTTACGACGCTCTCCGCCAGCTGTACGCAGACTACGGATATTTCAAGGAGAGCGTTGCGAGCTATACGCTGGAGGGGAAAGCCGGCATTGAAAAGATCGCGGAGTGCATGCGCGCCATGAAGGAAAAACCCTGGAAAGATGTGGCGGGATACGGCGTTTCCGCTGTTGAAGACTATGCGTCCGGAATCTGCACGTTTGATGACGGGAGCGAGACCTGCCTGATGCTTCCGAGAAGCAACATGATCCGCTACCTGTTCGAAAACGGCGACTGGATTGTTGTCCGCCCGTCCGGAACAGAACCGAAACTGAAGCTTTATGTGGGAGCCGGTGACGCAGACGAGCAGAAGCTGGATGAAAAGCTTGAGAGCATGAAGACCGACTGTGACGGAAGACTGCGGAAAGCGCTCGGCCTCTGAGTGAGAAATCTTGACCGTGCAGGCGGGATTTGATATAATTATTCCCGTTTTTTGAAGAAAAGAGGGAATTTTCATACATGGACATTCGCAATATCGCTATCATAGCGCACGTTGATCACGGCAAGACAACGCTTGTCGACCAGCTTTTGCGCGATGCAGGCGTTCTGAGAAGAAGCGAGCAGGGCGTGGAAAGGATTATGGACAGCAACGATCTTGAGAGAGAGAGGGGCATTACGATTCTTTCCAAGAATACGTCCGTAACATACAAAAACACACGCATCAACATTGTCGACACGCCGGGTCACGCGGATTTCGGCGGAGAAGTAGAGCGTATTCTGCAGATGGTGGACGGCGTCCTTCTTCTCGTTGACGCGTTTGAAGGATGCATGCCGCAGACGCGGTTCGTGCTTCGGAAAGCGCTGGAGCTGAACAAGGTCCCCGTTGTTGTTGTCAACAAGATCGACCGTCCGGAGGCAAGACCCGATGAAGTTCTGGATGAAACGCTGGAACTTTTCCTTGAACTTGGCGCCAATGATCAGCAGATCGATTTTCCGGTTGTTTATGCTTCTGCCAGAGAAGGAAAATCCGGACTTTCCCCGGACAATCTGACCGACAGCATGGTTCCGCTGTTCGATACGATCCTTTCAACGATTCCCGCACCGCAGATGGATGTAGACAAGCCGCTGCAGATTCTGTTTTCCGCAATCGACTATGACGATTACGTAGGAAAGATCGGAATTGGCAGAATCGAGAGAGGCGTAGTGAGAAAGGCAATGCCTGTCGTGGTTTGCGGCGGAGAAAAGAATCAGGAGATTCCCGCCAAGATTTCACGCGTCTATCATTATGAAGGGCTCCAGAGAATCGAAGTGGAAGAAGCCTACGCAGGCGATATCGTATGCATTGCCGGAATCGACAGTCTGAATGTCGGTGATACGGTCTGCGATCCGTCGCTGGTCGAGCCGATGCCCTTTGTGAGAATTGACGAGCCGACGGTGGCCATGCTTTTCGTTGTGAATGACAGTCCTTTTGCGGGACGTGAAGGCAAGTATGTAACGGGCAGAAATCTGCGCGACCGTCTTTTTAATGAAGTGAAGACGAATGTTGCGATGCGCGTGGAAGAAACGGGAACAACGGACGCGTTCCGCGTATCGGGACGCGGAGAGCTTCATCTTTCCATTCTGATCGAACAGATGAGAAGGCAGGGATACGAGTTCGCTGTTTCGCGTCCAAAGGTCATTATGAAGAAAAACGAGAACGGAGAGCTGACCGAACCCATTGAAGAGCTGACGATCGACGTTCCGCAGGAATACGTCGGCGCCGTCATGGAAAAGCTTGGAAACCGTAAGGCGGAACTGGTGGACATGACGCCGCAGGGAGAGAACAGCATCCGTTTGAAGTTCCTGATTCCTGCGCGCGGTCTGATGGGATACCGTTCCGAACTGATGACGGACACAAGAGGAAACGGCGTCATGAATCATATTTTCCACGCTTATGAACCGTACAAGGGACCGATTCCCGAAAGAAGCACGGGAAGCCTTGTGGCGCATGAAACGGGAAACACCTCCAGCTATGGCTTGTTCAACACACAGGACCGCGGACGCCTTTTCGTAGGGCCCGGAATACCCGTATATGAGGGACAGATCGTAGGCGAGAGCGCAAGAGCGGGCGATATCGTGGTCAACGTATGCAAGAAAAAGCATGTGACAAATATGCGTGCTGCAGGATCGGACGAAGCGCTGCGCCTTACACCTCCTGTCGAGCTGACGCTTGAGCAGTGCATGGAATTTGTTACGGACGACGAGCTGGTTGAGATCACTCCGAAATCGATCCGTATGAGGAAACGTCTTCTTTCGAAAGATGCGCGCGTCAAGGCGTTCAACGCTGCGGCAAGGTCCGGCGAAATCGGCTGAGAACGGTTCGCGTAAAACTGAATTAAGCCAAATCATCGAATGCGAACGGAATCATTTTTTGATTCCGTTTTGTTGCTTGATGTGCAATTTTACGTCACGCTATACTATTATGAAGGAACAGGAGGTGTGCGCATGAAACAATATCGCCTTACAGAAGGACCGTTGCTGGATGGCAGAGGTCATTTAACGGAAGCAGGGTACGCAACAAGCCTGGTTAAAACGTATGACCGTTCCATGATACGCGGAGGTAAAAGCCGGATAAAGGAATGGGATTACTATCTGGTGTACAATGACCGGTTCGGGATTGCGCTTACAGTAGATGACAACTCCTATATGGGGCTGGTTTCCGCCAGCTTTCTGGACTTCGGGAACAGAACGGAAAAGACGCTTTCAAAAATGTTCTGGCTGCCGTTCGGAAGTACCGGGCTTCCGGCTAGTTCCGCAGCAGGGGACGTGCAGAAAAAGATGAAAGGGGCGGATTTTTCTTACCGCCATGAGAACGGCGGGCGGCGTCTTGTTTGCAAAATGGACCGTTTTCATGAGGACAAGCCGTTTTACTGCGACGTTCTTCTGACAGAAGAACCGGAAGATTCCATGGTCATCGCAACGCCGTTCCCGGAAAAGAAGACGGCGTTCTATTACAATCAGAAAATAATCGGTATGCGCGCATGCGGGGAAGTACAGTTCAACGGAGAAACGCATCGTTTTCAGAATGACGATTCCTTCGGTCTTCTTGACTGGGGAAGAGGCGTATGGACCTATGAGAACACATGGTACTGGGGCGCGGCGCAGGGAGTCGTGGCAGGCCGTGTGGTAGGGTTCAACATCGGATACGGATTCGGAGATACGGGAAGAGCATCCGAGAACATGGTGTTTGTGGACGGAAAGGCGCACAAACTCGACAGACTGACTTTTAACATACCCCAGACAGAAGACGGCGGGGACGATTTTCTTGCGCCATGGACATTCACTTCCTGCGACGGCAGATTTGAGATGGATTTTGAGCCTGTGATCGACCGAGCCTCGTGTACGGATATCAAGATTATCTGTTCGGATCAGCATCAGGTATTCGGAAAATATACAGGCAGGATTATTTTGGACGACGGAACGGAGCTGTTTCTTTCCAACTTCCTAGGATTTGCGGAGAAGGTATATAACAAATGGTAAGGAACATCATCTGGGACTGGAACGGAACGCTGCTGGATGATACGTGGATCTGCTACGAGATTGCCAATATCATGCTGGAAGAACGCGGTCTGCAGAAAATTCCGGACTTTGAAAGGTACCGGCAGATATTCAAGTTTCCCGTTATCGACTGGTATGTAGGGATGGGATACACCTTCGAGAAAGAGACTTATGAGCAGGTGGCGGATGAATTCCTGGTTCTGTATAACCGGATGCTACCGGAATGCGTGCTGAAGGATGGTGCGAAAGAAGTGACCGCCGAATTAAAAAAACGAGGGTATCGGCAGATTCTTCTTTCCGCAACCGGGCAGGACACGCTGGAAAAGAATCTCCGGACGTTTGATATGACGGGTATTTTTGAGGAAATCCTGGGGCAGAAGAATGATCTCGCTTTTGGAAAGTCAGAACGGGGACGTCTTTATATGGAAAGATGCGGAATGGATCCGAAGGAAACCGTCCTGGTAGGAGATACAAACCATGATCATGAGGTTGCCGATCTGATAGGGGCGGGATGTATCCTGATAGATTCCGGGAATCAGTCCGGTACGGTGCTTGAAAAGTGCGGTGTTCCGATCATACACTCGCTCAGAGAACTGCTTTCCATCTTTTTATAAGGCAGGGCAGTGCGGATCCCCGGCATACATGGCGGGTGAGGAAACTGCGCTTCTGCGGCAAATCAGCGGAAGTCGACATAAACCTCATTCATTTCCGCCAGATCCGGTATGGTCCAGGTTAATGTGCCGGGATAGTCAAAAGTGGACGCGCACCGAAGCGCGGCCCTTTTTAGTTTGGAACGGGAGGTATTGATCTGGGAAGCGGTTCCGCTTTCACGGATTGCGATGCAGGCATCCAGCGCATCGAGATACTTCTGATAGATGTTGTGATGGGTGGTTCCGTAGCGCTCCGTTCCGCTTGCCGCGTCATCCGCAAAGAGCTGATCGACATATGCGGTCATGGGAGCACAGGTATTGATATACTGGTCGGCATACTTTATCTGGAGTACTTTTCTGGCGTAGGACTCTGTTATCTCGGGGATGCGCGGAACGGTGACACCGTATATTTTCCTGATCATTTCGATCCGCTTATCCTGTTTGATGAAACTGAAGTTCCACATATACAGGTTTCCGCCTGAGCCGACCATAGACTGCATCGTGATATTCTTGCTTGGCATGTTGTAGGCGTACAGAGCAAGTGTCGCGGTCTGCTCAAACGAACAGTTCGTAAACAACTGACCTTCGAACGCAGCCAGAATATCGGGAATCTTTGAAAGCATATTCTTTTTTTTCAACTGTTCAAAGATTGCAACCAGCATTTTCCGCTGGCGAACTACTCTGTGCGCGTCTCCAGTCTGTTCCGGATCCAGCCCGGAAGCTTCTTTGCGGACGCGGAGATAGTCCAGAACAGCCTGGCCGTTCATATGCTGTTTCCCCGCAAAGTAATTCCTCCCCTGCATGGAGAACGAAACATCCAGTCTGTAATCCACGCCTCCGATCGCATCCACAAGCTGCTTGACCGCGGGCATGGTGACTGCATAGTAATAATTAATAGGAATCCCGCCCAGAAGATAGCTTGCTGTTTCGCATACTTTATTGAATCCGGCTCCGTCTTCGGCCAGGAGACCTCCGCCGCAGTTGAGCGAGCCGTTGAGTTTATATACACCGGAGACTCCGGGCACCATCGTATAGGTGTCGCGGGGAAGAGAAATCAGGTTAACGGTATTCTTATCAAAGTTTACGGCAAGAACAATGATGACATCCGCGTGAGCCGCGGAAAGTCCGTCTTTTCCGGACCATGTTTCACGTTCTTCCGCATAATCAACGCCGATCAGCAGGATGTTGACAATGTTGTCCATGCCGGAAAGATCGATCGTGGATACGGAAGCGGCAGATTCGAAAGGATCCGAAGTAAGAACCTTTAGGCCGGAAATGGCAGAGACCTCCGTTGTGACGGGCGGCGGTGCGCTGGGACTGGGCGTGCTGGGCGCCTCCTGAAACACTTCAGAAGGACGTCTTGTCAATCTGTTCCAGTAAATCAAGCCTGCGACTGCCACGGCGAGAAAAACACCCAGCAAGGAGAACAGGACGATACGGCGTGTTCTTTTCTTTCGCGTGTTTTTCAGCTGATCGGGAAAATAATCGACAGGATTAAAATTCTCCCCGATAAAATCGGACCGATCAGCGTCTATCGAATCAACGGATTGATTCTGATGGATGTCAGTAGGATTGCTCACCTAATTAACGTTCTCCTGAATTATCTGAAACACATTCTATTCATTATAACAGAACTTGTATTGAAAGGTATCGGATTACCGGAAATCGACATAGATTTCGTTCGCCTCGGCAAGCGGAACGATATCCCAGTTCAGTGAGCCGGTATAGTCAAAGGCGAAAGCGGCACGTTCCGCACATGCGGAGAGCGTTTCGCATAAGCCTGAAAGGGAAGAAGCATAGTCCGACATGTTTTTGGCGTCTCCATTCAAATACTTCACCGCGCGCTTCTGTGCTTCGTTCAGAAGGTCGGACAATTCCTGATAAGCGGTCATGTAATCGGTATAAGTATAATAGGCGGATGAAACGGAAGGAATCGTAGCGCCGGGCGAGTCATATGCCGGGGCATCCGATTCATCCGAAGCGTCTTCGTCTTCCACGGGTCCGTCATCAAGATAAACCGGTATGACCGGAGCGGCACCGGAATCCGAATCATGATACGAACCGGATGAGTCCTCATAAAGCAGCGTGTCCGGATCGACGTTGCGCTTTAGGAAGGAGGTCAGCTTTTCGCAAGTCTCCAGATACTGAACGGCAACCGTTTCCTGATAAAGATAAGTGGCATACTCCAGTGTGCAGTCGCGAAGATCCGAGACGGTGATGCCGTAAACTTCTTCGATAATCTGCTCGCGCACGGAAGGCTTTGGGAAACAGAAGTTCCAACTGTAAAGGTTTTTCATGGGACCGCTCATGGAACGCATGGAAATGTTTCCGGTAGGCATATTGTAGGCGTAAAGCGCAAGCGCGGCGGTCTGTGCGGTTGAGCAGTTTGTGTAAAACATGCTGTCATTATCGGAAGTCATACTTTCGAGAAGTTGCGGGACAGTGGTCAGCATATTTGCGGTTTTGAGTTTGTCAAAAATCGCGACGAGCATTTTTTTCTGACGGTCGACCCTGTTTGAATCACCTGTTTCGCTTGAGGAGAGCCCTGATCCGGATTTCCGGACACGGAGATAGTCCAGAACAGCCTGCCCGTCCATGTGCTGCTGCCCCTTCTTATAGGAGCGGCCCTGGATTTTGAAAGAGACTTCAAGATCGTAGTCAACGCCTCCGATAGCGTCGACCAGTTTTTTCACGGAAGGCATCGTAACAGCATAGTAATAGTTGATCGGAATTCCGCCAATCATCCGCGAGGCAGCTTCACAGACCTTCCGGAATCCTGCGTCTCCGGAAGCCCTCAGTCCGCCGCCGCAGTCCAGCGAGGCATTCAGCTTGTAGATGCCGTCAACACCCGGGATTTTTGCGTAAGTATCTCTTGGCAAAGAGATCAGGTCCGCGGTGTTTTTGTCAAAATTAACAGCGAGAACGATCATGGTATCGGCATGCGCGGCGGAAAGCCCGTCTTTCCCGGACCATGTTTCCCGTTCCTGCGCATAGTCCACACCGATCAGCATGATGTTGACGATGTTGTGCATGATGGTTTTATCAGCCTGCTGCTCCAGCGCGCTATATGGATCAAGTGTGGGCGTAGGCGTCGGAACGGGCGTGACCTCCGCGGTGGCTTCTGCCATTTCAGGAGATGGCGAGGGAGACGCCAGTTCCAGCGTGACAGGATCTTGAGACTGGAACAGGGAGGACGGATCGGCAGAAAGATGACGGAGATAGAAAAACAGAATGCAGAAAAGGATTCCGACCGCACCAAGAACGGCAGCTAGAATGATCCGCTTGCCGGAGGGGCGTTTTTTTTGTGTGGAACGCTCGTCCCAAAGTTCAGAAGGAGAGAACTCCTCCACTTCAGAGGTATTCTGTCTTGTCTGGACGCGCTTGATGCGGCCAGACTGATAATGATTATTTTTATGCATATCATCCATATACGGCTCACTCCTTGACTGAACCATAATTATATCCCAAATCGGTTTATCTATGGCTTAAAGACATAATAGTTCACACTCTTTTCAAGAAAAATCCTGTCTATGCAGATGCGGATAGTTCTACTATAATATATTAGATACGGTTGCATTTTTAGCGTGGCTGTATTCATGATGATGAAGGACGGGTAACAGCATGATAGTTGTGATTCCGGCTTATGAACCGGATCAGAAATTAATAAAGCTGATTGATGAGATCCGTAAGGAGACGCCTTATTCGGTCGTTGTGGTTGATGACGGAAGCGCGCAGGAAGCGCAGCCGGTGTTCGACGCGATCGAAGGAAAAGCGACGGTTATCCATCATGAAAAGAATAAAGGAAAAGGGGCCGCTATTAAAACGGCACTCTCCTATATCAAGGAACATATTCCGGACGGCGAGGGGGTTGTTACCGCGGACGCGGACGGGCAGCATCTTGTAAAGGATATTATCCGTGTCTGTGAAGACTGGAAGGAACATCCGGAAGCGCTCGTCCTTGGATCCAGAAGATTTACCGGCAAAGTTCCTTTTAAAAGCAGAGCGGGCAACGCGATTACGCGCTTTGTGTTCCACATTTCCACGGGTGTCAAAGTGTTCGACACGCAGACAGGGCTTCGCGCCTTTTCGGTGAAGCGGATTCCTATGATGCTCGAGATGCGCGGTGACCGATACGAGTACGAGATCAACGTGCTGCTTTATTCGACAAGACATCATGTTCCGATCCGCGAAGTGACGATCGATACGGTATATATCGAGGACAACGCTTCTTCGCATTTTCATGCCGTCCGAGATGCATGGCGTATCTACAAGATGATCCTGCTGTTCGTGGCATCGTCCGTCGCGTCTTTCCTGATCGATATCCTTTCTTTCAAGCTGCTGAGGCTCCTGTTCCCGGTATGGGGTCAGCTTGCTGCGGAGATTATTGCCCGTGTCATCAGTTCCGTATGCAATTATCTGATTAATAAAAAGCTTGTATTCGAGGGAAAGGGCGCTGCCAGCATTATCCGTTACTATATTCTGGCAGTTGCGGTTTTGATCGGAGACTATCTCATCCTTGCTGGACTTTCAAAAATCATGCCGGAACTGCTGGCGAAAATCATTGCCGGAGCAGTTCTGTATCCCGTCAGTTTTTATTGTCAGCGCAGATTCGTGTTTCCTGCCGAGGAGGCAAAAATAGAGGAATGAAAAGAAAAACGAAGCGGATCATCAAAACAGTCGTTTTAGACCTTCTCCTGTTTGGAGTACTGATCAACGTGTTCGCATATTTTCATCACGTGCGCATCAAGACCGTGGAGCCGAAGAAAATTGCTGAAGCTGCACCCGCATATACCGCGAAGTCCGTATCAACGCCTGTACCGGAAACAACGGAAACAGCATCTCCTGCCGACCCGGAATTGACGGACCGTCCGGAGGGAACAGAGCCGCCGGAAACGACTCCGGCACCGACGGCTGCTCCGACAGGTCTGCTCCAGGGAAAATACAGTGAAAAATTCACGGATGACATCCGACTTGGAGAAGACGGGACCTACAGCAGCAGAAATATCGCTCTGACAATCAATACGATCGAACGGTTTGACAGCAGGGTTCATGTGGCAGACATCTATATCAACGACATCCGATGCCTGCGCACCGCTGTCTATTCCGAGTTTTCGAAATACTACATGTCTACGGTGGAAATGGCGAACGCCGCAGGGGCAATCATGGCGACTTCCGGAGACCATTTTTACGCGCACAGGCAGGCCGGCGTTTTCGCAGTCCGGAACGGGCTTGAATATGCCGCGAAGCCGAACGCAAAACAGGACATCTGTGTTCTCTATTATGACGGCGTGATGGAGATTTATTCCGCAGACGAGATCAACGTGGGCGCTATCTATGCCAGGAACCCTTATCAGATCTGGGATTTCGGCCCCAACATGCTGGATGAAAACGGAAAAGCATATCCCAAGTATAATTCCACTGTTGCGAATGTTAATCCGCGCTGCGCAATCGGATACTATGAACCCGGACATTACTGTCTCGTCAACGTGGAAGGCAGGACCAAGGACTCGGGCGGTGTGACGCTGGTGGAACTCGGACAGATTTTTGAAGAATTAGGATGCATTTCCGCATATAATCTGGATGGCGGCAAGAGCGCGGTCATGGCTTTCAACGGAAAAGCATGGAGCAAAACACTGAGCGGAGGACGGGATATGAGCGATATCATATTCCTCAGGGAACCGGACGGAGCGGAGGCAGCGAGCGAAGGATGAAGAAGTTTATTCCGCATTTGACCATAGCACTTTCCGCCATGACATTGACATTCTTTGTAATCGATAAGTTTAATGAATACATGGCGTTCATGACCAGCGAACTGAGCAAAGCGGTTTTTGCCGCGCTTGCCGTCTGTTCAGCCATCACCTCCATATACCTGATTTCAGATAATTTCAAGGAAGCCGACCGGCTGGAACGGCGGAGACGGAAGAAACTGAAACAGGCTGAGAAGGGAGATCGCCTCTCAGAAGACAATGAATCATAAAATGATGTACAAGAAAAGCGCTGCATCCTGAAGAAGCAGCGCTTTTGAAATTGCTTTGTCAGCTGCCTTTGGCAGCTATATTGTTATAGAACGGAATCAGACAATGCCCTGTGCCATCATGGCGTCGGCAACCTTCTTGAAGCCAGCGATATTCGCGCCGGCTACCAGATTGTATCCGAGCCCGCACTCTTCCGCTGCCTGAGCGGACGCGTCGTGGATGTTTTTCATGATGGTGTGGAGCTGTTTGTCGACCTCTTCCGCACTCCATGCGAGACGCTCGGAGTTCTGGCTCATCTCAAGACCGGAGACGGAAACACCGCCTGCATTGACAGCCTTGGACGGAGCGACGGTCATGCCCGGAACTGCCATCAGATGATAGAGCGCCTCGTTTGTGGTCGGCATGTTCGCTACTTCGATGTAGTATTTCACACCGTTGGCGATCATCTGGTCGGCTTCTTTCATGCCGATCTCGTTCTGGTATGCGCAAGGCATGCAGATATCAACTTTTTCGCCCCAGGGTTTCTGACCTGCAAAGAATTTGACGCCGAATTTCTCCGCATAATCCTGTACACGGTTTCTTCCGGAGGAGCGCATCTCAAGCATATAATCCCATTTTTCCTGTGTTCCGATTCCGTCCGGATCGTAAACATACCCGTCGGGACCCGCAAGCGTGACCACTTTTGCGCCGAGCTGGCTGGCTTTCATGGCGACGCCCCATGCGACATTGCCGAAACCGGAAATTGCGATGGTCTTTCCTTCCAGCTTGTCGTTCTGGTGTTTCAGAACTTCACAGAGATAATAGACTGCGCCCCAGCCGGTTGCTTCGGGACGAACAAGGCTTCCGCCGTAGGAACGGCCCTTGCCAGTGAGGACGCCGTTTTCAAACCCGTTGCGGATCCGTTTATACTGTCCGAAAAGATATCCGATCTCGCGGCCGCCTACGCCGATATCGCCGGCGGGAACGTCAATGTTGATGCCGATATGACGGTAGAGTTCCGTCATAAAGGACTGGCAGAAGCGCATGATTTCAGCATCGGATTTGCCGTTGGGATCAAAATCGGAGCCGCCTTTGGCACCGCCCATGGGAAGGCTGGTCAGACTGTTCTTGAATGTCTGCTCGAATCCGAGGAATTTCATGACGGACAGATTGACATGAGAAGCAAAACGGAGGCCGCCCTTGTAAGGCCCGATCGCGCTGTTGAACTGAACACGGAATCCGCGGTTGACCCGCACAGCACCCTTATCGTCTACCCACGGTACGCGGAACTCGATGACCCTTTCAGGCTCGACCAGACGCTCGAGAAGCCATGCTTTTTCATATTCGGGATGCTGATCGATAACAACGGTGAGAGACTTCAGAACCTCTTCCACTGTCTGCTGGAATTCAGGTTCATTGGGATCACGCTTTTTGACGGATTCGATGACACGATCCACGTAATTGCTCATAACAACCTCCATATTATTTTTAATAAAGATATTTGCCTAACGGCTCAGTATCATCATATCGTTATAAAAATACAAAGTCAATCAAATGGCCTAATTATAATTTTGAATCGCTAATAATTTTTGGGCAACAAAAAACCGGGAACAATCCCGGTATTATTTGTATCCATTTTGAGGGAAGGAATCATCCTGCATGGTGCTCATCACACCCGGTGTATGTGCACATATAATCGGTCTGACCGTTTCTGCCACCTTTGATTTTCTGTGCGTAACGGCAGTATCTGCAATCGTTCGCGTAATAAAGCAGCGTACGGCGATAGGCAAAATGCTCGCATTCGTCAGCAACCACTTCTGCAGTTTCACCGTGTCCTTTTAGCAGGAGCCCGAGCAATCCTTGTTTTTTTGGCTTTACTGCAACTTCCATTTGAGACTCCATCCTTTCGTTCATGCTGTCATGAGCATTACTTTCATGATAGTTATAGCATTGGGACAGAGCAGACACAATATATTGTGTTTATTGTTAAAATATACGTAACATTTAGTGTAATGATTCTTCACATTGTTCCGAAATACGATATGCGGCTACAAAAAGGCAGGATCATTTTTCATAAAAAGAGGCATGGAAAGTAACGAGTTTATCAATCTAAAGCAGAGATAACGAAGAAAAATCATCCATTTATTTGCCGGAATCCGTTTGGTCCAGAACCGGCATGAAAAGCGACTTTTTACGCGTTTTCCAGTCGGGAAGAACGGTGGATACCTCCGACCAGAAACGTTGGCCGTGATTTTTGTTTCGAATGTGCGCCAGTTCATGCACGACCACGTAGTCGATCGCCTCGGGAGAATTGACCATGAGGAAAAGAGAGAAACTGAGCTGATTCTTCGGACTGCAGCTTCCATACCGTGTTCTGGCAGAGGTTACACGGAAAGGAGGAACTTCCAGTCCCATTTTCTTCGCATAGAAAGCGATTCGGTCCGGAAGGATTTCCCTGGCCTGTTTTCGGAGGAGATTCAAGTCCTTCTTTGTAACATGAACAGCTTCCGCATTTTTTATCTGTTGCTTTTCGACTGCCTTACTGATCCAAACGGAACGTGAGGAGAGGAAAGCCTCGATCAAAATCAAAGGAATCCGGAGAGGAGCCCGAACGATAACAAGGCCGTTTACATCCACCTCGACCGAGAGCGTTTTTCTTTTGGATCGGATCAGCTTATAGTCACGCATTATACAATCTGGAAGAGATAGAATTTCAGATAATTTGTTTCCGGAACGTTCCAGAGGATGGGATGATCGGGAGACTGCTGCCTGCATTCGATCTGCCGGAGCTGGACATTGGCGTCTGCCGCCGCACTTGACAGCATTTCGCGGAAGAGTTCATCCGTTGCAAAATGCGAACAGGAGCAGGTCACAAGATATCCTCCCCGGGGAAGGAGTTTCATGGCTTTGAGATTGATCTCCTTATAGCCTTTCATGGCGTTTTTTACGGTTGCAGAGCTCTTCGTAAAAGCGGGCGGATCAAGAATAATATAGTCATATTTACGGTTGCCGCTTTCCGCGTATTCCGTCAACAGCGTGAAGACATCGGCCGTGATGAAATCCATCCGTTCAAGAAGCCCGTTTCTGGATGCGTTGTTTCTGGCTGATAGAATTGCCTCCTCCGATACGTCCACGGCAGTGACGTGTTCGGCTCCTGCTCTTGCACAGTTTAACGCAAAGGCACCGGTATGGGTAAAGCAATCCAGCACGGTTCTTCCGCGTGCGATTCGAGCCGCCGCCAGACGGTTGTACTTCTGGTCCAGAAAGAATCCCGTTTTCTGACCGTTGATATAGTCCATGTCATAGACGATACCGTTTTCCGTAATCTCGGTATGACCGCTGAGGTCTGTACGCAGTCCGTCCCAGGAATAGAAGCCCTTCTCCTGCCGCAATCCTTCTTTCAGACGGAGCGCGGCGTCATTTCTTTCATAAATGGCGGAAACAGGGGCCCCGTATTCCGAAAGGACGCGGACAATAGCGGGGAAAATCACATTTTTATTCAGTTCCATACCCAGCGAGAGAACCTGAGCAACCAGTATATCCGAAAAACGGTCCACCGTCAGGCCGGGGAACATGTCCGATTCACCGAAGATAAGACGGCAGCAGGAAAAATCATTACCCATAACCTGATGCCTGTAAGCAATCGCGTAACGAACGCGCCTTTCCCAAAACGCTTCATCAAAGCGGTCGTTTGCATTGCGGGAAATAATCCGGACCCGTATCTTGCTGCTGCTGTTATAGAAGCCGGTTCCAAGGTATTTTCCTTTCTGTGAGCAGACATCGACAAGGCTGCCGTCTTCCGGAACCGATTCTTCGGAAATGATCTCGTCGGAAAAGACCCAGGGATGTCCTCCGCGTACCGCACGTTCTCCCTTTGGCGTAATCGTTACTTTAATAAACGCTCTTGTCATACTGTATCTGACCTGTACTTTCGAAATAAGATTTCCCCGATAGGATTTTTCAGATGTTTATCTTTATAATAAACATAATTCTGTGAGACAGGATACTCCTTCCCGTCATCCCAGACAACCGATTCCAGATGATTGTTGGGATCAGGACGCCCGGTTGCAACCGTTACACGGTTATGGATCCGGTTTGAAAGATGAACCATAAACATATTCTGATTTGGATCGACAGAAAAATGATTGCCTGTAAAACCGTTCAGAGCGATGGTCCCGTCGGTAAAGCATTGCGGGACTTCGCTGTATGTTTGTATGGGATGCTTCGCATAGCAGAGATACCCGAGATAATGCGTATATGTTCCATCTGGAAGCAGATATCCCGTTCGGTTTTTCCCGATTTCCGCAAGGAGAGACCTTGACAGGATGCGCCCGTTTAAGAGTCCCTGAGCAAGTTGCGTCATATCCCCGATTGTTGAGAAGAGACCGGCGTGGCCGCACAGATCCGACCCGTCCCTGCTGATGACTCTGGCTTTCGGGTCGTGTACGGTTCCGACCGGGCAGTCTGTGTCAAGAACCTTGCGTCCGTCGGGGAGGATGCGTCTTTCGAAATTGTAGCATACGGTTTTAGAACGCAACGCGGCGGGGACTGAGGCGAACGTGTGCGTCATTCCGAGGGGAGAGAGGATATGGTCCCTCAGATAGGAGAAATAATCCTGTTCTGACGCGCTCTCTATTACATATTTCAGAATCATGGCGCCCATATCCGTATAATATCTCCGCTCAGGGCGTGGCGACGGTTTTGCATGAAACAGCTGTGAAAGAGCAGCTTCGGAACTGTCTTGCGTATCAACCCTGGCGTCTGTGGAGACTGCTTTCTGGAAAGACAACAGATCCAGGACTGTGATGTCTTTCAGAAAACGGAAGCGCTGGTCATATTTAAAAATGGAGTCGTCAAAGGAAATCCTGCCTGCTTCCTTCAGCTGCAGGATGGATATTGCGGTGAATATCTTCGTGACGGAAGCCAGATCGTAAATGGATTCCGGTTCCGATTTTCGTTCGCACGGAACAAAACTGCCGTCCGTCTTTCTATCGCATTCCTGAATCAGGCCGCTGCAGTGCTGCTCGCAGGAACGCGCGTTTCCAAAGGAAAGATTGATCCCGGTTATGATTTTTTTTTCTTCCGTAAGGATACGGATTCCTTCTGACAGTTCGATGGTGTTACCTCATTTTTCTCGTTAATGGCATGATATACTGCATGTATGGAACAGGTTCATGGAAAAGCATGGGAAGTATATATGCTGTGTTGTGCGGACGGCTCATTCTATACCGGAATCGCCCGTGACGCGGAACGCCGTTCCAAGGTACATAATTCAGGGAAGGGAGCAAAGTACACGCGCTCCAGACTGCCTGCGGTTCTGATTTACAGAGAGCCCTGCTGGGATTATTCGGCGGCGCTGCGGAGAGAAGCGGCGATCAAGCGGCTTACACATGCTGCAAAGCAGGCTATGGCAAACGAGTATGCGGAATGTCATCCGTCCAGCTCGTTTTCCTGAATGCCGAATAACGACGCGGCGTTTTTCCAAAGGATCTGCTCTCGCTCCTCTGCCGTGAGAAACAGACTGTTAAATCTTTCGATTTCTTCAGAGGGAGACCACATCGGATAGTCTACGCCGAAAAGCACACGTTCAGCCCCGAAAAAGCGGATAAATGCGGTCGCCTCTGCTCTTCCGAGCGCATACAGCGAGGAAGAGCAATCAACATACAGCTTTTTTTGGTCAAACAATTCAGCGACGGCGCCTTTCCAAACTGTCCATCCGCCGAAATGGGCCCCAATGAGAACCAGATCAGGAAACCGGCTGAGGATTTCCTTGATCTGAACCGGATTGGAATACGCGTAGCGGTCATCCCCGCAGTGGCACAGGACGGGAAGCCCCTTTTTTTCACATAATTCAAAAATACGAAGGAACCTGGGATCCAGTACGGACGTGCTTTGGAAGTCGGGATGGATTTTGATTCCCTTCAGACCGAGCTCCTGTACCTGGTTGAGTTCACCGGCGGGATCCGGGCAGTCCGGATGGATCGTTCCAAGACCCAGGAACCTGTCGGGGTTCTGCTGAACGGATTCTGCGATAAAACGGTTGATGGAATCGACCTGGTGCGGGGTCGTAGCGGCGCTGCTGAGAACGTGACGGGAGATGCCCGCTGCCCTGCCTTCCCTTAGCAGCGTGCTGACCATTCCGTCGCAGCAGATGGACTCGTTATAGAACGTACCGATGGCTGACGAAGCGCGGACAGCGATTTTATCCGGATATACGTGGCAATGTGTGTCTATGATCTTCATAATACTGATGATTGTAGCATAGAATTGCAAGCCAAGGCAGTATTATCTCCGCAACAATCAGCTATTCGAGTAGGAAAAGTGCCGACATCGGAGTACATCATGAATAGATCGGAATCATTCACCCGTACAATGATCCCGATCGAATTCATTTTTGGTTAAATTGAATTATTGCAACATACTATGCTGCCGAAAGCGAAAACAATTCAGGGAAGAAGTCTTGTCCTGACGGTAACGTTCTTTTCGGATAAGGCCCGTTCCAGAGCAGTCAGCCAAGGCTTCTTGAATACGAACAGATTGCCTGAAAGCTCTCTTCATGCAGATCATGTTCCATTTTGCAGGCATCTTTGAACGCGATGGTCTCCTCAACACCCAATCGCATCAGAAATGCCGCAAGTTCTTTATGCCGGTTGTAGATGCTTTCAGCGATTTCCCTTCCGGAATCTGTCAGCGTGATGGCATTATCTTTTGCCATATGAATATAGCCGTTTTCACGGAGCAGCTTCATGGCCCGGCTGACACTGGGTTTCGTAACGCCCAGATGCCGCGCGACATCCACAGAACGGGCAGTACCGTTCTTCATCTGAAAAATCAGGATTGCTTCCAGATAATCTTCTGACGATTCATTGATACGCATGGGAGACCTCCTTCCGGATACCGCACAAAACGCGCGGTGCATCTTGATGACGGAACAACCTCAGAACAGCGCTCTGTCGGGATAAAGCCCCGCTTCCGTCATTTGTTTTAAAGCCGCAACCACGGAAGGCTTGTCTTCTTTATAAGTTACACCATACCAGCGGTCGGGGCATGGAATGACTTCAACACTTGCCTTGCCGTTTCGCAGGAGACGTCCTACTTCCATCGGGATCAGGAATTCCGCCTTTTCAGGATTGGTCGGTACTTCGTTTGCAAGGAAGTCGGGGAATCTTGAAGAAATCTCATCCAGGATGCTGGGCGTGAATCCCCACATATTCATAGATACCAGATTGTCGGCGGGAATATGCGTGTATGTTTTTCCTTCGTCTTCCGTGAACGCGGGGCCGTCCGGGGTGCGGACAATGCGCAGACGCTCCACGATATTGGTCAGAATGCCGTCCTTGTCGGTTTCGCAAACGCCGCGCGCTACATGACCGTGATCGGTCAGTGTGTTGTCAAGAAGGAAACCGATCATGCAGTAGTCGTATTTGTCCGTTTTGTCTTCCGATCTTGTGAGCCGGTCATATAGAAGTTTGAAACCTTGCTTTCCGTAGTAGTCGTCTGAATTGATGACGGCGAACGGTCCTTCGATCACATCCTTGCAGCAGAGAATGGCGTGAGCGGTACCCCAGGGTTTTTTACGATTCTCGGGAATCTCATATCCTGCTGGGAGCATGCTGTCAAGCTGCTGGAAGACATATTCTACTTCCATTTCCCGGGCGACACGGTTTCCGATCATTTCTTTGAAACGTTCTTCAAGGTCTTTGTTAATGATGAAAACCACTTTCTCGAATCCTGCCTGCTTGGCGTCATAAATCGAGTAGTCGATAATGATTTCCCCATGTTTTCCAACGGGATCAATCTGTTTCAATCCGCCGTAGCGGGAACCCATACCTGCTGCCATAACGACCAGAACCGGTTTGCTCATTAGAATGCCTCCTTGTGATAGAAACTGCGCTTATTGTTTTTTTTGATTCAGTTGCCTTATGTAAATTATACGAAACGATTGCGATAACCGCAACCGAAGCGCATTTGATACGGACTATGCCTGATTGATAAATGCCGCTCCGATCGTTCCAGCGGCATTGCCCAGCTTTGCGTGCGTGACAGGCGGGATTCCGATGATGTCCTGTGCGAATACGAATTTCTTGAGTTTCTGGCGGATTGGCTTGAGCAGGTAGTCCCCCTCTGCGGAAATACCGCCTCCGATCAGAACGATTTCCGGGCGGAAGATGTTGATGAATCCGCTGATTCCGTATGCAACATAGGATTCGTATTGATCGACCACTTCCAGCGCGGCAGGATCTCCGCTCTTAGCACAGTCAAAAGCGGTTCTGCCGTTCACGGTGCCTTTGTGCGAAGACGCCCATGCATTCATGGAGGATTCCGGATGCCGTTTCATTGCATGCTTGGTCTGACGGATCAGGGCGCTGACGGAACCGTATGCCTCAAAACAACCGTTGATCCCGCACCCACAGCGCTGACCGTTATATACCAACGGCGTATGACCGAATTCCGTGCCCATGAAATCGCATCCCGAGAACAGCTTCCGGTTCAGAATGATTCCTCCGCCCACGCCGGTGCCGAGCGTTATCATCAGAACGGAGTCATATCCTTTTCCCGCACCGGCGAGATACTCGCCGATGACTGCGCAGTTGGCGTCATTTCCGGCGTAAATCGGGACCTGGATATACTTGCCCAGCTCCTCCCGGAGCGGAACATTGTGCCATTGGGTATTCGGGGAAAAGACGAGGAGTCCGCTTTCAGGATTGATAAAGCCAGGGGTTCCGATACCGACGCTTTCCAAGTCGGAAGGGGATATCTGCATGTCCTGCAGGAGATCTTTTACGAGATCACCCATTTCCCTGCACGCAGTTGCAAAGTCCGGACAGGTACGAATAGTCCGCTTTGCCAGGATCTGGTAGTTTTCGTCTACCACTCCGGCTTTTATGGCTGTTCCGCCAAGATCTATGCCGATTCGGTATTTCATAGAGTCCTCCTATTCAATCAAGGATTCAATACATCCGTTGTAACCCGACCAATCGTAATCCATCCTCTCAGAAGATAGAAAACATCCGTATTCTCGGGAGCTTCTTCGGCTGAGATGTGGGTAGAATAATGCTGATAAACCGTTTGCCCGTTCGATTCAGACAGGAGCGTATAACCGTTTCTGTAAAGATTGATCGGCGCAAGACGGACGTTTCTCTTGATGCCTTTTATTTCAGCAGACGGAATTCCCGGTATGTTGACGTTCCAGAGTGCGTTGTGGGCGATTGGAAGCGGAAGCAGTTCCGAGATGATGGACGGGAGATACTTGTCTATTACTTCTTCGGTTATGCGAGGACTCTGCCGTGAGCCGGTGGAAAAAGCAATGGAAGGGATTCCGTTCATCAGAGCGTCTTTCGCGGCGCCGATCGTTCCGGAATATGCTGCATCGAATCCTGCGTTGAACCCTTTGTTGATCCCGGAAAACACGATATCCGGTTTAACAGGGAGCAGAGATGCGACAGAAAGCTTGACACAGTCTGCGGGCGTACCGGAAACGCTCCAAGATTGTTCTGCGAAAGGTACTTCCCGCTTTGTCGCAGTCAGACAGGTATTGATCGTAAGATGCTGGGACATGGCGCTGCACTGATTTTCCGGAGCGGCAACAAATACCCTGCCGAATTTTGAAGCTATTTTAACGAGCTGCATAAGCAGTTCGGACGTAATGCCGTCATCGTTGGTTACGAGAATATTCAAGTGAAGAGACCCCTTTTCTAATCTTCATATTATTATATCTCAAATGATCCATGGACTGAAGAGGGAATCACCCAAGCACATGTGCCAGCGTTTTTTCTGCATGCCCGAGCACAAGTCGCTGCCGGGAACCGAAGGGATTTAAAAATGCCTTGCATATGTTCGTTTTCTGGGATAAAATACTGTTTGTGGCTCGGGAATGTAGCCCAGCTGGTCAGAGCGCCTCGTTCACATCGAGGAGGTCAAGGGTTCGAGCCCCCTCATTCCCACCAGTGAGAACTCCCTTAATCAGGGAGTTTTTCTTTTTTCCTGAACCTTCCGGCTTTGTGGTTCGGATAGACTGCCCGTGCGAGAGCAGGATTTCCGCTCTTTTCTATATAGATGGCTGCCTGAAAGAAAGAGCGAAAGTTGAAAAGCACAGTTTGTTTCAATATAATGAATTGAAAACTGAAACATCGGAGAAACGATCTTGCGCGAGAAATCCCTGAAATGGATGATAGGATCATTGTTCATTATAGCCATACTCATAACGGGCATATGGCTGGGAATTCACGCGCTCAAGTCAAGAACGGCAGTAAACCAGACGGTTTCCACGCAGGCACGGGACAAGCCGACCCCGGTATCTTCTGAGAGCCCAATTTCGCAGTTGGCAGATCCGACCGAATATGCGGAAAATGAGCCGACACCGGATGCGCCGACGCAGCAGTTACCGCCTACGATTCAGCCTACTGATTATTTACCTGTGGAGCCAACTCCGGATTCAGAAATACAGCAGGAAAAGACAGAAGAGGATCTGCTTAAGGAATACATTGCAGGGATGTCCATCCAGGATAAGCTTGGACAGCTTGTGATGTTTGGATTTCAGGGGACATCGACAGTCAGCAAGGATTTTAAGAACATCCTATCCAAATATCATGTCGGAAATGTTGTTCTATATGGAACAAATATCTTTAAATCGGATGACAGCGGAGGATTTGACACTGCGAGAAGACTGACGGGGAGGCTTGAGAAAGCCAACGAAACTGGAATTCCTCTTTTGATTAGCATTGATATTGAGGGCGGGGTCGTACTGCGCTTCAGGTGGCATAATGCTCCAAATTCCGCCCGTACGCTCGGCAAGAAAAACGATTATGATCTTGCATACAGCCAGTTTCTTCGCGTAGGACAGAAACTTCGCGATGTTGGAATCAATATGAATCTCGCACCGGTGCTGGATATTTCGGAAAACGCCATGAAGACTGTTCTCCGATCCAGAATCATCAGCGGAGATCCTGAAGTGGCTGCGAATATAGGGAACGCGGTGATCAGCGCACTTAGGGACGCAGGATGCCTTTCCACAGCCAAACATTTTCCTGGCCATGGAGGGACGACACAGGATTCGCACGCCACCACGCCGATTATTCGAAAATCACTGAAGGAAATGAAAGAATACGATTTGATTCCATTTCAGGCAGCGGTTGACAATGGGGTTGACACTGTTCTTGTGGCGCATATTTCTTATCCAAAGATTGATGATCAAAACATTGCGTCGCTGTCGGAGTTCTTTATTACCCAGCTCCTGCGTGAAGAGATGGGCCATACAGGATTGATTATGAGTGACGACTTCCGCATGGCGGGTGTCACGTCCCAACATACCGTAGGAGATGCCGCAGTACAGTTCATTCTTGCTGGCGGGGACATTATTCTATGCGGTCCGCGTCATGACTTGCAAGAGAAAATAATGGAAGGATTAACAAATGCGGCGGAAAGCGGGGCGCTGACAGTGGCCAGGTTGGATGAAAGCGTTTTTCGGATTCTTTCGAAAAAAATGAAAGTTACGGACTGGAATCTGGCGGGAGGCTTAAATACTCCGGATTCAAATGGTTAAATGCCCGGGGTGGTGTTTCTGGCAAGAAAGACTTGCATTCCTTTTGGCATCTATGCTACAGTAAATCACGCAAATAGCCGGAATGATGGAATTGGCAGACGTGGCGGACTCAAAATCATCTGTGCTCTCCGACGTTCGAGGTCCAAAAAACCCAGTGATTTAGGGCTTTTTGAAAACTTCATAACAGCGTTTTTTCAAAATCGACCTCCAAATCGACCTCCGATTTCCGAGGAAACGTTTTTGAGATAGCAATTTTGCCGGTGTGATGGAATTGGCAGACGTGACGGACTCAAAATCCGTTGGACTAATCATCCGTGTGGGTTCGAGTCCCACCACCGGCACCAAAAACCCCAGATTTTCTGGGGTTTTCTGCTAT
>JAFPXU010000048.1 GCA_017394605.1 Clostridia bacterium | reverse complement strand
CTGATAGCGATTGCATTCATCACGAGGTTCAAGGTCAAGAAGCCCGGCATGAAGACCATGCTCGGATTCATAGGTATCGGTATCCTCGAGTGCATATGGATGCTTTACAAAACGAGAATGAAATGAGAAAAGGCTCCCGCAAGGGAGCCTTTTTCTGTTGGCGGACATGATCACTGCGGGCCGATGCGGACACCGACCCCTGCACTGCTGACTGTATCAATACTTCCTGAACACCGTCCCGCCGCCGCAGTACGCGAGCTTTATCTCCGTGCTGCCGAAGAAAAGCTCGTCTATCGGGACGTCCCCGAAGCAGAGCTGCGAGAAAGAGACCTCGTTCACGAACTCTGCGGAGCGTATCGCGGGGAACCCGCTGTTATAGTCCGGGGAGACCGTCATGAGCGCGAGCGGATATGGTACGGACGGCGAGACTGACTCCGGCAGATCGCTTGAAGCCATCGTGAACGGAAAGCCCGAGCAGTGTGTGCCGTCGATGATGACCGACGCCCCGGGATACGGCACCACGAGGTTCGTCGAGTGCATATCCGGGACGTCCGGAATGCAGGGGAAGCCCTCGTTCCTGCCTGAAATAATGCTCATACTCATAGTCAGCCCTCACAGTTGAAGCCGTAATTCCGGAGAATCGAAGCATTCTTCATTGAGCTGATCTCGAACTGAAGTATGTAGCCCGAGGTGCCCTTGTCGTTGCGGAGGGTGATGTTCGTGTTGTCGGAGTAGCGCCATATGCAGGTCGAGCGGATATAAGCGTCCCAGTAGACATATTTCATGCTGTTGAAGACTACCGCGCTGTAGCTGTTGGTGTGCTCACCGCCGCTCGCAAAGTAGAATATCGCGCCGGACGTGCTCGTGAGCAGCTTCACCGTACCGAGAAATCCGCAGTCGGTCATGTTCACGTTCATCATAAAGGCAGATCGAAACTCTGAAAAAGACCGCGCCTAACGCGGTGAACGCGCTTAAGGAAGCAGGCGCCGACAAGGCGCAGGCCGACGTATCCTACGTCATCACGCACGAGTTCAACGTGGACGGAGGCGAATTCAGCCTGTTCCGCACGCTGTTCGACAAGCAGCTGAAACTGACCGCCATACAGGATGGCCGCAAGGGCACCGTTTCCCAGAACCGGTATGACGACGAGACGATCGCCTCTTCCGCGAAAGCCTGCCTGGAAGCCGCCGCTTCCGCAGGTCCCGACAAAAACTGGGATTTCGCGCCCGTCAGCCGGAACGAGGATTTCACGCTGGGCGAAGTCAAGCCTGACCTCGACAAACTGTTCTTCCGCTGCAAAGAGCTTCTGGAATCGGTCAAGAGCCGCTTCCCGAAGATCATGATGGAGCAGATGATCGTCTCCCATACGGAAACGTTCAAGGCAAAAGCAAATTCCTACGGTGTTCTCTATTCCACCCATGAAGGCAATTATTCCGTAGAGCTGATGTTCAGCGGTCACGACGGAGACAAGGCTTCCTCCTTCTTCGGAAGCGGTGTCGTCACCGATACCCTGGATAAACCCTTTATGGAGCTGGGCACCATCGAAAAGGATCTTTCCGACGTGGAAAAGCAGATCGAGACGACCGTCGTGGACGGCAAGTTCGAGGGAACCGTCGTCCTGACCCCCGGATGCCTGGGCTCGTTCATTGCAAGCGTGCTCATGGATTTCGCGGGAGAAGGCGGCCTTCTCTCCGGCACCAGCCCGTGGAAGGACAAACTCGGTGAGAAGGTCGCGGACGAGCGGATCACCGTATCCCTCTCCCCGCTGGACGAGCGCATCGTCTGCGGTGACCGGATCACGGGCGAAGGATTCCGCGCCGAGGATTTCGATATCATCAAGGACGGCAGCCTGAACGCGTTCGCGATCGGTCTGTATGCCTCGAACAAGCTGAAACTTCCGCGCGGTCTAAACGACAGTTTCTGCCTCGTCATGCCGTCAGGCAGCGAGCCGCTTGAAAAGATCATCTCCTCCATCGACAAGGGCATCGTCGTTGGCCGGTTCTCCGGCGGACAGCCGTCCAGCAACGGCGACTTCTCCGGCGTGGCCAAGAACAGCTTCCTGATCGAAAACGGAAAAATCGGCCGTGCGCTTTCCGAGACCATGATCAGCGGGAATCTTGCCGACATGCTGTTCAGGCTCAGGGGCATTTCCAGCGAGCAGACAGCCGACGGCATGTCCGTTCTCCCCTGCGGCGTCGCCTTCGACGGCATTACGATCTCCGGCAAATAAAAACGTTATCGAAAACAAAGCGATCCATCGGATAGACCGGTGGATCGTTTTTTTGTTCATATTTGAATGAATGATTGTTTTCGTCCGGTAATGACAGGACCGTGGAACGCCTACATAGCGCCTTTTCTGGTAAGTACGATCCCTATGGTCTTGAACAGAATCCGGATGTCCTGTTTGATAGACCAGTTCTCGATGTATTCCCTGTCCAGCCGGACCACAGTGTCAAAGTCACGGATCTTGCTTCGGCCGCTGACCTGCCAGAGTCCGGTGATTCCCGGACGCGTGGACATTCTGGAGCGGTGGAAGGGTTCATAGCGGTCCCATTCATCCACTGTCGGCGGACGGGTTCCGACCAGAGACATGTCCCCCTTCAAAACATTGAAAAACTGGGGAAATTCATCGATAGACAGATAGCGGATCCATCCTCCGATTCCCCTTTTCCATTTACCGTTCGGAAGCTGTTTCTGTCCGATGATACGCGGGTCATGTTCCATCTTGAACATGAGCATTTCCTCCTGACCGGTCTGCACTGCAAGCTGCTGCTTGCGTGCTTCCGCGTCCAGATACATGCTTCTGAACTTGTACATCTGAAACTTCTTACCGTTCTCGCCGACCCTGGTCTGCTTGAAAAAGATGGGACCTGGATCGGACAAAAAGATGGCCAGTCCAACGGGGATCGTGAGAATCACGGTAATCAGGGAGCCTACGAGTCCTCCCGTGATATCCATCAGTCGCTTCAGGAACAGATCGCGGCCCGTGGTGTATCCGAGTGAAGTCGTAATGGTCAGATGACCGCAGATCCATTCGACGTTTTTATGTCTCGATTCAAGATCGTCCAGATTCGTAAGTGCGGTATGGATCGTGATGCCCATCCGCATGAGGTTGTTGATCAACTCCACAGGAAGATCTGCCTTGGGGGGTACGTCCAGGTATACCTCGTCCACCCAGTTATTGGTCAGATACTGCTCCAGCGTATGCGTATTGGCGACGATGGGGATCGTTACGACCTCCGGAATCTTTTCCGCGAGCGCTTCAAGTTTTTCCATCGCCTTTTCCTCGGACGGATGGTCTCCCATGACCGCGATGCCGATAAACCGGTAGGACCCGTAATTGGAGCGGATCATGCGCGGAATGACGGTGGGGATCTGATTCGCTTCCAGCGCGATCAGCAGTTTATGCCGGTTGAGTATGTGGTGTTTCTTCTTCAGAAAGCTCTTATACGCCTGCCGTGCGAAATAACAGAACAGGACATACAGCGGAATTCCGAAGAGCGCGATCCTCGGCAGATCCGTTTCGGGCGACCGGCTCAGCAGTCTCAAAACCAGAAGAACCAGAACCACGTGCCCCGTCTGGACGAGAAGCCTTGCCATCTCATCCCATGCCGAGTGATGCAGCACGCTGTGATAGGTATCCAGAATAATCATCACGACCTGATTGACCAGAATGGCTTCCAGAACCAGTCTCCAGAAGGAACGGGAGGTCAACACCCCCTCCTTCTCCACGATCAGGAACGCGATCAGAATGGCTACAAAAACACACAGATTGTCCAGAAGCATGAAATCCACATGCTGAGACCAGCCGCGTAATCTTCGTTTATACATGTTCTACCCCAACTATCCGTTGTCTGAATGATATAAAAAGCACTGCCAGGCGGCCAGGCTGACCGTCAGGACTGCTTGATCTTGTTTTCATCCTGTCTGATCCTTGCCGCGCACAGAATCATGGCCGGCAGATTCAGACGCATCTTTAACAGTAGTATAACGGCTCCTGCCTTTTTGGGCAAACCCTTTATGGATACAAATGACAGCATATCCGTTTCCATGAGCCCTTCCTTCAGATGCCTCGCCGCTTCCGGAAGACTTGCGTCCGTTCTGGCGAAATGCTTTCCCGTACGGATGATCAGCATGGCCGCATACTGGTTGAGCTGGCGGTCTATGGACGAGGAAAGCCCGCTCATATGATCGTGCATGTACCGGATCAGATACTGAAAACTCTTCGTGAGGAGATTTTCCCGGCTCACGGCACGGATGGAGCCTTCGTTCGTCTTGTTATACATATACAGGTGTTCGTTGCAGATGTACACATTGCTGGAATGCAGAAGGCATTCATAGGTCATGGGCACGTCCGTAAAGACGCGGATCCTCTCCTCGCGGGTGTAATACTCTTTGATCAGTTCCCGTTTGAACGCCTTGTCCCAGGTGTGCGCCTGGATCACCCCGACCTGAAGCCCTTTGCGGGTATCGGTCAGAAGATACGGGAAGATCTCCTTCTCCAGCCGCTGCCTGTCGTAAAAACCTTCCGGGACCTCGTTTATGGTTTCCTCCAGATGATCCTCATATACGTTGTAGGCGGCAAAGAGAACCATATCGAGCGGCACGGGCGACCGTTCGACCGTGTCGTGGATGAACTGCAGCATGTTTTCATCCGCCCAGTCGTCCCCGTCCAGGATGCACACATAATCCCCCTTTGCGGCAAGGATCCCAACGTTTCTGGCTGAGATCAGGCCGCCGTTCTGCTTGTGGATCACGCGCACGCGGGGATCGCGGGCAACGTACTCGTCGCAGATTGCCGGACACCCGTCCGGCGAACCGTCGTCGACCAGCAGCAGTTCAAAATCCGGATAGGTCTGCGCAAGCACGCTGTCCACGCAGTGCCTCAGATACGGTTCCACCTTATAAACCGGCACGATGACGCTGATCATTCTCTCGTTCCCCTTCCCTTCAAAACACTTTCCATGCGGATCCGGCCGTCATGACCGGTCCGGTTTCCCGGCGCCTGCGCCTCTTCGCAGCAGCGTCCGTTTCAATTGCGAAAGACTCTCCCGGAACACCGGCTTTTTCCCGTATACGGCAAGCAGGAATAGATTCGGGACCGCAAAGCTCACGGCGGCGTTGATCAGAAGCGTCGGCCAGACGCTCAGATGAAACAGTCCGCAGACCAGCCACGAAGCCCCGCAGGAGACCAGTGCAAGCGCAGTCATGCCGCAGAAAAGCCTCGCGTATTTCCCCATGCTCTCACGGGGAAACACCTCGCGAAAGAGGTTATGGAACAGCCACGGGATCTGAATGAAGACGATGGAAACGACCGAGGAAAGCAGGACCCCGTACAGTCCCATCCGGCGGACAGTCAGAAGATTCAGGCACAAATTGACGAGCGCCGCAGTCAGGGGTCTCCAGCGGTCTATACGCCAGATGCCCGCCGCGTCCTTGAACATGTTGATCAGTTTGTTTGCGCCCATGGAATAGTAATAAATGACAAAGCAGAACACCAGCCCGAGGGCAAGCAGACTGTCCTCCCCCATCCAGACACGGATAAACGGCTGATACAGGCACAGCAGCATGGAACTGCTCACGGTCAGGATCCACAGGAAAAGAAAGCTGATCTTCTCCAGGTCCCGGTAGTTCGCTTCCCTGCTCTCCATGACGAGCTTATTGCCCACTCCGGCCATACAGGCGTTGAGGAGCACGACCAGCATCATCCTGAGCGCGGTGATGATGAAGTAATAATTCTGGTAAAGCGCCAGAACGGTCAGTCCCATAAAGGCGGAAATAACGATCGTATCCGCCGCGTCAAAGATCGTGGCGGAAAGCTTGGACGTGAACAGGTCCCGCACCCTGCGGAAGATATCCATCGTCTTTTCCTTCGGAAGCTTCTCGCCTATCACATACTGCGGATACATCCTTGACGCGCAGACTGCCGTCAGGATGTTGATCGCGAGCTGGCACACGAGCTGGACCGCCAGGTAGAGATAATAGTTCTTTGTGAAAATGAGAATCAGGATCTTCAGCGTGTATTCCGTCACCCTGACAGCCAGAGTGACCTTGCTGATCACGTCCCTCCGCTGATGCGCCAGCAGCAGGCTGCTCTTGTACGCGAACAGCCAGTACGTCAGCACCGTGTTCCCGAGATTCATCAGGAACAGGATATACAGGTTCATATCCGCCGGGATGTCGCCCTTGATAAGGTTTCTGAGAACCGGCATAAGGAGCAGTCCCGCGGCCGCGATGACCAGACCGATGATTCGGTAGAGGGTGCGGTACAGGCGCAGAAGCGAGCAGATCGTTTCGGTATCGTCCTCCGCGATCGGCTTGTACATACTGAACACCATGGCGCTGCCCACGCCGAGTTCAGCCAGATTCAGAAAGGAAAGAAGCGACTTGAACAGGCCGTTCAGCCCCAGATATTCCGTTCCCAGATAGTGCAGCATAACGGAACGGATGACGAATGGAAACAGCAGATTGACGATTTCCATCGTTCCGTCGAACACAACATTTCTTGCCGCGTTTCTGGTTCGCTCCAGCTTCATGTCCCGATCAAAAATCCTTTCCCGGCAGGATCAAGCTTTTGTCAGCCGTCCAGCAGTTCTCTGTACAGCCCGTCGGTCAGCGCCGTGATATCCTCCCAGGTGTATTTCGCCGCGACCGTTTCCTTTGCTTTCTCACGGTGCGCCTCCGCCTTTTCCGGATGGTCGCACAGATCCTGCAGCGTATCTTTGAGCGCTTCCGCGTTTCCTTTGGGGAAGGTGAAGCCGCATCCGTCCATCACGTCCGCACATTCGCCGATATCCGAAGTCACACAGCAACACCCGTAATTCATGGCCTCCAAAAGCGTCAGCGGCATGCCTTCAAGATCGCTGGGCAGTACGTAAAGATACGCGTTGCTGTAAAGTTCCTCCTGAACGATACCCGTCTGAAAACCGGTGAAGATGATGGACGGATCATTCGCCGCCATGTCATACAGGTTCCGCACGTAATCGTCGGTAGCGGACGAACCGCCGACGATCACCAGCTTTTTATCCGTCTTCAGCTGCTTGTAGGCCTCAATGAGATAATGGATGCCTTTCTCCGGTACCAGACGGCCGAGGAAGAGAATATATTCCCTCGGAGCAAGGCCGAACTGCTTTGTGATCTCATTGGCGAGCAGGATCTCGGCCGGGTCGATGCCGTTATGGATCAGCACCGTCTCCCGTCCGTATTTCTCTTTAAAATACGACCTGACGCCTTCGCTCAGCACGATGATCCTGTCTGCGTGTCGGACAGCGGCTTTCTCGCCCTGCAGAATGTACGCGGAAGCGAATCTGCCCCATTTCTGACGCATATGATCCAGTCCGTGGATCGTGACAACGACCTTCTTGCCAAAAAGCTTCGGAAGTCCGCACAGGACGCACGGTCCCTCCGTGTGAAAGTGCAGAAGATCGAACCGGCGGAAGGAAGCCATCACCGTCGCGATGACGGATGAAGTCATGGCTGCCAGCCCGCGGCGGTTCACGGTCGGCGTCCAGACCAGATGAACGCCACGGTATTCCTCCGGAAGCTTTCCTTCCCGCCTGAGCGTTCTCGCATGATCGTCCGTCCGGTTATAACAGGTCACGTCGTATCCTGTCTTTGCAAGATGCGGCGCGAGGTTGCTGACAACGACCTCCACCCCGCCGTCTCTCGACGGGATGAACTTATGCCCGATCATCGCGATCCGTTTTGTTGTTTTTGTCATGTTCTTCATTCCACCGCTTCCCCAACGCCGGACGCGTGCACGATCAGCGGCTTCGGTCCTGCATACGCGCGGTCCGCCATCCTGAGATAAGTCTCCTGCAGCTTCCGCGCTTCCGTATGAATGTCATATCCCGCCTGACGGACAAGTTCCGTTCCCCTGGCACGTTCCGTTTCCGGCTGTTTTGCCGCAAGGATCTCTTTTGCCCATACCGCATTGTCCGCTTCGAGAGGAACTCTGCGCGCTTCCGTCGAAAGCAGCACCTCGTCCGTGACACGGTCGGAGAAGAAGCACGGCAGTCCCGACGCCTGCGCCTCGATGCCGACAACGGGCAGTCCCTCAAACAGCGAAGGAAGCACGAAGCAGTCCATCGCCATATACCATCCGCTGACGTCGGCCATCTGCCCTAAGAAAAGCATCCTGTCCGTGATCCCAAGCGAACTGGCTTTCTCCTTCACGGACTCCTCCAGCTCACCGGTTCCGATCAGAGCGAGGCGCGCTTCGGGAACGGTCTTTAATACCTCCGCGAAAATATCCAGCAGACGGGTATGGTTCTTCTGAACGTTGAACCTGCCCACATGCCCGATCACAAAGCTGTCATGAAGGCCGTACTGCTTCCGCAGACGATCGCGTTCCTCCCGGTTGAGCGCGAATCGTTTTACGTCGATCGCGTTGTGCAGGATGAATCCGGACTCGTTCCACCGTTTTTTCCCGTAATAATAGATGCCCGCGTCCCTGCCGCAGCTCCAGTAATCTGTCGCGGCACCGGGAAGGAGCTGTTTGCAGATCATCTTCAGCGGGTACTTGTAATCCTTGATGATCTGCGTATTGTGCGCATGCGCGATCCGGACGCGGATGCCCGCGTCCTTGGCGCTCTTCAGGGCGTAATACCCCATGGCCTCGTTATGCGCGTGGACGATTCTGATACTGGGATCGTCATGGAGGATCTTGGCAACGAACCGCTTGTATTCCGGAAAACGCAGCGGGTTGAGCCCGGGACTGACGAAGACCCGTCCTCCCATATCCCGTATTTCCCCGTCATATTCGCCCGGCACCGGTTTGTTGACCAGAAAATCGAACTGGATCACGCTCCGGTCGATCTCCCGGTAATAGTTCATCAGCATGGTCTCGATTCCCGCGCGCGCCATATTGCTGACGGAATGCAGCACACGAAGCATCTGTCCCGTTCCTCCCGTTACTGTTTCGATCCGTTCATCCGGCAGAGGATCTCGTACGTCCGCTCGCAGTTTTTCTCATCCCGGACGGGATAGAAAGCTTCCAGACGTTTTTTGTACTCTCTGCTCATCTTAAAACCGTTCGACGCGCATTCCCTGATGGCGTCCAGAAGCGCTTCCTCCGATTTCACGACTGGCCCGAAGCCGTGTTTTTCATACGAGAAATAGCCTTCCTGATAATGGTATCTCCGGAACTCCTCCTCGTCGAACTGGTAATAGATCACCGGCTTTTCCATATAGCCCGCGTCGAAAAAGACGCTCGAATAATCCGTGATCAGGAGGCTGCAGCGCATCAGAAGGTCCTGCACATCGTAATCCCGCCAGCCCGCCAGTATGATCCGTTCCGACGGTGAGCTGAACTTATCCAGTTCCTTCTGCAGTTCGATGTGGGGATAGAACAGCAGTTTCATATCCCGCTTCTCCAGAAGGCGAATAAGATCGGGATTCTCCAGCATGGACTGGAACACCTTGTAAAAAGCCGTCGCGTAAAAGCGTTCTCCCTGCGGATAACCGGAACCGCGCCACGTCGGCATCACGAGGATCTCGTTACAGGGCTTGTTGCCGCGGATGAGATTGTCGAAACGGCACAGTCCCGTGTACTGGATCACGTCCTCCGGAAAGTTGAATTCCGAAGAGAGATAGTCATATTCGAGCTTTCCGCCGCTCGCGAAGAAATCGACCTTGAGGTTCGGGTACCGCATCCATCTCATCTCATCCTTGATGATCCCGTGCTGAAGAAAGATCTGCTTCCCTCTCGGGCGGATTCCGATCTGGCGAAGGTGATAATAGGCCATGAGATCCGGCGCGCAAGGCTGCACATGCGTGCTGATCAGCATGTCGGCCGCCAGATACATCAGGTAGTGCCTGAGCGACCGGTACGGGACGGTCTTCCCGAGCTTCGCGACCTTTTCACGATCCGGGCTTCCTCTGTCGATCACGTAGCGCGCGTTGACCTGCGGCTGCTGTTCCCTGAGATACTTAAAAAACCAGTACGCGTTGTCCCTGGCGTCAAATCCGCGCTCCATCACGAGCCACAGACGGCGGTACCGCCTGCTCGTGAGCCGCAGCACCATGGCGACCGGCCACAGCACGGCCAGAAGAAGCACATTGATCAGGTAAACCGGCAGCCGCTTCAGTCTGTTCCGCATTTAATGTCTCCCTCCCGTTTCGATCAGAAAGATCTCGTCCGCCGCTTCCGCCGCCGTCGGCGGTTTCCACTGCGGCTTCTTTTCCTGTCTCAGGATCCGGTAGCTGAAGCTCATGGGGATCAGTCTCAGTCCGATGCTGCTCCAGAAATAGAACGCGGTGTTGTCCGTCAGATAGGTCACGGTCATGTATAAAAGGATCGCCATGTATAAAAGGCCGGTCTCCGTATCATGCCGCTTCATCCAGTAGGACGGAAATACGATATAATGTACGACCGCCCACAAAGTGAAGCCGATCGAGCCAAGTTCGATATAGATCCTCAGAATGTCGTTGTGCAGCGGGTACGGACGGTTGATCAGACCCTGCTGGTAGAACCGGTTCATGAGATCGGTCACGCTCTCGAAACCGAGCCCCTTCCAGAAGACCGACAGCTCATAGTAGGGATTCGGGAGGCTCCACAGCACGTCTCTGCCCATCATGTTGATGCCGAGCGATTCCAAAAACGCGATCAGGATGCCGGAGCGCGTCAGATAGAGATAAACGTAGAAGAACAGGACAACGACGATCCCCGTAAAGGTGATGAATTTCTCCGGCTTTTTGAAAAGCCTGAGCAGTTTCACATAGATGCACACGACGACCACGGCCGGCAGAACGGCGCGCTTCAGTCCGAGCAGGATGAAAAAAAGAGAAAGAAGAATGCCGGAAAGCCGGAGCCGTTTTTCCGGCTTCGTGCTTTTCGGCGCAAACATCATATAGTAGACAAAGAACTGTCCGAACAGGAACGTGATGTCATGGATCTCCAGCGCGCGGACAAACCCCTCGGCGTTGCCGAAGGTGACAAGGCACGTCACGATGGAGGAAATGGCCGCCTGGAAACCGTATTTCGGCATTTCCAGCAGCATGATGCCGACGTTCGCCGCGCACAGGCAGAAGAACAGGCAGTTGACCGCCCTGTCCTCCAGCAGATAGCACATGAAGATGGTATAGACGATGGTGATCGTCTGGAGAAGGATCTTCTCCCCTGCCCTGGTGATCGATGCCGTCTGCGAGAAATCCGTGATCCAGATGTACATGCTGATCACGATGTAGACGGCTATGGGGATCAGGAAGACCGGGAAATAGCCCATCGCCCTTTTCAACTTCGAAAAGTCGGCTGCGACAAGGAAGTTCAGGAAAGCGCAGACGATCACACCGAGCACGATTGCCTTGGGCAGTGCCCCGTACGCGTTATTGAGAACCTTCCAGTCTCCGAGGCCGGCTAAAACCGTGCAGACAACGACAAGAAACAGGATAAAAGCCGGACACTCTTTTCTCGATCTCTGCAGTTCCCCGGTATCCGTACCGTTTTTCAGGAACTTATTCTGTGTCACCGTCTTGTTCCGTGACCTCCGCCTCTGCGCTCACTTCCTGCGCATCCTGCGCGTTATCCTCGGCGTTCTCATCGGAGACGGGCTCCGAATCGGAAGAAGTATTGCCGGCGAACATCCTCTGCATCGCGAGCCGCAGCAGGTCTCTGATCTCAAAGACGTTGTCCACGCTGGAAACGGCTTTTCCGCAGATATAATGGATGCAGCGCTCGGGATTCAGTTTGTTGTATTTCGCGACCTGGCGTTCGATCGCCTCAAGAATCACGTTCAGCTTGTCGGGCGAGCAGTCCTCAAAGAACGCGTAGAAAACGCCGCCACCGTTATGCCCGACAAATCCGTGCAGATCGCCGAAGCTCTTGAGGATATCCGCGAAGTCCTTCAGCACTTCGTCTCCTGCTTCGCGCCCGAACTCGCTCGAGACCGCGCTAAGCGAATCCATCTTCAGCGCCAGGCAGGCGAAGTCCTCGTCCAGGATCCTGCCGGAGCGTTCGTCGATAAACGCGTCGCATCTCGCCCGGTTCGGCAGCTGGACCGTTTTGTCCACATACCGGAAGTAGTCGACGAAATCGAGCGCTCTGCCCAGCAGCACGGCGCCTACGCCGCCCACCAGGGCAAACAGGATGATGGCGATCACGAGATACAGCGTGAGGTTCACGGCCGGCTGGACGTTGATGCTGCTGATCATCTTGAGATAATCCGCACTCAGCTGCCGGTTCAGTTCGCGCCCCGTGTTCTCCACGTACCGGTAATACTCGTTCGCGAGATCGGCGCAGTGGTTAAGCTTTTCGCGGATCTCATCGGCGCTGCTGGTTTTTCTTCCCTGCGTGCTGCGCGCCGCCTCGAATACGGACAGAAGGTATTCCTTGTGTTCCTTCTCGATGGCCTTCTGACGGATGCCGGTGTTCAGATCCACGTATTCCTTGACCAGGATGTCGTATGTCGTTTCGATGCCGCTGCTTTCGCGGTCGTGCTCCACGTCACGGAGAATGTATTCCGTGCTGCCCTCCCGGCCGTTCGTGTTGTGATAATGGTAGTCCAGGATCTCTTTGTTGCGCTCGCTGTAGCTGTCGATCATGGTCTTCAGCGAATCCGCGCGCGCCTGTCTGTTTTCCATATACAGCTGCAGATCCTCGCACTCCTTGTTCAGACGGCTCATGAGAAGGTCGATGTCCTTCGTCTCCGCGTCGGAGAGGATCAGAGCGTACAGGCTCGGAATCTCATAGTTGTACAGGAAATGGTAGATCTGATACAGATCGCTGTACGTATATCCCGTTTCCACGGAACGGAAGTACGGCTGGGTCGCCCGTTTGTCCAGAAGATAATTCAGCATCTCGGACACGGAGTCCTCCAGCACCTGCGCGCTTTCGATAAAGTCGTAGTCCCCGTCCTTCAGCACGGAGACGCCGTTGCTCTGCAGCGGTTCCTCCACGTACTTTTCGGCGTAGAACTCGTAGTAGTTTTTCATGATCGCGTCCAGCATGTTGCGTGCGTCGTCCTCGCCGATCTCGCTGTCGCCGACGTAGTACACGCGGTACGTGTCCGCAATGTACGCGGGATCCTCGCCTTTCTCGATCAGCGCCTCGCTCAGTTTCTGCTGCGTTTCCGGAATGACTTCCTCCACGTAGCAGCTGGAGCGGACGGAATCGATGTTGGCGGGATATCCGAGATCCGTCAGTGCGGCGTCGATGACGGAAGAGGAATAGATCTCCTCGACGTTCAGGGGACTGCCGTCAGGCGTATATCCCTGTTTTGCGCCGCTGTTGGTATACTGGATGACCGTGGACGCGACATAGTGCTGCTTCGATCTCCCGTACAGAAGGATCGCCAGAGCGCCGATCAGGGCGAACAGGAAGATCAGCAGGCTGAATTGTTTCAGATAGCGAAGAACACTGAACTTTTTCATGCTTTTTCCTCCTTATCTGAACAGAACTTTCCGATGAGTACAAGAAGGAACGCGATGATCAGGATCAGCGCGGCAAGCAGGAGCGACGGGACCACGCCTGCCCTGTCGGCAAACCCCGTCGTGGTGTCTTCGCTGAAGCCGATGTAATTGCGGCCCTTTGTGCTCAGATACGTGCTGTCCATTGCCTGCATGTCCGAGGCGATCTTATCCAGCGACTCCTCCACCTCGGCGATCATGGCGTCTGCCTTTTCCTTTTTCGTATGACCGGGAATGTTTTTTTGCATTTTTTCGGTCAGATATCCGTTATATTCGATCTGCTCCATCATCTCGGCCGGACCGGCGAGCTGCGTCTGCGCGTGTGCGACCATGCTGTCCATTCCGGTCTTCGTCCTGGACATGTAGTACTCCATGTTCTGGTCCCGGACGGGGATCATGACCACGGCGCTCATGGCGGCGTCGTACATCTGGACGCCCTTGTTGTCCTCTTCGTACGCGGCCATCAGCTTGTTGTGCGTCAGGCTGTCCATGCGGATCTTGTAATCCAGCATGCTGATCAGCCCCTGCCTGTCCTTCGCGATGCCGTTTTCAATGATATACGAACGGAGTTTGGCGAGATCGTAATTGTAGAAATTGCTCACGCGCTGCTGCATGGAAGAGAACGTCGCCCCGGTAACAGGATCCTGATAGTTCTTGCTCTCACGGCTTCTGAGCTGCGCGTATTTTTCCAGCTGGCTGCATTTCAGCTCCAGCAGATCGACCGCCATCAGGTACTCGTCATTGAATTTCAGATCGTTGATGTCGAACGACAGGATGGAGTGGTTGAATCCGTAATGCTCCACGAAATACTCGCGGTACGCCTTGCACAGCAGCGAGAGCATGTCCTCCGGGGGAATGCTTTCGATCGCGCGGCTGTTCGTGAACGAAACGACGAACGAAGTGCTGATATAGTTCACGTTGCCGCTGATGCTCTTGTCATGCGTCGCCTTCACGCTGACGCACTCGCTTAGTTCGTCCGGCGTGATCTTCCCCTCAAGGCCGGCGTACCCGATCAGCTTCTCCATCACTTCGCCGCTGCGGATCTCGAAAATGTTGAACCGCATTCCGTTCGGCGTCAGGCCTTTGGATGCCTCCTCATAGTCCAGCGACAGGATCGTGCTGGCCGTGCGGAGTGATCTGACGTAGAAACAGCCGCAGAGAATCACGAAAGCGATCAGGAAGGAAGCGAGAACCAACCATCCCCGCTTCCTGAACGCCTGAAAAGCGTTTCGGAGGCTGCGCCGCCATCTGGCCAGGATCCCGGAAGAATTCCCGTCTCCGGCCGTCCTCGATTTGTTATTCCCTTGCATTGCCTTTCTCCTTCTTCCTGGCTCTGAATCCGGCTTTCCGGTGTACCGTACGGTTTCGGTATCCTGCCGTGTTTCAGTGCGGAAGCTTTAAAAATTGCTCAGTACTGGTTGATATCTATCACAACAAGTTCAGGTACGTTGTTGATCCGCGGCGGGAAAATCTTGGAATCTCCGAGTCCCGCGCTGATGATCAGCGTCTGCTGTTTGTCCAGAGTGTATTCTCCTGAAGTATATTTCGGGAAAAAGCCTTCCTCCGCAGAATACAGACCGCCGGCGAAAGGAAGCACCACGGTTCCGCCGTGCACATGTCCCGCGATCCCGATATCGAAATCATATGCGGACAGCTGCTTGTCAAAAAGGATCGGGATATGCGTCATGACGACGCACAGGGCGGACGGGTCAATTTCGGTTTTCTCCATGAATTCCCTGCCGCCGTACTCCTCGAATCCGTAGGATGTACCTTCAATGCCGATGAGCTGAACGGTATCCTTTCCGATCCGGATGTCTTCCTTGGCGTTGCGCAGCAGATGCAGCCCCGCGTTTCTGAACGCGTCGGGCAGCCCCTTGTCGTTCCCGTAATAGATCCGTTCGCTTTTATGATTTCCGAGAACCCCGTAACAGGGCGCGATTTCCGTCAGCGCGGATACAAGATTCAGCATGGGCTGATAGTTATCCACGTCCCGGGTAACGTAATCGCCCGCAAAGAGAATAAGATCGGGCTTCAGAGAACGAATATCCGAAATCAGCTTCTCATTGTTTGCCCCGTATTCCCGTATATGAATATCTGAGATGACCGCGATCCTGACATTGTCGCTGACTTTTTTGGATGTTTCCTGATAGAAGGTGATTTTATAATGGGTTTTCGAATACAGTACGGAAAGGAATCCTGCAGCACAGACGATAACCGCCAGAACAAGCAAAACTGCCAGAACGCGAAGAAGGATTCTGTGTTTTTTCTTTCCCGTCTTCTTCGGTTCGGCTGCAACTTTGTTTTCCATAGCTTTTTTTCCCGCTTTTCCGTCATGGTATTGAACTGATACAACTCCATGCGATCCGGCAGGTCCGCTCAAGCGGGGCTGTCAGAAGACAGCGTTTCCCGCCGGGCAGGAGGTTCCTGAAGTGATACGCAATTTCAAAGAATTGCGCCATGCTCTAATATTATACTTTAACATCACGGGCGTGTCTTTTCAAGAATATGGCCGAGTTTGCAGGCATCTCTTTATACGGAAAATGATGAGTGAAGGCGCAATACAAAATGGCAGTCCTGTCGCTTAAAAGTAGCCGTGTTTCCGCTCGTTTCTCTCAATGAACGGGAAACGTCAGGCGGATATTACGAATCCGGATTCCGTTTCCGGGAAAAGCGTGCGGAGACCGCGTAGAACACGACGGCAAGGATCTGCGCAACGACAGATATGCATACAAGCCGTGCGGGGCTGATATCGTAAAGCGCACTGAGAAGCCAGCTTCCGAGAAACCACGCGACGCCGAATCCCGCCTCAAAGATCCCGAATCCAGTGCTGCGCATGTTCCTGGGAATGATCGTGCTGACGGCTGCCTTCATGACGCTCTCCTGCGCGCCCATGCCGATACCCCACAGAACGATACCGATTCCCATCAGATAAGGATTTCCGGTCAGAAATACAAAAGCAGAAAAGAACGCGCTCAGAACGGTGGATGCGATCAGCGCTTTCATTCCCGCCCTGTCGAACAGCCATCCGAAGAACAGCGCCGAAACGGCGTCCACAGCCATCGCCCCTGCGTACAGAAGGCTCAGGGTCGTGGCCGGAAACGCCTGTGTTTTGGCGGCGTGCAGCGTGATCAGCGTAAAGTCCGCGAATCCGAATGCGAACAGACACGCTGCGATCATGTAGAACACGAACTGCTTCGGAATCCGGAAAGGAGCCGTTTCCTCTGCCGCTTTTTCAAACGTCTCGGGATGCGGATACTTCTTTTTCGCGAACAGCACCAGGGATATGGTGATCAGCGCCGGTATGCCGAGAGCGGCAAAGCAGATCCGGTACGTGGAAAACAGATCGCCCGATCCTTTCACGGATGCTACAAGAAAGAGCATCACCGGTCCGATAAACGCGCCGAGCTGATCCAGAAACTCCTGAAAAGCGAACCCCTTTCCGACTCCGACTTCGCTTGCGGCAAAGCTGACAAGCGTATTCTTCGCGGGCTTCTTGACCGCCTTGCCGATCCGTTCCAGAATCACCAGTCCGCATGCAGCAGCCCATCCGTATTCCGGGATCAGCGCCAGCGCAGGGATCGCCAGAACCTGGAGCGCGTAGCCGAAAATGACGAAAAACCAGTATTTCTTCGTTTTATCCGCCGCGAATCCCGACAGCAGCCGGAGAGAATAACCGCAAAGTTCGCCGAATCCCGACACAAAGCCGATCGTGGCCGCGGATGCGCCCGCAAGATTCAGGTATTCTCCGAGAATGCTTCTGGCCCCTTCGTGGGTCATATCTGAAAACAGACTGACGATACCCATAAGGAGAATAAACGTCATGGCGCCGCCCGCCTGCTTTCTCCATGCTTTCATGCGACACGCTTCCTTTCATGCATTACGGACACAGTGTAAATCATACATCTCACTAAATCAATTTCGTTCCATGCCAATTCGGAAAAAGGACGGCGTTCGCCGTCCTTCCTATCTATGTTCCGTTTGAATGATCTTTCAGAAAAGCGCATATTCTGATTCCGGTCTATCCCTGCTGTCTCGCGAACACATAACAATCTGCGTGATCATATCCCGGCAGATACATGACAGCGGTCGGAAAATGCGAGGAAACTTCAAAGCTGGTGCGCTCCGGCACGTCTTCCAGGACCGTGTAATCCGCCACGATGACCTTCCCGGATTTATCATATGCAGCATACAGGATCATCCCGTAATCCAGCGCATCTCTGTCGTTGGTCACCAAAGCCCTGAAACTCGCGTCTTCATCAAATGGATGTTCCGGGGTCAGAACATCATAGTCCTTCCCCTCTTCGATTGCGTACGCATCTACATGGATGTCCTTCGTCGTGAGCAGCAGTCCGCTGGCTTTATTAACCTGCTTTTCCGTCATGCCGGTATAATCGTTGATCGTGACGGAGACATGATCCGCACTGACCCCTGATTCGAAGCGATTTGACGTAAAGAAGCACGGAACCGTTTCGCCCGGACGGATCACGACACGGCTCAGCATGTTATCCGCGTCTGCCAGATCAATCAGACGCGTCTGCCAGATCAATCAGATTATTCTTTGCATCATACAGAAAATAGTGGAAACTGAGCGAACCGATATACGTTCTTTCGTTCGGGTTTCTTACCAGGGCGGTAATGATCGCGTCATTCTCTTTCCCGATCCCCCTCGTATACACACCGATTTTTTCTATTACGGGCGCCTTGACTTCTTCCGCGGATGCCGCGTCCTCCGCTTCCTCCGCTTCCTCCGCTTTCTTCCGATCATACTCCATCCGGTCCACAACGTAGTCCGGGTAATAGGGTTCGTCCGCTGTGGCGATAATCGTATCTCCGTTCGCGATCAAATGGACCGGAACATGTTCGGTGTACTGACCATCCAGTTTGACGACGGATTCCATGTCGAGCGTTTCGAACGTAACAGACTCATAGGTTATGCCGTCGAACATATTGACGGAGCAGAGACCTTTTGCACCTGCTGGCAGAGTGGCGAAATCGGCGCTGATAACCGTTTCCTCGCTTCCTGTTCCGGTTGCCTTTTTCGAATCATAATCGGCAAGCTCGAAATTAAGCGTCCGATTCGAGCCGTTTTCCAGAAGGAAGAACAGCGTCTGCCCGCTGTATTCGGTCGTAAACGCGCCCTGAAAGTTCAGGCGCACATCATTTTTGTCATACAGGAAAGCGCCAGCAGGCTGCGGATCGCAGATCAGGCTTTCATCTGCCGTATATAGAGGAACAAGAACGTCCTCCACAATGATATCGTAGTTCTCGTCTTCGATCCTGAGGAGTTCCTTGATCGTGCCGACTTCCGAAATCCCCGCGAACAGAAGCGCGTCCTTGCTGATCATGATCTCGCTTGCAACGGTTTCACCCGCATGAACCTGCTCGGCGATTCCGAAAGAAGGGACCATCAGACCGTTCACAAAGAAGTAGTCCATCGTAACACCGCGGTCCGCGGCATTGTTATTCGTTATCTCATAATCGAAGAAATACATGGACTGCATCTCCTCAATCCCGGTAATCCTGATTACGATCCCGTTCTCGTCATATACGGTTTCTTCCCCGGAAAAGGTAATCGGCTTGACCGAATCCACCGGTTCCGAAACGGTCTTCGGTTTCGCGCCTGCACCGGGCGCGGGAAGATCAACGCCGGGAGCCGGGAGATCAACGCTTGGGGCTTCCAGTTTCTGACCGCATGCGGTCACAAGGGACAAAAGGAGCGCGACGCAAAGCAGCGCAGGAACCAGTTTTTGTTTCACGGAAATCACCTGCCAAAAATCAAGAGTCTATCTGTCTATATCCTATTACCGTTTTATGGATTCGTCAAAGCGCATAAAAACGCGCCGGATGTGTTTTTTAAAATGCTACGCTTTTTCTGCTCTGTCTCTGCGCAGCAGCAGAATGCCGACGATGAGAAGGATCGGAAAAACTGTCCCGGCAAGGATCCCGGTCTGCAGGCTTCCGCCCGCGCGTTCCGCCGCCATGCCGACCACTGCCGGTCCGACGGAACCTCCGAGATCACCCGCGAGCGCCAGAAGCGCGAACATGGCGGTCCCTCCCAGAGGAAGCGTACGGGACGCCGTGCTGATCGTTCCCGGCCACATGATGCCTGCGGCAAAACCGCACGCGGCGCATCCCGCGAGACCGAATACGGGATTATTCGAAATACCCGCAAGAAGATAGCAGCATATGCACAGAATGCCAGAGGCCGTCATGACTTTTTTCAAATCGATCCGGTATCCGATTTTCGCGTACAGGATCCGGCAGATCCCCATCAGGACGGCGAACAGACACGGACCGGCGAGATCCCCGACCGTCTTGGAAACGTGCAGCGCGGATTCCGTAAACGCCGACGCCCACTGCGACATCGACAGTTCCGAAGCGCCCGAACAGACCATCAGAAGGACCAGGATGCGGAAGCGTCCGTCCTTTAATAGCTGTCTGATCGACATGCTCTCTCCCTTTTCCACGGGCGTATTGATCGGACAGGTTGCGAAAAGACAGATGTTCACCAGCGGGATCAGTGCCCAGAAGCAGGAAAGGACCGGCCAGTTCCGGATCCCGAACACGGTGAAGAAAAGCGTCGAAAAGAGAATGACCGCGACCGATCCCCAGCAGTAAAAGGAATGCGTAAGGCTCATGGCCGCCTCCTTATGCTCGAAGGGGCATGCTTCCATAATGGGGCTTACGAGCACCTCGACCAGCCCGCTTCCCACCGCGTAGAGAACCACGCAGATCATGATTCCGGCGAAAGGATCCTTTGTCAGGTTCGGAAGAAACGCAAGTCCGATCAGTCCCGCCGCGGAAAAGGCTTCCGCTGCGACGACGGATGTCCGGTATCCGATCCGGTCGACCGCCTTCGCGCAGAACAGATCGGTCAGAAGTTCAGCGAAAAAGAATACCGTCGGGATCAGAGTGATCTTCCCGAGCGGTATTCCGTAACTGTCTTTAAACATCAGAAAAAGAAGCGGTGCGAAATTGGTCGTGATCGCCTGTGTGACAAATCCCATATAACAGGCAACGGCCGTTTTTCCGTAGCTGCTCTTTTTCATTCTTACGGAAGGAACTTCCCTGCCGAAAGGTACAGCCGGTACCATTCGTTGTGCGTGAGATCCACTTTGCAGGCGTCGCAGATGTCTTTGAGGTGAACCGGGTTCATCGTTCCGGCGATGGCCTGCATTCTGGCCGGATGCCGGAGGATCCACGCGATCGCGACGGCGGTCCTGGATACGCCGTACGCGTCCCCGATCTCCTGAAGGGTCTTGTTCATCTCCGGGAAATCCGGATGGTCGATAAAGCATCCGCCGAACATGCCGAACTGAAGCGGCGACCACGCCTGGATCGTAATGTCGTGAAGCCTGCAGTAATCCAGCGTGCCGTTGTCCCGGTCAACGGACATGTCCGTCGTCTTGTTGTTGACGTAAAGCGCCTGATCGATCAGCTGTGACTGTTCGAGCGACAGCTGCAGCTGATTGAACACAAGAGGCTGCTTGACATACTTTTTAAGAAGCTCGATCTCAAGCGTCGGCACGTTGCTGACGCCGAAATAACGGACCTTCCCGTTCTTTTCCAGCGTTTCGAACGCCTCCGCCACTTCCTCAGGCTCGAAGATCAGGTCCGGCCGGTGCAGAAGCAGCGCGTCCAGATAATCGGTCTTCATGCGGCGCAGGCTGTCATCAACGCTCGAGAGGATATTCTCCTTTGTCCAGTCGAACTCGTTGCGGTCAAAGCACAAGCCGCACTTGCTCTGAATGAACACATCCTCGCGACGGATCCCGGACTGCGCAAAGGCATCCCCGAACCGGGTCTCCGCCTCACCGTTTCCGTAGCAGGTCGCCTGGTCGAAGAAATCCACTCCGAGTTCCACGGAAGTGCGGATCATGTCCGCCGCTTTCCCGACAGAAAGCGCTGGCATGCGCATGCAGCCCAGGATGATCCTGGATACGTTTTTGGGACCGTTATGGACATTAATTCGTTTCATACCTCATTACCGCCTTCCCGGCGTTTCCGCCGTTTGATTCATTTCGTTATACTCCCGTCCGGACGTACCGGAATAATTGAAATTGTTTGATGCATACCCAACCGGGTCATGCTTACATCCGCCTGCTTTCATCCTGCGCGCTATCGTTCCATTTCGCCCGGATACCCTTTAATTCCGCCGATGCTCCTAACCTTTGTATACCCTATCCTTTTCAGAATGCAGGCGGCTCGCATACTCCGTGTCCCCCTGAGACAGTAAAGATAGATCGGAACATCTTTCGGAAGGTCGCACCCCGTGATTCCGGAGAGCGGCATGCTAAGGGCGCCCGGAATATGTCCCGCCGCATACTCGTCCGCCTCGCGGACGTCAACAAGGACCGCGCCCGGATGTGTCGCATACTCGGAGAGACCTTTTCGGATGTTGCCGAACAGCGTCATGTTCCCATCTCCTTCAGTTTGTCTCCGGTCAGGCGCCATACGGTCCATTCCTTCATGGGAACCGCGCCGAGGCTCTCGTAGAACCGGATAGAAGGCTCGTTCCAGTTCAGGCAGGACCATTCCACGCGTCCGCATCCCCGTTCGCTCGCGATCTCCGCGAGCCTTTTGAACAGCGCCTTTCCGTATCCCCTGTTCCGGTATTCCGGAAGCACGAACAGATCCTCCAGATAGATGCCCGCTCTTCCGAGAAACGTGGAGAAGTTATGGAAAAACAGCGCAAATCCAACCTCTTTCCCGTCCTCGCACACGAACAGCGTTTCCGCGATCTTTTTCCCGAATATCCACTCCCTGAGAAGCGTTTCCGTCGCGACGACCTGATCCGTCATCCTCTCGTATTCGGCAAGCCGCCGGATAAAGCTCAGGATAAGCGCGCAGTCGTTTTCATCGGCGTACCGGATCGTCATATCGTTTCCTTTCCTTTCACATAGTGTTCGAGCGCGTATGCGAAACGTTCCTCAAACCGTCCGATCGCCCTGCGGCTCAGATCGTCATCCCGAAGCATGTCGAAAGCATGCATATCCGTGTGATATACGTCAACCTCCGCCTCAACGCCCGCCTTTTTCAGATTGTCCACGTATCGGAGCGTTTCGCAGTAGAACGGTTCCCCGTCTCCCACGAACGTGTAGCACGGCGGAAGCCCCGCGTAATCCTCCTGCCAGGCAGGAGCGGCGTACGGAGACACCCGCTTCTTTGCGTCTCCCCGCAGATAGAACCGCCAGCCCAGATGGTTGCGCCTTGTATTCCATACCCTGCCGTGATTGTTCTTTGAGCTTTCCGTATCCGCGTTGCTGATCATGGGATAGAGCGGTATCTGGAAAGCGACCGGTATCCCTTTATCCCTCGCCATCATGCAGACTGCTACAGCCAGTCCGCCACCCGCGCTCTCACCGCCGACCATGATCGGGTCCGGCAGATTGCTCAGATATTCCAGCACTTCAAAACAGTCGCTGACGGCGGCAGGATACGGTTTCATCCACGCGAGCCGGTATCCTGGGGAATAGACCGTGACGCCGAACTTTCTGACGAGGTCTGCTGCCCTGCTCATGAAGACCATTTCCTTCATGCCGAGGATGTATCCTCCGCCGTGGATCCACAGAAGGCTTATCCCGCTCTCCGGTCTTCCGACCGGATGAAGGACAAGCACGGGCACGCTGCCGATCCGGATCTTTTCCGTCCAGATATCCCGGTCCGGTCTCAGTCTGATCTTCATTCCGCGGTCCGTCCTTTCCGAATGCATAACAGCCTGCGCGCCTTTTTAGATCGCATTCCCCTTTACCGGAATCGTGAACCGGCTGACGTCGACGCCCTCCAGTTCCAGAAGCGCTTTCTTTCTCATGATGCCGCCGCCGTATCCGACAAGACTGCCGCCCGATCCAACGACCCGGTGGCACGGTACGATCAGGCAGATCGGGTTGCGTCCGACCGCTCCGCCGACCGCCTGCGCGGCCATCTTCTCAATTCCCCGTTCTGCAGCGATCCTTTCGGCGATCCATCCGTACGTGACCGTTTTCCCGAACGGGATCTCTATCATGATCTCGCCGACGCGGTTCCGGAACGGAGAGCCTACCAGATGGATCTCCGGCGTAAATCCGGGATCTCTGCCCTGAAAATACAAATCCAGCCATTCCTTTGTCCGCTCGAAATAATCCGTTTCGCGGGGCACGGCGTCCTTTTTCAGCCCGAGCCCGGTATACCGGACACCGTCCTTAAACCACAGTCCGGTCAGTCCTTTTTCGTCTCCCGCCAGGAGGATGCTCCCAAGCGGCGATTCGTAAGTGTTCGTATAGATCATAGGATCCTCCCTAACCATTGATATCAGGCGTGATTTCCGGTGCTGTCGCACCAGGCGGCGATTTCCGCGATCAGATCAAGCGGGAGCGGGTCGGAATACGGGATCCGAATCGATCCCTTCTCATATTTCAGACCTGCCCCGGTAAGCTTCTCCGCAAAATGCTCCACCGCCTCCGGCCCGGGATAAAGTCCGATATGGCGCTTCTGCGCCGCGAAGTGGATGATGTTATGTTCCTTCCGGTAGGTGGGCATCGACCAGGAGATCGTCTCGGCAGCGTCCGGAAGCGCTTTCTTCAGGGCAGAGCGCACCTTTATTAGCTGATCCCGGATCGGTTCATCCTGCGCAAGGATATACGCGTCTACCGTCTCCGGTGCTTTTCCGCAGTAATGGCTCTGATTCTCCTTCTGAAAGGAACGGCCGCAGGCCGGGCATTTCCACATACGCACATTCCCCCATGCGTTTCATCCGCAGCTTTTATTTCGGATCCGAAGTCTTCTTTTCCTTCTTCTCCGTCCGCAGCTTGACCGTCGAATAGACCAGCACGAAGATTGCGATCAGGTCCAGAACGCCTAAGATCCGAATCACGGCATCCGGTACGGCAATTTTTGCAATGCGCAATCCCGCGTACGCGATGATGACACATACGATCACCAGCAGGCTGACGGTCCAGGCGGTTTTATACCCTTTCATCCTTTAGCGCTCCTTTTCCGGTTAAATATTCAAATCTTTCTCTTCATACGGTCTGTTCCAGGAACCGATCTCGATCAGGTTCCCCTCCGGATCCGCGATATAGCACGTTCTCTGTCCCCATGGTTCCGTGGTCGGTTCCATCACGGGCTTCGCGCCGTTCTCCACGGCACGTGAAAAAGAACTGTCGACCTCTTCTAACGTATCCACGTAGAGCGCGATCTCAAAGTGACCGTTCAGTCCGTTCACATAATCGTATTTCCGGTCGGTCATCTTCTCGAAGTCCTTCCTGCCGTAGAGCAGAAACAGCGTCCCGTCCTTTACGAGATAGACATTTTTGGTGTCCTCTTCCTCCCTTATCTCAAAGCCCAGCACATCCCGGTAAAAGCGGATCATGGAGGCCATGTCTTCCACAAGCAGCCCTAATCCGTCCAGTCTCATTTTGTTCCCTCCGTCCAATGATGTACCGAGAGCCACCGGACGGAACGTTCCAGCGTCTCCACGGTCTTCGTCTCCAGCACGCATCTCGCGTTCAGATTTTTCGCGAGATCCAGCCGTTCCGTCAGATCGATCTCCCCGTCCCCCAGCGCGAGATGGTTTTTCGGAGGGGTCTCCGTCCCGTCGTGAATATGGAAATGCATGAGTTTATCGCAGTGCCGCAGGATAAACGGAACATCTTTTTCGCGTGCCGCCTTCGAGTGCCCGATATCCCAGGTCAGCCCGAATTTCGGACTGTCAAGAAGATACTCTATCGCCTTTTCCTCATAGGGACGGAAGCCGTCCGTATTCTCGGCGGTGATCCGGATATCGCTGTCCCCGATCCAAGTTTCACACAGACCGCGGAACCTTTCAAAAGCACGCATGTATACGTCGAAATCCCGCTCGTACATCTGCACTTTCCTGCCCGGAAGCGTGATATGGATCCCGTGATGCATGTGCATGTTCAGGATCAGCGGTTGGTCCGGATCCCCGAAGCGGTCTCGCAGTGGGATCAGCTTTTTCAGAACCCAGATCGCGCGCCGCACCGTCTCAAGATAGGCATCTGTCACAAGCCGGTTGAAATCCGCGATGTTCAGGTTCTCGTCCAAGTGCACGGTATAATAGACGCCCGCCTCTTCGGCAAGCCGTATAAGGCCGTCCGTATTCTCCAGGCATTCGACCTGATACTCCGGAAAGTTCATGTTCAGTTCGATAAACGAAAGCCCCAGGCGGCGGCACAGCGCGAGATTATCCGCAAGCGTTCTGTTCTCGATCAGGGTCGGCATTCCAAACTGCATGGTATTCCTCACTTCTTTCTCTTAGGCATCGGAAGATCGTCCGCCATCGCTTCGATCAGGCTTCTGAGAAACTCCCTGTCCTCGACCCGGTCAATAAGAAGCATTTCCTTCGCTCCCTCGTACGGAATTTCCCGTTCCGCGTCGGGCATCATGGCAAGAGAAGACTTTGTCTGCTTCACAAGGAAACGGTCGTCGTAGATACCGCCAATGTTCTTTCCCTGATAATAGAGGATATACTCCCCCATCATCGCGCGCCAGGTTATGCCTTCCAGTCCGGAAAGCTGTTCCAGTATGAAATCCAGATAGCTCTTGTCAGATGCCATGATACGTTCTTCCTTTCGTCATTCCGGAATCAGCAGGGATCTCTCGGCGATGCACTTTGTCCATCCGTTCACGTCCGCTTCCGCGATCGCGGTAAACCCGTTCTTTTCCCAGAAACGGGACGACTGCGGATTTCCCTTGTCGATCGCGAGCCGGATCGTTGTCTTCCCGGTCTCCCTCAGATAGTCCGCCGTTTCGGAAATGATCGCCGTTCCGCTTCCCTGCCCCTGATACAGGGGATTCATCATGAAAAAACCGATATACGCCGTTTCCGATTTCGGGTAGCCGTCGATCAGATCCATGACCGCGACAAGATCCTGTTCCCTGAAAAACCCGACGTAATGCTTCGCGGACGGATCCGTTCCCAGCGGCGTCATGCGCATATCGTTTTGGATCTCTTCTCTTTCAGGGCGCGCAGCGGTATAGATGTAAAACTGCGGATTCCCCAGGCACAGATCCAGGATATACTCCACATCCGAATCTTTAAGATACCGGACCGCGTAACGGCTGCTGAGCCTTCTGATATCGATCATACGTGCTCTCCGATCCTGAAACCGTCTATTTCTTCCTGACCGGATGACGGATCACGGTCTTAAGCTTTTCCGGCTCCACCTTTCTCGCGTCGCTCAGATAGATCTCGTGATGCATCCTCTGATCCGTAATGTCCAGCGCATAGCCCTGCTGCTCCATGTACGCGTGCATCCGTGCAACGGTCTCAGGCTCACTGTCATACGGACCCAGATGCATGCACTGCACACATAATCCTTCCTGATACGGGAAGAACTCTACTTTGGAAAAATCCGTTTTCTTTTTCCGTTCCGCTTCCGCGACAGCCCATTCAAAATCCGCTTCCGTTACAAAATCCGGCAGCCGGATCACGGAGATCCATCTGAAGTTCTCCTTATGCGCGTAATCGATGACGGAAATACCGTCCTGCCACCAGAATCCTTCAAGCGGCGGTACGACGTAATCGAAATATCCGTCGATCTGATGATCGCCTTTCTTGCTCATCTTGATCGTGTACGCGATGCCGTACAGCAGACCAATCGACTGTTTATATTCCCCATTCTCCTCGTTCAGGTCTCCTTTGCCGCGGACGGCGATATAGTTCATGGAAGGCACCGAAACGATTGCCGGCTTGTTCGCAGGCAGATAAAACTCCTTATATTCCTTTTTGAAATCAAACGCCATCGGACAGCTCCTCTTTCTCCCGTTTTTTCCCAGACTCCGTCGTCCCGCCAGCCTGCGGGCACCGCTCTTCTTCACGGCTCCCGTGGCAGTAGCTGTAATACCAGCACTCGTAAGGACGCGTGCACTGATCTCCGGTAGCGGTCTCTATTTCTTCCGTCTGCTTCTGCATCCGGTTCAGATCCCAGATGTTGTCATCGACCCATTTTGAATAGCCTTTTGCCCTTGCCGTCACATCGTTTACGACGAACGGGTCCTCTTCGTCTTCCCCATGCGTCACGATGAAGACATGTCCGATCGGGAGTTTGCAGCGGTTCAGGATGTAATACTGGAATCCGGCGTCACGGACGAACTGCTCATATACGGCAGGCGCGTTCTTGACTTCATAGAATTCATATCCCGTTTCCGTCTTCTTAAGGATATCGACAGCGCAGTAGTTGTTGTAGTAGAGAAATGCAGCTTCGCAGATGACGGGCGTTCCGTTCTGAAGATGTTCCGCTGTCTTTTCCGCCATGGCTTTCGTGTCCGGTATCGTGGTTCCCGGCCGGTATACGGTCATCTCCTCATACGCGCCGAACATGGCCATCGCCCTGTCTCCGAAATCGTTCCCGGCGTCAAGTCGCTTTTGGATTTCCGGCGGAATGATCCTCAGACCAGGCCTGTGCTTGTCCAGCCATAGCATCTTTCTGCACTGCATGCCGCGCATGAAATCGGTTTTTGTGATTCCCATATAGTCAGTCTGCCTTTTTAACCGTTTTCCTTCTTTGTTCCTGCACGATTATTACAGCAGGATCCAGTACCGCTGAATGATCCCGCAGTCTCCCTGTCCGACGTCATCCTCGACTTCGTTTTCGAGTATCCCGCCGTTTTTCAGGATCGTTTTTCGTGAAGCATCATTATCCTTGTCGCACGTGATCAGGACCCGTCTTTCCCCGAACGCTCTGCAGACGGGAAGCAGCAGCCCGAGCATTTCCGTGGCATACCCCTTCCGCCGTTCCGACGGACGGATGATATAACCGATGTTCCCGCCGTACCTTGTCAGATACGGCGTCAGAGGATGCCGGTAGTCGATCATCCCGACGACCTTATCATCTTCGGTACGAACGCAGAGAAATACCTCGGACGGCGCGTATCCTTCCCCGTATTTCCGTCTCAGCCGGTTGTCAAAATCGATCCATTCGTCGAACGACTCCGTTTCCTCGAGGCCGGCGCACCCGTCGAACGGCTCTCCGGAGGCGAGCAGTTCCTCCCGGAACCGCATGACCCGGTCCGCGTAAGCATGGCACGGCCTGACCAGTTTCAAACCGGAAACCGGCAGTTCCGCTCTCTGTTCCGATATGGTCCCGGTTATCCTCATGAATCCTCCGCGGTTCGTGCTCCGAAAATATATACAAAGTGTACAACAGCATCCAAAACGCGCGCAACAGTTGCATAGGCTTTCCCTTCACCTCTTTCTGCCGATGCGCAGCACAAACAAGCGCAGGGAATCCGTGTACAGGTTCATATGGAAAAGCGGAACTTTTATGACTACAATAGTTTACAGAGAAAGCTCCCCTTGGGTCTCATATGGAATTCCATTTTATTATTCGATTCGGATATTTCTATTCGGATATCAGACTAAACCAGGAGGATATCATATGCCGGAATTCATTCTTCGTGACAGTATCGACGACTGAAAGCTGCTCGTCGTCTCAAAGGACCGCTATTCGGCGAACATGGCGCTCTTTCAGTATCTGACAAACAGAGGGGAACGCATCTGCGTGCTGAAACACGGCTTTCTTCAGAATCGGTATATCGTGATCGGAGATCAGGGCGGCTGCAACCGATGGCTGAAAGAAGAGTTCGATCGCGATTACAGGGAGTCAAGGGTCGACAAGAAGCCCGTCATCGAGCGCGTTGCTTCTCTGGACGCGGAAGCGGTGTCCGAATGGGCAAAGGATATTTTACCCAAGGAAATATGGACATACTATATCTCGCACGAATTCGATGACAAGGTCAACCGCAGCGGCCCGACTATGCGGTGCTATGACATCGGACTGCGGCATGTTGCCTCCGTGCCTCCCGATAAACAGGATGATCCGGTTTACAAGGAACTCCATGAAGCGGGATATATCTCAGCGTATGTGACAAAAGAAGAAGCGATATAAACCGCATCGTTTCCGGCGTACCGTTTCACCCGTCGGTGTACCGCTGGAAAGCCGTGATGGAGTATGATACACTGAACGGGTAATCAAGGCGGAAAGGAAATCCGGTATGAGCGCGGAAAAGAGCTGGTTTTCAGAGTTTCGGAAAAAGATCGCCCACGTGGTGGATATCGGCTCGACGGAAGATCTTCCGAGCCGCGCCTACGATTTCACCATCACCGCCATCATCCTTGTAAACCTGATCGTCGCGGTGCTCTCCACCTTTGACAGCATCAACACCCGCTACGGCGCGGTGCTCGATCTGCTTGAGGCAATCACCGTCGCCTTCTTTTTGCTGGACTACGTTCTGCGCCTGATCTCTGCGAAGTATCTTTTCCCCCGTTCGTCGGGATTCAAAAGCCTGCTCGTCTATATCTTTTCCTTTGCGGGCATCATTGATCTTTTAAGCTTTCTTCCGCACTACCTGCCATTCTTCCTTCCGGCGGGCGCGGTCGCGTTCCGGATGTTCCGGGTCGTCAGGATCTTCCGTCTGTTCCGCATCACAGCCTACTATGATTCCCTGAACGCCATCGGCGAGGTCCTTTCGAGCAAACGGCAGCAGCTGATGTCCTCCGTGTTCATCATCCTGGTGCTCATGCTCGCTTCCAGTCTCTGCATGTACAGCGTCGAGCACGCCGCGCAGCCGGACGTGTTTCAAAACGCCTTCTCCGGCATCTGGTGGTCGGTCTCCACCCTGCTGACCGTAGGCTACGGGGATATCTATCCCATCACGCCGCTCGGCAAGGCATTGGGCACTGTCATCACATTCCTGGGCGTCGGAATGGTCGCCATCCCCACCGGTATCATCAGCGCGGGATTTGTGGAGCACTATTCCCGCGTTCAGTCGAACGCGACGCTGGCGCGTGAACAGGACATGCATTTCATCAAGATCCGTCTCTCCAAAAAGGACAGTTGGGTCGGCCAGACCGTGGAATCCCTGGGACTGCCGGAGGATACGGTGCTGTGCGCCGTGCACCGCGGGCACGAGGTGCTGATTCCGAACGGCACGCTTCGCCTTGAGGCAGGCGATCTGATCATACTCGCGACACAGGCGCATCCCGACAGCCAGCCGGTCGTTCTCCGCGAACTCGTCCTGCTGGATAAAAGCCCCTGGAACGGACAGTATATCCGCGATCTGAATATCTCTCGCCAGTGCCTGATCGTATCCGTCAAGCGTGACGGAAAGCTCCTTCCCGCGAAGGGCTCCACCCGTCTCCGCGCCGGAGACACGCTTCTTCTGCATACAAAGGAAAACGCCGCTCCCGCACACACCACGGAGCTCGAGATCTGACCGGAGAAAACAGTATCACAGAATAAGAAAAGAGACTGGAGAACATCCGGTCTCTGTTTATATCATTCCGGCAGCGCCGGATCGCCGTCCGGCGCGTACTCGAGCAGATCGCCCGGCTGACAGTGCAGCGCCTCGCAGATAGCGATCAGCGTTGAAAAACGGATCGCGCTGATATGTCCGTTCTTCAGCTTCGAAAGATTCACGTTCGCCACACCGACCCGCTCGGACAGTTCGTTCAGGCTCATCTTTCTATCCGCCATCACGCGGTCCAGTCTTAATATTATCTGTCCCATGGGCACCCCCGTTTACAGCGTTTCGTCCGCTTCATGCTGCAGCTTCGCGCCGTAACGGAAGATCATGGTCAAAAACAGCACGACAAGCGTTACGAACACCATCGTTAGATTCAGGTTCACCTGGAAGCCGCCTGACCGGAAGATCATCGCCGCGGCTGCGGAAGAAGCGACCTGGGAAAAGATCGAAGCGCCAAGCAGTACCCACGCGAACACGGTCATCCAGCGGATCACGCCGTCCGCGAACGGGGTATCGCAATTCTTGAATTCTCTGGAAAGCTTATTCAGAATGATAAGGACGACCAGCTTCGCGAGAGCCTTGGCGATCGCGGCAAGGATGCCGTAGGCCAGCCTGCCCGACGGAACGTTGAGGCGGTCCGTTGAGAAACCAGCCCTGAGACCTTCCTCCGTCTTTTCAACCGTACCCTTGACCCGTCCGCCGGCGGATCCACCTGCGGATATGCCGACATCAAGATCTTCCACATCGCTCAGGTCGATATCGTCCAGATACGGTCCGATCAGGCTCTTTCCGACAATCGCGTCGGCGTCGATCTGAAGACCGAGCGTGACGGCGTCTTTCGGGAGCAGCATGAATACGATAAGCGCAGCGATCAGGCAAAGGCAGCCGAGAGCGGTCAGTACGATCAGGATAATGGATACGACGTTCCCCGCCTCCCCGATGCCGTTGATTTTTTTCTTGATGGACTCGTTCATGATGTTTCCTCCGTTTACATTAATTATTTAACGTTTATCATTAAGAATAGTATGCCATTGGGCAAACCTCTTGTCAATACGTTTTTAACGTTTTTCGTTAATTTTTTTATCTTTATTTGATGGTATCCGCTTCTCCATGAAAAAACTGTGCCGCATCCGCCGCAAAACGGCACACGGAATACCAATCCGTATCCGGATAGTATATGATAATATGAAATGAAACGTTATCCCGAATCCAGCACCGGAGGACTTCCCATGAAAAAAGCACTCTGCCTGATTCTGATCTGCGCGCTCCTGACCGGCTGCGCCGCTTCTGCCGGATCCGCGTCCAATGAAACCGCCGTTTCCGACGGCAGGGACCGCCCTTCCGTGTCCGGAACGCTTCAGGTTCTGAACGGAAAACTCTGCGGGAAAAACGGCGAGCCCGTCATGCTGCGCGGCGTCAGCGCCAACGGTCTCCCGATGTGCGAATCCTTCATCAACGAAACGCTCTTTTCGGAACTGTCCCGCGATCTCGGTGCGAACGTCTTCAGGATCCCCGTCTATACATGGGGCGTCGGAGTCGTCGGCTACTGCACTGGCGGCAATCAGGAAAACGTCAAAAAGAAGGTCAGAGACGGCGTCGAATACGCGGAAAAGGCGGATATGTACGCCATCGTCGACTGGCATATCCTCCAGGACGGCAACCCGAATATCTATATCGAAGAGGCAAAAGCTTTCTTTGCCGAGATGGCGGAAACCTTCAAGGATCACACCAACGTGATCTACGAGATCTGCAACGAGCCGAACGGCGTAGAATGGAAGGATATCAAACGGTACGCGGAGGAGATCATTCCGCTGATCCGGAACCTGGATCCGGATTCTGTCATCATCGTCGGGACGCCGGAATGGTCGCAGCGTCTGGACGAGGCGGCGGCCGATCCGCTCGATTATCCGAATATCATGTACACCCTGCATTTCTATGCCGCATCCCACAAAGAGGAACTCCGCTCCATCGCCCGGACGGCAAGTCAGAACGGGCTTCCGGTCTTCGCCACGGAATACGGCGTCACCGCCTCGAGCGGAGGATTCCCGAGAGATCTCGAAGAAGCGGACAGATGGATCGATTTTCTGGAACAGGAAGGCATCTCGTACTGCATGTGGTCGTTCTCAAAGGCTCCGGAAGCGTGCGCGTCCATCGTCTCCACCTGTCCCAAGACTAAAGGATTCACCCCGGAAGACTATAATCAGACCGGCCAGTGGCTGATTGAAACTTTAAAAAAACATTAAGCTAGATTGAAAAAACGGCTTCGGCCCATCTAGTATCTCATAATTTCATTCTACTTCTGAATCTGATTGAATCTTATTCAGTCGTGATATCTGCATCTCTGCCGATATATGCTTCATAAAAAATCTGCCACGGATAATCCGTCAAAATGATTGCAATACGTCTGCATATCGCTCACTCGGTATCTGCTGTGGCTAACATCCCCTCCGCCATATAGGTTTTTGGGATTCTGACAGATGCAGAAACATTATTGAATCGCATAAACTAAGCAGTAAAATGGGGAAAAATATATAGTTTGACTTCATCAATAACCGGGAGTACAACGAAAATGGATATGCGGTTCATCGCATATTGAATTTTTTTCAGGAAGGAAGAGGTAAAATGGAAAAGAACAAAGAGCCGTTACAAAATGCTGAAGAATCCAAGGTCGTGGATGAAGATTACCCGATTAACCATGTCCCGAAAAGTGCGAGAAAATCATTTTTCTCGGTAGCAGCCGTTCTTCTGGGTATAACGTTCTTTGCGCCGACCATGTCGACCGGTGCACAGCTCGCATCAGCATTCAAGTTTTCTGATTTGATGTGGATCTTTCTGATCGGAAATCTGGTGCTCGGTATTTATGTTTCGCTAAACTGCGCAATCGGCGCGAAAACCGGATTGACATCGGTCATGCTGTCCCGTTATACGTTCGGCATCGCCGGAGCAAAATGGGCAGACCTTTTGCTCGGCGGAACGCAAATCGGATGGTTTGCATATGTCAGCGCCTATACAGGGAACCTTTTCGCAACAGCCTTCAACGCTCCACATCTGGAAGTATGGTTTACTCTCGCATGGGCGATCATCTTCGGGCTGACTGCAATCTGGGGATATAAAGCTATGGAGAAGGTTGCGTATATCGCGGTTCCCGCACTGTTGATTCTCGTTGTATGCGTCCCGATTCTTGCTGCCCGCGCAAACGGCGGATTCCAAGCAATTGTAAACGCGATGCCATCCACGGAGATGTCCGTTGCTACGGCAATGACTGCCATCGTCGGAACATTTGCCTCAATGGGCACTCAGGCATGCAACTGGTCCCGTTTTTCAAAAACAGTCAAGGCGGCTTTCTGGTCCGGCTTTGTTGCTTTCATGATCGGCAATACCATTATGCTTCTTGCCGGTGCGATCGGCGGACTTGCATACAATGAATCCGACTTCATCGTTGTCATGCTGAATACCGGACTCATCTTCTTCGCGCTGGTTGTTTTGACTCTGAACATCTGGACCACTGCCCATGCCGGTGCATATGCATGGGGAGTTGCAGGAGCAGAAATGTTCAACAAGCAGAACAAGACTCCGTTCCTTATCGGTGGATTAGTCATTGCGGTCATTCTTGCTGTAACCGGAATCTATGCCCAGCTAATCAGCTTCCTGGTACTACTTGGCGTCTTCATTCCTCCGCTCGGCGGAGCAATGCTCGGAGATTACTTCTTCGTATACAAACGGAAAATGCCGGTTCTGGAAGACGTTACATTCAAACCGTTCCGTCTTGCTCCGGTTCTCGGTTATGTAGTGGGAACAATCGTTGCCTATGTGACCGACAAGGCTGGCTTCGGAATCCCGCCACTGTTCGGCATCGTAGTAGCGATGATCTGTGTGCCGTTATTTGATAAACTACTCACTGCTCTGAAAGTCAATGACCGTCATACTGTGAATAAAAACGCTAAGTACGTTTAAGTGGTAAACCGTTATGAATATAGGTAATTTATTTGCCCTAAACGGGGAAATCCGGACGCAGGCTTTGAGTGTTGTCTGTGTGCAGTTTGCTCCCATTGGCGCACAGACAGTAGAAGAGCTGAATGAGAATACAGAAACGGTACTGAATTACCTTGACATGTCGGTCAGTGCATTTCCGGGTGCGGATCTTGTCGTGTTCCCGGAAGCCTGTTTTCAAGGATTCGCGCCGGTCAACTTTGAAGATGCAATCATGGAAGAAGACGGCCCGCAGATGCAGGCAGTCCGCGAACGCTGTCGCAAACTGTCCGTATGGTGTGTAGTCGACGCCTTGATTCGGAACGGAAAAGTTTATGCGAACACCGCATATGTAATCAACAGCGATGGAGACATCGTTCATCGATACGTCAAGATGAATCCTTGGATCCCGTTTGAGAATTCCGTTCCTGGAAAGGAATGTACAGTATGTAAAGGGCCAAAAGGCTCACGCCTCGGCGTAATCATTTGCGCTGATGGCGATTATCCAGAGATTTGGCGTGAAGCAGCTTACCGCGGTGCCAACATCATTATCCGTCCCACTCATTACATGGATCCGTGGCAGAATGCCTGGGAACTCACCAATCGTGCTTCAGCTTACTTCAATCAAGTCTATGTTGTCGGTGCAAACTGTTCTGGCCTGGCCAAAAACGAAGCTCGTTCCTGTTTTGGAAGAAGCATGATTGTCGGGCCGGACGGGAATATTATCACAGAGGCGTCCAATGGTTGTCCCGGGCTTATAAAAGCTGATCTGTATCCCGGTATAATCGACCGCATGCGGCAGCAAGCCGTACACAGCAGTCCTATGTACTCGTTCTGTCATCGTGGTGCCAGTAATCCGGACCGCAAAGGAGAAGGCGACAGCACTATGTATACAGCATACACGGAGGAGGATAGGAAATGAAAATGACAAAAGAAGCATACCCTGCCCTGTTCCACTATATTCACAGGCAGATTGCAGACATTGACTTCCCAGCGACCAAACAACAAATCCTTGATCAAATCCAGGACAGAAAGGTCTATGTCGACTGGGATGTTCAGGTCCCTCTCAGATCGTTTATCGATCCGATTCCTCAGCAGGTATTCTCCTGTGCAGCTGACTTCTACTGCATGATGATTGCAGCGCTGTAATCATTGGAACAAAATGGCGCTATGAAACGGGCGGTATTCAATAAACCGCCCGTTTCGTTTGCTCGTACAATGATAAGGTAAATTCGAAGAAGGCTATTCCTCATGATAACGGTTTTAGATTTTTGCAGGTAGTCCGAAAGCGCTTGCACAGTGATTCGAATTACGCATGTATTTTTGTAAAAATTTCTGTGAACGTTGCGAAAGATACACAAGCAGAGATATACTGGATTTATGAAATACGCAGAGGGCAAACAGGAATATCACGACATATACCCTGAGTTCAACAGCGCTCATGAGCATATGATCAAGCACAAGGAGCGTTCCGGCGCGTCGGCCGCTCTTATGGCCGCTGTCGCGGCGCTGACCACACTTGCCGCTCTGTTAAACCTGAATCTGTTCGGCCGTACCGTGATAACTCCAAAGCTTCTCTCGGCCACACCGACTTCCGCCCAAGTGGAAGTCCTCTCCCAGCTGGACGATCCGGACATCTCCTACCCGATCCGTTACCAGCTCTACCCGTATTTCGCGCAAAAGACGCCAGTCACCAAAGCCGGCAAGCTTCTTCTTACAAATCAGGAACTGTCCGATTCAGGATCCTCTCCGGTTCTTACTGGTGAGATCTACGATCCGAATGAGATCCTCGTTTTTAAAAACCTGCAGAATGATCACCCGTTTCTTCTGGTATTCCTTACCGATGAATCGGAAAACGACGGCGGGCTTATGGAGGAAGCGCTTCTGATCACGCTTCCGCCGAATCAGCTGAAGCCACCTGCCGTACCTGAGATTCCGCCCGTATCGCCTGCGCCGCCCATCACACCTGTGCCACCTGTGACGCCCGTGCCTCCTCCCGTAACGCCCGCTCCTCCGACGCCGGATAACGGCGCAACGCCGGAGCAGATGGAGCCCGGAACAACAGACGATACCCGTTTGTTCTGGGAGGATGAAATCGTCATTGAGGAGCGGAAGAAGTGGAAGAAACCCCCTTCAGTTCCTGACCATCACCCATGGGGTTCAGATATTACGCCCGGACCGTAATCGTACGATTTCACCCCGTCGCAGGGCAATAAAGAACGAATTTTGGAAGACAGCCGGCACCCGGCACCATCCGACAAGCGTTACATACCGAAAGGAGATAACCATATGAGCAGGAACAAATCACGCAGCGGCGGCACCATAGCGTTTATCGTAGCGCTGGTGCTTCTCGTATTCGTCATTCTGGCGGGCAATACGAACATTCTGGGATCCGTCAGCGAAGGACTCCGCGAGGAGTTCTCCAACGTCTTTTCCGGAAGCGGGAGCGGCATGTCCCTGACGCTGGCCAAAGTACTCGCCGCGATCGGCGCCCTGGCTCTCACCTACGTGGTCGTAAAGCTCCTCTGCCTGATCCTCAAAAAGGCAAGCAGAAGCAACCGCGCCAAGACGGTGAACGAGCTCTTATGCAACATCATCACATATGTCGGCGTGATCCTCGGAATCGTATGGGCTCTGACCATTCTCGGACTCAATCCCACCGCCGCGTTCGCGAGTCTCGGCATTATCACCCTGATCATCGGCTTTGCAGCGCAGCGTCTCATCGAGGACGTGATTTCAGGTCTGTTCATCGTGCTGGAGGGACAGTATAACGTAGGTGACATCATCATTCTGGATGACTTCCGCGGCACCGTGAAACGCGTCGGCGTCCGTACGACTACGATCGTGGATCCGGGCGGAAACTACAAGGTCGTCAACAACTCCGACATTCGCAACTTCCAGAACCGCTCCAAGGCGGAGTCCCTGGCGGTCTCCGAGATCGGGATCACCTATGAGGAGAGCATCCCGCGCGTGGAAGCCATCATCAAGGAAGCGCTTCCGGGCATGCTGGAGCGGAACAAGGATGTGTTCCTCGACGTACCAGAATACAAGGGCGTGGAAAATCTCGCGGATTCTGCTGTCGTGCTGCGCTTCACCGTCGCCTGCGACGAGGAAAACATTTTCATTGCGAAACGCCGTCTGAACAGGGAGCTCCGCATCCTCTTCATGGAAAAGGACATCAACATCCCGTTCCCGCAGATCACGATCCATCAGGGAGAATGATTCCTGCCCGAATCTCCTGTATTTACGAAAGGAAGGCCCTTATGGACCTTCCTTCTTTTTATCCTCTATACTCCTGCAGAACGCTTCAGATCGACTGACCCATGCGGTACGCCTCATCCAGCTTTTCGTTCTTTCTGATATCCCCTGGATCGTTGACGCCGCCGCAGAACACATAGCCTTTGAACTGCGCCTTCTCAAAGCAATCGACCCAGCCCTTCAGACCTTCGACCGCTCTTGACGGAGCCGATTCCCCGTCGTCCGCCGCGGTCGCGAGCAGATACACGTCGCGGAACCGGTAGTCCTTCGGGAACAGCGGGTTCAGCCGGTCGATCAGCGTCTTCATCTGACCGGACATCTCGTAATAGTAGATCGGCGTCGCCCATACGACCACGTCCGCATCCAGGACCTTCTTTTCGATCGCGACGGCGTCGTCCTTGATGACGCATTCACCCTTCTCCTGACACGCGAAACAGCCTAGGCAGAACGCAATCTTCTTCCCTCTCAGGGAAATGAGTTCCGCTTCGTTCCCGGCGTCCAGCGCGCCTTTATAAAACGCCTCTGCGAGCGCGTGCGAATTGCTGTCGTGCCTGGGGCTTGTGGAAATGATCACTGCCTTTTTACCCATGATATCGTTCTCCTTCTCTGATACTTTTATGACAAATCCGGCTTGTCCGGATATGCGAATTCCATTCCGTAGGAACCGGGATCCGTTTCTTCCTGAAGATAATCATATCCTTCTTCGGATACCTTGACAAACCCGCATCTTTCGTGCGTTCTCACGGAAACCGTATTCGCCTTGTCCACGCAGTCGCAAAGCCGGAACGCGCCCGTCTCCTTCAGCGCGGAGATGACCGCGGAAAGAAGTTCGGAGCCGTATCCACGTTTCCGGCTGTCCGGCCGCGTTTCGAGCGCTTCCAGAAAATACAGTCCTTCCGAGACCGTGGTGGTCCTCAGCGCGCTGAACCAGGTCCCGTCCTTCTCCAGCACCCATACGGCGTTGCCGGGGGACGAGAGAAACTCGTTTTTCAGATAGTTCAGAAAGCCGTCCTCCACGAAACGCACTGCTTTTTCCGGATCCTTTTCCTCCGGGCAGAAATAGGCCGTATTCTCCGCATTGCTCTCCGCGTACACGTCCATGAGCTTCCGTTCGTCCACGCAAGTGTAATCCGTGATCCTGATCAGCATACCTAGTCCTTTTTCCTTGCCAACGTTGCCCAGAAGGTCGGAACGCCGTGTTCCTTTAAATATCCCTCGCCGTTCGTGTCCTCATACACGTCCAGAATCTCGAATCCCACTCTGATCTGTCCCGCGATCTGCTCGCCGATGGTGTGCGAAAACTGAACCCCGCAGTCCTCTTTCCTAAGAATCTCCATCTGCTCTTCATTCGTCAGCGGATCGAACGGCAGCAAACCCGTGATACGCGACTCGTCCTCTCCTTCAAACAGGAAATTGATTCCGTTGTCCAGTCCGGCCATCAGAAACCCGCCGGGCTTTATGACCCGCGCGCACTCCCTCCACACGTGCTGCACATCCCGGATATAGCAGTTGGCGACCGGATGGAAGATCAGATCGAACGATTCGTTCTCAAACGGAAACGGCTCGGTCATGTCCGCCCGGACGATTTCGATATCATACCCCTCCCGTTCCGAGACGAGCCTTTCGCTCTCAAGCTGCCGCTCGGAATAGTCGAGCACGGTGCAGACAGCGCCCAGCGCGGCAAAGACAGGCATCTGTTGTCCGCCGCCCGCAGCAAGGCCCAGGACGCGCTTCCCGGAAAGATCCGGAAACCATTCCTTCGGAACAGGCTTTACGGGCGTGAGGACCATCTTCCAGTTCCCCTTCACCGCTTCCGCGTATTCGTCATGGGAGATCGGCTTTCCCCATTCCCATCCTTCCTCGATCCAGCGGTCGATCGTCTCCGCGTTGATATCCGTATATTTCATATCCGTCCCTCTTGATTCGTTTCATTCCTTCCGATGCGGTAATACACAAAATCCGCGTCTTCCCTGATCTGCAGAAACCCCGTCTTTTCCAGCACGTGCCTGCTCCTCATGTTCGTCTTCAGGGCGTCCGCATAGAGTTCAAAAAGATCCAGTTCGGAAAACGCATACCGTACGGCGTCACAAAGCGCCTTTGAACCGATGCCCCGGTCCTTGTATCCCGCGTTTTTGAGCGTGATGCTGAGGTCGGCGCGCGCATGCGGTTCGATGTTTTTGAAAATGATCTCGCCCGCGATATCCTCACCGCAGAGGATGGCGAGCGGGATCCGGTCACGGTCCTTCTGCCGCAGGATATACCTTTTGACCCGTTCCTCGCTGTAACGGAACGGCTCGTATGCCTGTCCGGGGCGGCACAGGTCCGGATCGTTTTCATATTCGCTGAAAAAGACGCGGTACATTTCGTCCGTCATGGGAACAAGCCGGATGCTGTCCGTATCCATGCGCATCATCCTTTCCGTGCGACAGAATCAGAATCCCTTTTCCTTCAGCCCGCGCACGATCCCGACATACACGTCGCAGATGTCTGAAACGCCCGGTCCCGTCTTTTTCGTGAGCGGCGATCTCCGCAGATCGATCGCGTCCAGATGGGAAATGCCCCGGAACGCGTTTGATCTGAGAACAGTGAAATCCTCTCCCCATCTCGCCGACTCCACCGAAACGAGCCCGTCGTTGTCTCCCTCGAGCCTTCTGATCACCGCGTTCGCGGTGGACAGGTTGATATCCGAAAACGGATGTCCCATCACGCAGGCAAAGCTCTGGTAATAGATTCCCGGAATGTCCGGGTTCTCCCTGTTGAAGACCTTCATCCGTTCCGTGGTGAAATCCTCGCAGAGCTTCAGAAAGTCTGGCTTTTTGTCCCCCACGATCCGGATCCAGTTGTTGACCGCGAACGCCGCCGTGTTCCAGACGGGGCGCGGGATGAAAAAGAGTTTATCGAGAATCTTCGATCCGCGGTGCGGTGTGGCGACCGTCGTGATGCTGGCGATCTTTTCCCCGCATCCGAACCGGGAAGCCGCCATCCTGGCGTCCAGTCCGCCTTTGGAATGTGCGATAATGTTGACCTTTCCGCATCCCGTTTCCGAAAGGATCCCTTCGATACGCTTGGCGATCGTCTCCGCGTTGCTCTCGACGCTTGCCCAGCAATCCTGCAGCCCGTAGTAAATGGTCGCGCCGTTCCGAGTCAGGACGTTCGGGATCCGTCCCCAGTAGACCGGCCACTTGAGGTCCCGGAAGCCCGCGCCGTGCACCAGCACGATCGGATATCTGGTTTTGCAGACGTCGCTCATGATCTTACTCTCAAATACTTAGTGTGCTTCCTTCTCAGGCATCCGGAACGAGCGCAGCGATCCCCTTCGCAATCCGAAGTTCCGGGTCTTTGAAGTGATTGCCGGGATTCCATTCAAACGTTGTGTCGATCCCCTGACAGCGGTAGTACGAAACGAGCTCCTCCGTCTTCTCCCCGACGGTCTTCATCTGGGGATTCTTTGTCCTTGGCTCCCTGTCGCCGAGCGAGAGATACAGCCTGTCAGGCTTCCTTTGCATCGCGTGGCTTTTTGCGTATTCCGCAAAGCCCGGAAACCACATGGACCCCGAACAGCTCGCGCAGCCTGAAAAGCGGTCCGTCCGGTACATCGCGTAAAGCGAGAAAAGCCCCGCAAGCGAATACCCCGCGATACAGACGGAGGAAGGCGGCGACGGAAGAAAGCGCAGCGCTTCCGGCAGGATCTCGTTCAAAAGATCCTTCAGATACGCATCCGCGCCTCCGGAAAACGGCGGTTCTCCCGGGAAGACAGCCGGGCATTCCCACGGCGACATATCCTTTTCCCAGTCGATCCCGCGCACGATAAGCAGGCTGCAGTCGCCGCAGCCTGTTTCCTTCATCGCTTCCGCGATCCCGCTTCCGTCCCCGTCAAATTCATTCACAAGAACCAGCGGGCGATCAGGCGTGTCCGAGATAAAAAGAGAGGCAGCCTTTCCCGCAGCCTGAAATTCGGTCTTCTGCTCTCTCAAGAAAGGCACCTCCGGTATGTCATATGATTGGATCTGCCGGTCCGAACGGGGTTCAGACCTGTCTGAGCTCTTCGGCAAAGCCGAGGATCTGCCGTTCCTTCTCCCCTGTCGGATCCGTTTTCGGCTCGACAAGGCTCAGAACTGCCGCGAAGGAATCCACTTTGGCAGCCTTTTTCATCTGCTCGAAACACCTCTCCGTGCTTCCGCCGCCGCTGCTTGCCACCGCCGCGATCCGCTTTCCCTGCAGATCGTTTTCCGCAAGGAACGTCCGTAGCGGAGGCGTCATGGTGCCTGCCCACACGGGAGTGCAGAGAATGACAGTATCGTAATCTTCCGCGTTAAAACGGTAAGGCAGAAGTTTCGGCTTCTCCTTCATGGTCGCGGCCTTCCCGCCCCAAAAGAACATCTTGAATCCCTTGTCCGGATACGCCTTTTCGGGGATCAGTTCCACGAGTTCGGCCTGCAGGGCTTCCGCGATCTTCTCCGCCGCGTAGCGAACGTTTCCGCCGAGGGAATAATACACAACCGCTGTTTTCATGGCTTCCTCTCAGTTCCCCGCAAGCCGCAACTCTTCCGCGTGTTCCTTCATTCCGCGGATGACGATCTCCGCGAGGTCGCGGATCTCCATGCCGAGCATGTCGCATCCCTTGAGGATCAGAGGACGGTCGCATTTGGCCGCGAAGCTCTTGTCCTTCCATTTTTTCATGAAGCTTTTGATCTCCATATCCGTGATCCCGTTCGGACGCATCCTGGCCGCTGCCTGTACGATGCCGGTCAGCTCGTCTACGGCGAACAGGCTCTTTTCCATATCCGTGACGGGCTCCACGTCCGTGCAGATCCCGTAGCCGTGGGAAAGGATCGCGCGGATGTCCTCCTCCGGCACGCCGAGTTCCCTGAGCGGCTCTTCCGTATGTTTCAGATGCTCTTCTGGATACTTCTCATAATCGTAATCGTGCAGCCAGCCGACCGCTTCCCAGTGCTCTTTATCCGCGCCGAAATGCTCAGCCATCGCGCCCATCGCGGCGGATACGTTGGCAGCATGCAGCAGGAGATGGTCTTCCGTGACCATGGTCGCGTTGATCTCTTTTGCCTTTTCAAGCGTCAGTTTATCCATTTCCGTTCCTTTCCGCGGTCCGGAATCCATCCGTCCGCACATCCGCTGATATCTGTATTATTGTTCTATCATACACCATTTCACATCGTTGTGCATGCCGCACCGCAAGGCACTAAAGCTTCCGCTCGAACCTGCCTCCGTCAAACACGATATCCGTTCCGTCTTCGTCCTTATAGAACGAAATCTTCTCGGTTCCCGTCTGCCTGAATCCGAGAGAATGCAAAAGCCTTACTGACGGAATGTTTTTCAGCGCAGTCCCCGCAGTTACAAGGAACACCCCATCCGATTTTGCGGCTTCGAAAATGGCTGAAATGCTCTCTTTTGCGTATCCTTTTCCGTGATAATCCGAATGAAAGCAGTACCCAATCTCACATGCATCTCCGTGTCTGTGAAGCGCGACATAGCCGATCAGCACGTTCTCAAGACATACGGCAAAGAACATATGCTCCTTACTGTCTTCAAACAAGGCCCATTTCCCGATTCGTTCGGAAACGGCATCATCCTGAATATCGTTCGGTCTATCGTACTGTGCGTAAACGGATCCCGCTTCGTCTGCCCAGACCGACTGGATGGCTCTCCAGTCATCAGCACGAACCCGCCGGATGGATAGGCGTTTTGTTTTCATAAGACCGTCCTTCGCCTTCCCACTGTCATAAATCAATGATCGAAACTGCTTTGCATACATTCCCTAAAACAAATCGCTATGGCTGTCGGTTCGGATCAGCAGGAGGATTAATGTCTCTTTCAGGATCTTGTAAACAAGCAACCAGTCCGGTTCAATGTGACATTCCCGCATGTCCCGATAATTGCGTGTACTTGTAAGCGCATGATCTCTGTATTTTTCAGGCAGAGGTTGTTCATGAACAAGCAGGGTGATAATAGTCTCCAGTTCCCTTGGATCGCAGCCTCTTTTCACAGCAAGCTTATAGTCCTTTTTAAACTGCCCGGTGAATTCGACCTTAAGCATTAAGCGCCTCCATCAGGTCGGAAACGCTGTCATAAGGTCCATACAGGTCTTCTCCTTTTTCGGAAGAATCCATAGCAGCAAGCGTAACCGCATTCGGAACGTTTTTGCTCACCTTAAAAGGGATCTGCTGCTCCCGAACGGACTGCCTGAGGAAAATGTTGAACGCTGTTGTCAGATTCATTCCAAGTTCGGAGAAGAGGACGTCTGCTTTTTTCTTTAAATCCTCATCCACACGAAGTGTTACATTCACATTCTTCATCTTATCGCCTCCTCACCTATACCTTAGTTGTAAAGGAAAATGCAATTCAAATAAACTTGAATTGTTTCGTTGTAGTGTGTAATGCATATAGAGGGGAGTAGTTGCAATTCCCGGTATTAGGGATCCGACCATTGGTCGGATCCCTTTGCTGTGGTATTCTT
>JAFPXU010000047.1 GCA_017394605.1 Clostridia bacterium | reverse complement strand
TCTGCTATATTCTTTTTGTAGTTTTGTCACAAGAAAATTATACCAAAGAGCAGGGCCTCCGGGTTCTGCTTCTTTGGTATTCTGGCTTCTTTTCCAATGAAAAAGACTGCCTCAAAACGTTTCCTTTTTGAGACAGCCCCTTCTTTTTCATTATCGTTTTCGATTATGAGAGCATGGAAAGAGTCTTTTCCACATAGTCCGCGGGATCTTCCGGAAGGATTCCCTCGATCAGCTGTGCCTGAACGAACAGGACCTCACTCAGGTCTTTCAGTTTCTGCGTGTCGCCGCTTTCATGCAGCGATTTGAGCTTTGAGAAGACGGGGTGTTCGCTGTTGATTTCCAGAATGCGCTCCGCTTTCAGTTTGTTTTCCGTCGGCATCGCATTCAGGACTTTTTCCATCTCGACACTGAGAGGACCTTCAGAAGAAATGCATACCGCGTGGTCTTTCAGTCTTGAACTGATTTTGACGTCTTTCACCTTTCCGGCCAGCGCTTCCTTGATCTCGTCAAGCAGTGATTTATGGTCTTCCGCCAGTTTCTCGGACGCTTTTTTTTCCTCTTCTGTTTCGATATCCAGATCACCGCTCGAGACGGATTTGAACTGCTTTCCGGAATACTCGTGAAGAATCGTGACCGTGAACTCATCGACATCATCCGTGAGGAACAGTACATCGTAGCCTTTTTCTGAAAGTCTGTCGAGTTGCGGCATCGCTTTGATCCTTGCAACCGTCTGCCCGCATGCGTAATAAATCTCCTTCTGGCCTTCCGGCATATTATCCACGTATTCCTGAAGCGTGACCATCTTGTCCTGACGCATCGAATGGAACATCAGGAGATCCTTCAGCAGATCGCTGTGCATGCCGTAGTTCATGTAGGCGCCATATTTGAGCTGAAGACCGAATGCTTTAAAGAACGTTTCGTATTTCTCACGGTTGTTCTTCAGCAGCGACTCAAGCTCGCTCTTGATCCTTTTTTCGATGTTTGTCGCGATGATCTTTAACTGACGGTCGTGCTGGAGCATCTCACGGGAAATGTTCAGGGAGAGGTCGGGGGAGTCGACAAGTCCTTTTACGAAACTGAAGTAATCCGGGAGCAGATCCTCGCACTTGTCCATGATCAGCACGCCGTTGGAATAGAGCTGGAGACCTTTCTCATACGCCTTGCTGTAATAGTCGTAAGGAGCGTGGGAGGGGATGAAGAGCAGCGTGTTGTAGCTGACAAGACCTTCCGCACTTGTGTGGATCACATGCAGAGGCTTTTCGTAATCGGAAAACTTATCGGTATAGAAATTGTTGTAATCGTCCTCCGTAATCTCGTTCTTCGGACGTTTCCAGATCGGGATCATGGAATTGAGAGTATCGACCTCGGTATAGGACTCGTATTCGTCGGAACCCTCTTTTTTACGGTGTTTTGTGACTTCCATCCGGATCGGATAACGGATATAGGAGGAATATTTCGTCACAAGACCTTTGATCCTGTACTCATCCAGAAAATCGGAATAATGTTCTTCTTCCGTGTCGTCCTTCAGGGTCAGGATAACGTCAGTGCCGAAGCCGTCCCTTTCCGCTGCGGAAACAGAGAAGCCGGACGTGCCCTTGCTTGACCAGCGGCTAGCCGTATCGGAGCCGAACGCTTTGCTGATCACGTTGACCTCTTTTGCTACCATGAACGCGGAATAGAAACCGACGCCGAACTGTCCGATGATCTCGGTGTCCGATCCCTTCAGATCATGGTCCGCCTTAAACTTGAATGTTCCGCTGTCAGCGATCGTGCCGAGGTTCTTGACAAGTTCCTCTTTTGTCATGCCGCATCCGTTGTCAGAGACCGTCAGAGTCTTTTTCTCACGGTCGACGGTGATATCGATATGGAAGTCGTCGCGGTTCATACCGGTGCTTCCCTCGTCCGTCAGGGAACGGTAATAGAGTTTGTCGATCGCGTCGCTCGCGTTGCTGATCAGTTCGCGGAGGAAGATCTCTTTATGTGTATAGATGGAATTGATCATCAGATCAAGGAGCCGTTCTGATTCTGCTTTAAATTTCTGAAGTGCCATGTGCATATCACGCTTTCTTTCTGTATTAGCACTCAACTTATCAGAGTGCTAATAATATTATAGCCCCGGTCATGCAAATAGCAACCTGTTAAATTGTGATAAAGTTGAAAACTTCAAAAAGATCTGCAGTCAGACAGTGCGGACGGTGATCTCGCCGGTATTGAGGACGTCAGTCATGCCGTCGCTTCGTAAAACGATCAGAGCGGCGTCAGAATCGATTGAGACGGCTTTGCCTGTAAATACCTGCCCGTTGCGTTCAAACGCGATCTGACGGCCTATAACGAGGCTCAGAGCGCGGTATTCGTCAAGCCAGGAGGTATCGCTGACGCTGAAAAGACTTATCAGTTCGCGCGTGATTTCGGCGGCGATCATTTCTCTCGGTACAGAACTGTTTCCGACGGAACCTGCCGTATCGGAAATGGCGTCCGGAAATATCTCAGTTGAAAGATTGATTCCTATTCCTGTTACGACCGCGGTATCGCCGCTGCCGGTGTCGGAAACGAATTCAGCAAGGATACCCGCGATCTTCTTTCCGTCCAGCAGGATATCGTTCACCCATTTGATCCTCGGCGAGACCGAATAGACGCGGCGGAGCGCCCGGCATACCGCGACGGCGGCTTTGGATGTATAGTTCAGGAAATCGGATTGTCCGGCCTCTAGAGGATATAGAAGGGAAAGGTAGATCCCCGTGGAGGACGGGGAATAGAACGACCTTCCGCGGCGCCCTCTTCCGTTCGTCTGACAGTCCGCGACGAACAGCGCATCGCTTCTGAGTCCGTTTCGGAAACGGCGCTTGGCTTCGTCATTCGTCGAATCGACCGTGTCGAAGCAGAATACGTTTAGACCGCGGAGTTCCGGCTCGAGACGCGACAGAATGCTTTCGGAAGAGATATGGTATAATGCTTGTTGATTATGTTCCATAAAAGGGATTATAGCATGGAAAACGTTGGCCGGCCAATCGAATACAGGTCCGTTACCATTCGGAAGGAACGCGACGGGGCAACCGTGGAGAGCGTTCTGAAGCATGAACTTGAAGTTTCGGGGGGAAGGATCTCGAGACTGAAACGGGTGGACCGGGGACTCCTTCTGAACGGGTCGCCTGTCAGGACTACGGGAAGAGTACGGGAGGGGGACGAGGTCTCCGTTCTGATCTCCGACGAGCCGCTGAAACGTACCGCCGAGCCTGTCCCGTTTCCACTCGACATCGTATATGAGGACCGGTATCTGCTGATTATCAATAAACCTGATGGTATTTCCGTACATCCGACGATCAATCCCACGGAGATGACGCTGGAGCACGCGTTCGCGGCTTATCTCGGGCCCGGCATTGTGGCGCATCCGGTGAGCAGACTGGATAAGGGAACAACTGGCCTGATGACCGTAGCGAAATACGGGTACGTGCAGGAGCTTCTGAAACGGAAGATGCATTCCGAAGAGTTCCGCAGAGAATACCGCGGGATCGCGTTAGGACATGTAACGCCCGAGTCGGGAGAGGTTTACGGAGCCATCGATTTTGCGGGCGAGGCAAGCTATAAACGGACGATCGTGGAAAACGGTCCGGAAGCTAGGACCGGTTATGAAGTGCTTTCCTACCACGGTAGCTATACGCTTCTCAGGCTGATTCCATACACGGGAAAAACGCATCAGCTCCGCGTGCATATGTCGTCTGTCGGATTCCCGCTTGCCGGTGATTTCATGTACGGCGCGGAAGACCGTTCCCTGATCGGAAGGCCCGCTCTGCATTCCTATGAATTATGGATGCGCCATCCCATGACAGGGGAGGATCTGCATTTTGTGTGTCCTCTTCCTGAAGATATGAGACATATCCTCGAAACGAACTGATCTATTCTTTTTCCTTATTACAGTTTCTGGAAACCCATTTGCGCACGTGGAGCGCGAACGCCTGAACGGCGGGACTGAATTCCGCGCTGTCCGGAACGGCAAGCGCGATGACGCGCTGCACGCCGGGGAAAGTCGGACGCGTCACGACATTGCTGTGATGCCCCTGCAAAAGGAGCTCCGGCATGATGCTGATGCCCAGTCCGTTTTCCACCATGGAAATGATGGCGTAATCATCCTTGGTCTTGTACTTGACCTTCGGCCTTATCCCGACGGATTCCAGAACACGCCTGACATCCTGATCGGACGCTGCAAGAAGACTGATAAACGTTTCGTCCCTCAGTTCTACGAGCGGGATCTGGTCGAGATCCGCCAGTCTGTGTCCGACAGGGAGTACAGCGAGCAGCCGGTCTTCCATAAGCGGGAAGGTCCTGCAGTTCAGCGAAGAGGGAAGCGCGATGAAGCCGAGATCGATCGAACCGTCTTTCAGCCACTGCTCCACGTCGTAATAATCGCCGCTCATCAGGTTCAGTTCGATATCCGGATACATTCCGGCGAATTCTTTGATCATGCTGGGAAGCCAGTGCACGCCTACGCTGGAGAATGTACCGATCCGGACGATGCCGGTATCCAGACCGCGGATGGAGGATACGATCTGATTCAGCTGCTCGTTGCCGGAAAGGATTCCGCGGATGGCAGGGAGGATCTTTTCTCCTTCCGGAGTCAGACGGATTCCTGTCCGGCTCCGGATCAGAACGGGAAAGCCGAACTCGGTTTCCAGATTGTTGATCGTCTGGCTGACGCTGGACTGGGTACAGCCGAGCGTATCGGAGGCTCTTGTGATGCTGCCCTGCTCTATGACGCGGAGCAGTGTCTCGTATTTTTTGATATCCATGCCTTCACCCCGTATAAAAGAGAATTTATTAATTAGTTTTACTTATATATCAAACTCTTATATCATGTCAACCGATTTTAGATGAAATAATTTATGAACATCGTATATTTTATTTTGTTTTCATTATTGACATTTGCTGGATCGGGTCGTAAACTTCAGACCATAATTATTATTAATGCTATGCATTAAAGAAAGTAATGGTATTGAGTGATGAACGCAGAACTGATCGTCTTTATTGTCTACCTGCTCGCTATGATTGCTATCGGGCTGTACTTCTTTATCCGGAACCGTGGAGGCGGAGAGAAACAGTATTTTCTCGGTAACAGACAGATGGGGCCGTGGGTCTCGGCACTTTCAGCAGGCGCGTCGGATATGAGCGCCTGGGTTCTGATGGGCCTCCCGGCTTCGATCTATGCCGCGGGCATCGGGCAGGCGTGGATTGCGATCGGTCTTATCATCGGATACGCGCTGAGCTGGGTATTCGAGGCGTCGAGACTTCGTAAATTTTCCATTGTTGCAAACGACTCCATTACGATCCCGCAGTATCTGACAAACCGCTTTCTCTCCAAGAGCAAGGCGCTGCAGGTGATCTGCGCCGTGATCTTCCTCGTTGCATACACGATTTACGCGGCATCAAGTGTCAAAGCCGCCGGAACACTGTTTCATACTGTTATCGGGATCGACGCAAAAGTTGCGATGTACATCGCGGCCGCCATCATCGTTTCCTACACGTTCCTCGGGGGATTCAGCGCCGTATGCTGGACCGACTTTTTCCAGGGCCTGCTGATGCTCGGATCTCTTCTGATCGCGCCGCTGTTCGCGCTTGGTATCGTATCCGTTAAAGGAGCGGCACAGGGAACCGTTCTTCCCGCGGGTTACTGGAATCTGTTCAGCAGCTGGAAAGATGTGGTCAGCGGTCTCGGCTGGGGAATCGGTTATTTCGGAATGCCGCACATTATCATCCGGTTCATGTCCATCCGTTCGGACAAGGATCTGAAGAAAAGCGCGAAGATCGGTATCGCGTGGAACGTTCTGATCATCATCTTTTCCGTCGCGGCAGGCTGTATCGGGCATCTGCTTCTGGGCGAGATCAGCGACAATTCCACCGTTTTCATCCAGATGGTACGGTATATTTTCCCCGGCGTTATCTCCGGTATCCTGCTCTCGGCGATCCTTGCCGCCTCGATGTCCACGGCGGATTCCCAGCTCCTTTCCGCTTCTTCCGCGTTTGCGAGCGATGTGTATAAGCCTATCATCCGCAAAAACAAAGCGTCTGACCGTGAAATGGGCTGGCTCGGAAGGGTCATCGTTCTCGTGATCGCCGTTGTCGCTCTGCTGATCGCTTCTGATCCCAACAGCAAAACGATCATGGGACTCGTTGAAAACGCATGGGGGCTGTTCGGAGCCGCGTTCGGTCCTGCCATCATGCTCAGTCTTTACTGGAAAAGATTCACGTTTAAAGGCGCGGTCGCCAGCATTCTGGCCGGAGCGATCACGGATGTCGTGTGGCTTTCCGCGTTATCCTTTACCGGCATTTATGAAATTATTCCCGGAGCGATCGTAGGACTGATCGCCGGCGTTGTTGTTACGCTTTCCGACAAGGAACCCGGCAAGGACGTACAGGCACTGTTCGACAAGGCTGTAAGCAGCAGCGACTGAAAGACATCTTGAACAGAATATAAGAAAAGGCAGTTAAATGTACTGACCCCCATTATTTGGACACAGATAATGGGGGTCAGTACAAAACTGCTTTTTTCTTTTTGAAAGAGTTGTATGCGGAAAAAGCACGGGGAAGAGACTCAGTCCTTGTCTTCCCATTCGTTGCAGAGATCGTTGATCTTCCGCGTCATTTTCTCGATGTCCGCGTTCGCGCGTCCGGATCCGCTGCGGATCAGGGATGCGAGTCTGTCGAGCGCAATCAGAAGTTTCGCGTACAGAGACTTCGGAGAAGGCTTCGAAGACTGCGCTTCTTTTTCCTTCTTCTCTTCGACAGGGATTCCCATCGTGATGCGGATAAACTCGTTGGTGCGCAGATCGAATTCGGTTCCTGAATACGGTGTGAACGTTTCAAACCCGTACTGATCATGGAGTTCCGCCGCAAAGATATCACATACGTCGCTGTCGCCGTGATTGATAAACACGCGTTTCGGCTTCTCCTCGAAGCTGTTGATCCATTTGACGAGGCCATCGTGATCCGCGTGACCGCTGAGGCCTCGCAATACGGCGATCTCGGCCTGGACGGCGATCTCCTCGCCGAACAGTTTGATCTTTTTGGCGCCGTCGTGGATCGTTCTTCCTGGCGTGCCGACCGCCTGGTAACCGACGAACAGGATCGTGGATTCTGGACGCCAGAGATTATGTTTCAGATGATGCCGGACTCTGCCGGCGTCGCACATGCCGCTCGCGGAAATGATGATTTTCGGAACGGGGTCTGTGTTGATCGCGATGGATTCCTCGCTGGTAACGGCCGTTACGAGATCGTCGCAACCGATCGGGTTGATGCCCTCCTTCAGCATGGCGGCGGCTTCATGCCCATAGCAGTACGGCGCGTTGTCTACGAAGACCTTCGTCGCTGCGATGGCGAGCGGACTGTCTACATAAACCGGGAAGCCGTCATGTCCTTTAACAAGTCCATCCACCTTGATTTTCCTCAGATAGTAGAGGATCTCCTGTGTCCTGCCGACAGCGAAGGCGGGGATGACAACGTTTCCGCCGCGGTCCAGAGTGCGCTGGATGACGGAGGCGAGAATCGTCACGTTATCTTCGATCTTTTCATGGTTCCGGTTGCCGTAGGTGGATTCCATGACGACATAGTCGGCGTCTTTCAGATAATGCGGATTCCGGATCAGAGGCTGGTCCTGGTTGCCGATATCTCCGGAGAACACGATCTTCCGTTCCTCATCGCCTTCCGTGATGAACACTTCGATCGAGGAAGAGCCCAGCAGGTGGCCTGCGTCCGTGAAACGGATCTTGATACCTTCGCAGATCTCGTTCATTGTGTCGTAACGGTGATCAACGAAATGGGAAAGCACACCGCGCGCGTCGTCGCTGTCATACAGGGGCTGAACCGGCTTTTCGCCGGAGCGGAGTCCTTTTCTGTTCTGGTATTCCGCTTCCTGTTCCTGGATATGCGCGCTGTCGAGCAACATGATGTCGCAAAGGTGGTGCGTGGTGATCGTGGAATGGACTTCGCCTTTAAAGCCGTTTTTATATAGAAGAGGGAGGAGACCGGAATGGTCGATGTGCGCGTGCGTGAGGAACACGTAGTCAATGTCGAATGGGAGAATGGGGAGGCCGACGTTTTGATAAACGTTTTTTCCCTGCTCCATACCGTAATCCACAAGGATGTTTTTCCCGCAGGCGCTGAGATAAGTACAGCTGCCCGTGACTTCGTGGGTTGCACCGATAAATGTCAGTTGCATAGCTGTTCTCCTATTATTATGCTGTCATCTATATCATATATTTTCGTTTGGGAAAAATCAAACGGTCTGTTGCGTCGCCACAATATTTCGCTTGCAGAGCGCATATGATTATTGCGAAATTATAAAATCATGAGCGGTGCGGATGCTGTTTCGCGACGCGGATGATATGATTATGAAAAAGTTTTTCACATTTGGTGTACATTTCGGTAATATTTCTGTCCATGGATCGATATACCATTTGAACGAATGTATGCATAACGGAGAATAAGATGAGTCAGGTTCACGAAATCATTTCACAGGTCAAGAAGGTCGTTGTCGGAAAGGATGCCGTCATCGGGAGGATCCTGATGGCCATGCTCGCAGGCGGTCATGTTCTTCTGGAGGACGTTCCGGGTGTCGGCAAGACCACCATGGCGCTCGCCTTTTCACGGGCGATGGATCTATCTTATAAAAGGATGCAGTTCACGCCGGATGTCATGCCTTCCGACGTGACCGGCTACACGACGCTTCTCACAGGCGGCGCGGCAGGCGAATACGTTCCGGGAGCGGCGATGTGCAACCTTTTTCTCGCGGATGAGATCAACCGCGCTTCCAGCAAGACCCAGTCAGCGCTTCTGGAAGTAATGGAAGAGGGGAATATCACGGTGGACGGCATCACGCATCCCGTTCCGAAACCGTTTCTCGTGATCGCGACACAGAACCCTGTTGGTTCTTCCGGCACGCAGCCGCTTCCGGAATCGCAGATGGACCGGTTCATGATCCGCCTTTCCATGGGCTATCCTGATAAGAAGAACGAGATCGAGATCCTGAGGAGACATCAGAACACGGTATCCCTGGATTCCGTGCACAAGGTCGTCTCGCCGGCGGATCTTCTGGCGATGCAGCGTTCCGTCGAATCCGTCTATGTGGCGGATCCGATCTATCAGTATATTTCAGCTCTTGCAGGCTGGACGAGAGCGCAGTCCTCGATCCGTCTCGGCGTCAGCCCCCGCGGTTCCATCGCGCTTCTCCGTATGAGCAAATCGTGCGCGTTTCTGAGTGGGAGGGACTATGTTGTTCCGCAGGATGTGCAGCTCGTATTCGAAAATGTATGTTCTCACCGCGTTTTCCTCAGCCCGAGGGCAAGGGTGAGCGGACTGACGGAGCAGCAGCTTCTGAAGCGCGCCCTTTCGCAGGTGTCCGCTCCTTCCGTTGTCTGATTCATGGCAAGGTACAGGATCCTATATCTGGATATCGTGATTCTGACGGTCGCGCTGTTTGCGGCATTTGAATCGTACGCGTTTCATCTGCTGCTGATCGCGCTGCTGATTCTTCCGGTGCTTTCATTTCTTCTCGTTCTCCCCGTAAGGCGCCGCGTTTTCTGCAGCCTTGCTGTTGACGACGACATGGTTCCGAAGGGGGACAGCTCGCTTGAGCTGAATATCCGCAATGAATCCGTCTTTCCCTGCCTGAACGGTCAGGTCCGTATCACCTGCTCCAACGCGTTCGGCCGCTCCAAAAACGCGCCTCCGTCGTCGGGGGAAGCTGCTGCGGATTTTGCGATCGGCGGCAGAAAGAGCGCGAAGCTCCCCATCACGATCCGGTTTGATGAATGCGGAAGGATCGACTTTGGCCTCAGACATGTGTATGTGTATGACATTCTGGGTCTTTTCCGCTTTCAGGTCCCGGCGGTGAACTGCGTCTGCGATACAGACAGCCTTTATGTATTCCCTGACACGGTCGACTGCATGGTAGAAACGGAGAATTCCGCGGACATGGGAATAGATAGCAACACGTTTTCCACAGTGAAACCCGGAAACGATCCATCCGAGATTTTTGATCTGAGGGATTATGTGCCGGGAGACGCGCAGCATAGCATTCACTGGAAACTGTCCGGGAGAATGAACCGGCTGATCGTGAAGGAATACGGTCTTCCGTTGAGTCCGCTTGTGCATTTCATCGTTGAGATCCGCGAGAAGGCGAGTCCGTCAGAAAAAGAGAGCGTGATGGGAACGCTGATGTCCATCTCGGAAACGCTTGTCTCACGCGATATCCTGCATCACATCAGCTGGGTCGGCGAAGATTCTGTTTTTTATACTGTACGCGTTTCGGACGCGGAATCGCTCGCTGCCGCCCTGCATGAAATGCTAGGGATGCCCGCGTGCGCTCCATATGAAACCATCCGCAACCTCGCCATGCAGGATCCGTTCTCTACGGAACTTCATCTTGTATACATGATCGGCGGCGTAACGGCCGGCGGAGAAATGAACGGGGAAGACAAGGAAATCCTGTCGATGCTGACGGATTCAAATCTATGCAAAAGAATCACACTGATGCCGGTCGGATGTGACGAAGCGTACTATAGAGAGATCCGCGAACTCGGATGCGATCTCCAGCTGATCAGCGGGGAAGTTCCGGAGGACAGAGGAGCCGAAGATGCGTAGGGGTTCTTCCGCTAAAAATCCAAAACAGCCCGGCATTCCGCTGTACGAGCAGGCAGTACGCCTTCTCATCCTTGTGCTCGCGCAGACCGGGTTCTATTTCTGCTTTGTTACGGAATACGGTTTACATGCGCCTTCGAGCGCGTTTCTTTTCACGCTTGCCGTCTGCCTGCTTTATATTGCTGTTTTTTCTCTGAAGAGCCGGGCAGTTCTCTTCGCTTTGAGTATCGCGCTTTCCGGAGTCTTTGTCTGGTTTCATGCAGATCAGATCGTTCAGAGCTGGCTGCTTCTTCTCAGAGATCTTATCAGTGCCTGCGGAGGCGCCCTTCCTGATTATTTGACGCAGATTCTGAAGGAAGAAGGCAATTCGATCCTGTACGCGCTTTGTTCGGTCATGTTCCTCAGCTCGATCCTTTCCTCGTTTGCGGTCACGAAGGGCGACAGTGTATTTCTTCTGATCCTTTCTTCCGTCCCTGCGCTGCTTCCGGGCCTGTTCTTCTCGCTAGCGGGAAATACAGCCGCGTTCTTCTCAATTCTTGCATCATGGCTTGCTTTCTATATATTCAGAAGATACGACGGTCTGCTGTCGGCGGCAGCGTCGGAAGACACCGATCTGAGACTGAAGGTCAGACCGGACAGGATCCGGAGACGAACCGCGCTCAGGTCGCTTTCAGCGGTGGCTGCGGTACTGATGGCATTTTCCGCTTTCGGTATTTCTTCCGTCATTCTGCCTGAAAAAGGATACGAAAAGCCCGATATCTGGAATGATCTCAGAAATGCTGTTTACAATTCAAAGCTGGGCGATCTGATCGGAAGGCCGAACGACGGGCTCAGCCACGGCAAATTCCGTGATCTGTCCGAGATACGTTTTACGGGGGATACGGCGCTCAAAGCCCGCGTTTCGGAAAAGATATCCCTTTATGTCAGGAATTATGCGGGTACAGTATATACCAATGACGGATGGGAGGAAGTACCGGAACGCGATTACGTCTCCTACGTGATCGGAACGAATCCGCTCCTCATGCACGCAGAGGCGGACAGAATGCTCGGTAACGATGAAAACCGGTTTCTGTTTTCCGTTAAATCGGACCGGACGATCGAGTCGCTGCTGCTTCCGCAGGGACTGCTGACAGGCGCGGAAGAACTGAACGGAACGGCGTATCGGAACGATACCGGGATCGACAACACGGGTGGAAGCGCCGTTACGGGTTATTCCGTTTACGCGCTTCAGCTCCGGAACGCGTTTGCGACCGTTCCCGTAAGCCGTTCGTCTGAACCCGCGGACGCGGTGCGGGAGGGGTATGAATCCGTTGTGCGCAGCAAATACGGCCGTTCCGCCATCTCAGATGATATCTCTCATTATCTTCGCTACGTCTTTGATTATTACGCGAAACTGCCTGAGGATACCGAACGTTACGGGAAGGCGCTTTGCGAACAGTTCGGAATCTCAGCGGATCTGAAGTCCGGAACGCTGAATATTGCGGAAATCTGTTCGTCCCTTCAGAGAATGTTCAACAGTTACTGCAGTTATTCCTATGACCCGCCGGTGATTCCAGCGGACAGGGATTTCGCAACGTACTTTATGAATGAAAGCAGGCAGGGATATTGCATCCATTTCGCGACAACCGCCGCGGTCATGCTAAGGTCTTTGGGCATCCCCGCACGGTACGCGGAAGGATATATCATCGTACAGAACGATTATATGAAGGATACGGACGACGAGGGATATTTTACGGTCGAGGATACGCACGCGCATGCCTGGGTCGAAGTGTTCGATCCGCTTCAGCTCGAATGGATCCCTGTCGAAATGACGCCGAACGAAGGAGACGAATCGTCTGCAGACGGTCTCGCTCCGACGCTTTCCCCGCCGCCAACGGCCACGCCTCTGCCCACCGGGACGGAAGATCCGGCTGATATGGACGCCGAAGAATCGACTCCGGAACCGGATATGACTGACGAACCGGAGCAGGCGGAAGAGCAGGACGATCAGCCAGATCCGGAAGAAGACGCTGTTTCGGATGATGACTCGGAACAGGATCCTGATTCCGGAGAAGGGCAGGAGGAACTGCCTTCCGAGGAACGGGGGGATGTAGAGCAGAACAGCGGAAACGGCGGAGACATTCCGGATTTAACGGTCTCACTTTCTGACGGAACCAAAAACGGGGAAGGCAGTTCGAACGGAGGGAACGTCCTGCGGATCCTGATCGGGATCATGATACCTCTGCTGATCGCGGCTTCGGTTGTTTCCCTTTATATGTTCAACAGAAAAAGAAGGCGTGAGAAACTTTACGGGAACGCGTCGGAATCAGTCCTGTTTATCGCGAAAGAATGCGACGCGATGATCCGTTTGTCCGGCGGATCATCCATCAGGCAGGAAGAAATGCCCGGCGATTACGCAGTTCGGATCATAAGTGAAACACCGAAAATCACCGAACAGGATATCTTCTCGGTGTTCGAAACTGCTCAGGAAGTGATGTACTCGAATAGGATGATCTCGGAAAAGGACAGGAGCACGGTATTGAATGCGCAAGAACACATCAGAAAGGCGGCGGTTGACTGCGTTAATCCGCTTAAGAAGCTGTGGATCATGCTGAGATATCCGTCTGAAACATCAAAGGAGCGTTAAATCGTGCTTCCTTGACACTGAAAAATGGAAATAATATACTAAAAACAACATAATAGGAGGATTATGAAACGTATGAAAGATAACTTTGATCTGTTCAAACAGCTTGTCGGTACGGACACGCTCAATTCCATCAGCAAGACCGCGAAGGTTAAGCCGGAGGAAGTCCAGAACGTTATCTCCGCTGCCATTCCGGTCATGATGCTTGGTATGCAGAAGAACAGTTCCACGGATGACGGACTCGATTCGCTCGACAAAGCGCTGGCTTATCATGCGGTAGACGACACGAGCGATATCAAGAAGTTCCTGAAGCACGCAGATGCGGAAGACGGTGACAAGATCGTCGCGCATGTTCTGGGCGACGAAAAACAGGCGGTTACGGAAGAGATCGCGAAACGTGCCGGTCTTCCTATTAACAAAACTGCGCTCATCATAGCACTTGTGGCTCCGCTTCTTCTTTCCCTGCTCGGGAAGAACAACCAGCAGCAGTCCAGCGGTACACCGGGACTTCTCGGCGCATTGCTTGGTGGCAGCAATACGAACAGCTCCGGTTCTCTTCTTTCCGCGCTTCTCGGTTCCATGCTTGGAGGCAACAACTATTCCAACAACGCAGGAAGCGGACTCGGCGGCGCGCTTCTGGGCTCCATGCTTGGCGGCAATCAGCAGCCTGTACAGACGAACAACTACGGAACAGGTCTGGAAGGCGCGCTGATCAGCTCCCTGCTTGGCGGTGGACAGACACAGCAGCAACAGCAAATGTATCAGCAGCAGCAACAGCAGCTTTTACAGCAGCAGCTCCAGCAGCAACAGCTCCAGCAGCAGCTTCAGCAGCAACAGCAGCAGTCCGGACTCGGTGACGCTCTGCTCGGATCGTTGCTGACAAATAACCAGACCCAGCAGCAGTCCTCCGGCGGCGGTCTTCTCGGGTCACTCTTCGGCGGCGGCAATTCCGGCTCCTCCGGCGGCGGACTTGGTTCCCTGATCGGTTCCATCTTCGGGGATGATTCCTATGACGCAACAAGATCCGGCGGCGCAAAAAAGACTTCCGGAACCAAAAAGACCGGAACGAAGAAATCCACCGGCGCGAAGAAATCGAGCGGAACAAAGAAATCAACCGCGGCGAAGAAAACGACTTCTGCAAAGAAATCTACTTCCGCGAAAAAGACGAGCACAAAGAAGGAAGGCTGACCGTTTTCCTTTTGAATCATCGGATCTCCGGGGCAGCGCGTGAAACGGCTGCTCCTTTTCTTTTTCATTTGAAACAGCGGGTTTCTGATTATGGACAACCCGGAGAATTTCATATAGAATGAGACAGAAATGTTATAAATGGGAGTTTGCGCATCGGCCTTTCACCTTTGCGCAGGAGGATTCTTTTCATGAAGATTGTTGTTATAGGACTCGGTAAAGTAGGCCGAAGCCTTTCGAAAAATCTTTGCGACGACGGACATGACGTCACCGTGATCGATAATCAGCCGCAGCTCGTGTACGACGCCGTCAATACGATGGACGTGCAGGGCATCTGCGGAAACGGCGCGAGCTATGATATCCAGTCAGAAGCGAAAATAGAGGAGGCAGATCTGCTGATTGCAGCTACAGACAGCGATGAGATCAACATCCTTTCATGCTTCCTCGCAAAGAAGTTCGGCGCGAAGAACACGATCGCCAGGATCCGTAACCAGGAATATGAAAAACAGCTTAGGTTCATGCGTACGGAACTCGGTCTTTCCATGGCCATCAATCCGGAGAAGGAGGTCGCGCGCGAAATCTCGCGTATTATCCGCTTCCCGAACGCGATGAATATCGAATCGTTCGCGAGACGCAAGATAGAACTGATCGAATACCGCATCACAGAAAACAATCCTATCGCCAATATGAAACTTTCCGATCTATACGGTGCTGTGCGCGTTAAAGTTCTGATCTGCGCCGTGCTGCGGAACGGCACCACCTATATTCCGTCAGGCAACTTTGTTCTGGAAACCGGAGACATTCTGTATCTGACCGCAACGCCGAGGAATCTTGAGCTGTTCTTCAGAAACCTCGGTCTGTATAAAACCAAAGCGAAAAACGTGATGATCGTCGGTGCGAGCAATATGGGGTATTATCTCGCCCGCGACCTGACTGACGCCGGAATGTCCGTCAAGATCATCGACAGCGATGAGGAACGCTGCCAGAAGATGAGCGAAAAGCTTCCGAAAGCGCTCGTGATCGTCGGCGACGCGAACGACAGCGATCTGATGGAAGAGGAAGGGATCGACAATACCGACGCTTTCGTTTCGCTGACGGGTATGGATGAAACGAATATCATTCTTGCGGTCTATGCCTCCAAGCAGAACGTGTCGAAAGTCATTGCGAAGGTCAACCGCAAGCCGTTTGCGGATATCGCAGTTTCGGGCAATCTGATCGATACCGTTGTATCGACCGGGACTGTCACTTCGAACATGATCCTGCAGTATGTGCGTTCCATGCAGAACGCCGTCGGCAGGAAAGTTGCTTCGGTCAACAAGATCATCCGCGGAAACGTGAACGCGCTCGAGTTCAACGTGCACGACGGCTGCAAACTGATCGATATTCCGTTCAAGGATCTCAAGATCCGTGAGAACATTCTGGTCGCCGGCATCGTACGGAAAAACGGGGACATCATCATTCCGGACGGCAGCACGTCTTTCAGCATCGGCGATGACGTCGTGATTGTTACGACGGACAACAAACTGGATGACTTGAATGAGATAGTCAGATAAGAAGGTTGCTTTGAACTACAGGGTTATCGGATACGTCATCGGTAAAATACTGATCATAGAAGCCGCCATGCTGCTGCTTCCCGCTTTTATTTGCATCGGATACGGAGAACCTTTTCTGAAGGAGTTCGGCATTCCGATCCTTCTGCTGTTGCTGTGCGGGCTTCCGCTGGGCGTACAGGAACCATCCGACATGAAGATGTACGCGAAAGAAGGGTACGTGATCGTCGCCCTTTCGTGGATTCTTGTATCCCTGTTCGGCGCGCTTCCGCTGTTTTTCTCCGGATATGTCCCGAACTATCTGGACTGTGTATTCGAGGCGGTTTCCGGCTTTACGACGACAGGAGCGACCATACTGGACGATATAGAGGCTCTGACGCACGGACTGCTGTTCTGGCGCAGTTTCACGCACTGGGTCGGCGGTATGGGCGTTCTTGTCTTCCTGCTTGCCGTCATTCCTGCCACCAGTTCTTCCAGTTTCATGCATCTGATGCGGGCGGAGGTTGCGGGACCCACGGTCGGTAAGATCAGCAGCAAGATCAGGGATACCGCGAGAACGCTCTACATTATCTATTTTGCGATGACTTTAGTGGAGATCGTTCTCCTGATCGGCGGCGGAATGCCCGTGTTTGACGCGTTCATCCATTCTTTCGGAACAGCAGGAACCGGCGGTTTTTCAAATCATTCGGCAAGTGTCGGATTCTATCACAACGCTTACTTTGAGATCGTGATCAGCGTCTTCATGATCCTGTTTTCCTTTAACTTCAATCTTTTCTATCTGATTATCCTTGGAAAGCTGAAGGACGTGCTGAAATCGGAAGAACTCCGTGTCTTTCTGATCCTGGTAGTTGTTTCCACATTCGGCATCGCTTTCAATATCCGTTCGATGTACGGCTCATTCGGGGAATCGCTCAGGACTTCGCTGTTTCAGGTCGCGTCGATCATGTCGACAACCGGTTACGCGACCGCCAACTTTGATCTGTGGCCGACCTTCTCGAAGATCATTCTTCTTGCCATCATGTTCATCGGAGGATGCGCGGGATCGACTGCAGGCGGTCTGAAAATGTCGAGAATCGTGATCATGTTCAAAACGACTAGACGCGAGGTCAGCAGGATGATCCATCCCCATTCCGTGCAGACGGTCCGTTTTGAAGGCAGGCCGGTAGAAGAACTGACCGCGCGTTCGATCAACCTCTATGTCGCGGTCTACATCTTTATCTATGTGGCATCCATGCTGCTCCTGGCGTTTGAAAAGAAGGATTTCATGACGCTGTTTTCCGCAGTATCCGCCTGTCTTAATAACGTCGGTCCCGGATTCGGCGAAGTCGGCGCAGTCTGCTCGTATTCCGGTCTGACTCCCCTGACAAAAGTGACGCTGACGTTTGACATGCTCTTCGGAAGACTTGAGCTGTTCCCGATGCTGGTTCTGTTCACGCCGTCCATCTGGACGAAAAACAGAAGCAAGATACAGGCATAACAATTTTTTAAAAATAAATTATATATTTTTTCTTGACAAGCGTTTTTGAATGCGCAATAATAACTTCCATATTATTAAAACCCGTTGACACGGAACCAGTAATTAGGATCGGTCAGCTGGCAGAGAGCTTTTCAGTTTGGTGAAAGAAAAGCAGCAGGGTCTTAACGAATACATCCGGTGAGGGGACGGCTGAACAGTACATAAGTAGGCCGGTTCGGGAGCGCCCGTTACAGCGCGGAGCGGTTGACAGACCGCTTGATGAGTCCGGTATCCGCAAGGATCCGGAGAAAAAAGGTGGTAACACGGTAATTCGTCCTTTTCCCGTTTTACGGGGGAAGGGCTTTTTTATTACACAAGAACAAATAGCGGAGGAAATAAAACATGAAGAAACTGATTGCATTGGTTCTGGCGGCTGTACTGGCACTGTCCCTGCTCGGATGCGCCGGCAGCGGAAGCGGCAGTAAAAAGGTCAAAGTCGGTATCGTCCAGCTTGCGGAGCATGTCGCACTGGATAAGGCGACGCAGGGCATCAAGGACGCGCTCGCGGAAGGCGGGTTCAAGGAGGGCGAGAATATTGAGATCGACTTCCAGAACGCCCAGGGCGACCAGTCGAACCTTTCCACGATCGCGGACCGTTTCGCGAGCGAGAAATGCGACCTGATCTTTGCGATCGCGACACCCGCTGCGCAGGCTGTCGCAGGCAAAATCACGGATATCCCGATTCTCGCTACCGCGGTCACAAGCTTTGAGAGCGCGAACCTTGTAGAAAGCGACGCGGCTCCGGGCGGCAATGTTTCCGGCGCAAACGATATGAACCCCGTCAAGGAGCAGGTAGAGCTGATCAAGACGCTGGATCCGTCCGTTGAAACGATCGGCGTGATCTACAATAACGGCGAGATCAACTCCGTGCTTCAGGCGCAGATCGCGAAGGAAACGATCGAGGCAATGGGTCTGAAATATGAGGAAGTTACCGTCACGTCCACGAATGATGTGCAGCAGGCTGCTTCCACGATCGTTACTCGCTGCGACGCTGTATACCTTCCTACCGACAACACCGTAGCTGCTTCCGTTCCTACGATTACGAGCATCACGGATGAAGCGGGCATGGTCGTTGTCTGCGGCGAGTCCGGCATGCTGGAAGGCGGCGGAACCGCTACGATGGGAATCGATTACTACAAACTCGGCAAACTGACCGGCGAGATGGGCCTGAAGGTCCTCAAGGACGGCGCTGACGTTTCCAAGATGCCGGTAGAAAGTCTGAAGGAGTTCGATTATGTCATTAAAAAAGACGCCGTCGACCGTCTCGGCATTACGGTTCCTGCCGATCTCGCGGGTTTTGTTTCCTGATTGTGCCGGATAGAATGAGGTTTTGCTGATCTATGCTGAATGAAATTCTCGGAGCTGTCGCATTGGGACTGATGTGGACGCTGATGACATACGGCGTCTACATCAGCTACAGAGTGCTCGATGTGGCGGACCTTACCGTAGAAGGAAGCATTACGATGGGTGCGGCTATTTCCGCGGCGTGTATCGTCGCGGGAATACCGCCTCTTCTCACGCTTCTGTTCTCCATACTGGGCGGCATGGCGGCCGGCATGGTGACCGGCATCCTGCATACGCTGCTCAGGATCCCGGCGCTTCTTTCCAGTATTCTGACGATGATCGCGCTCTGGTCGGTCAATCTTCACATCATGGGCAAAGCGAACGTTTCGCTTCTGAAACAGCCGACTGTTTTCGACGCGCTGCTGAAGCTGCATCTTCCGAAGAATCTTGCCGTTATCTGCATCGCGGTGTTGTTTGTCGCCGCGGCGTTCCTGATTCTGTATTGGTTCTTCGGAACGGAAATCGGCTGCGCGATCCGCGCGACCGGCAACAATGAACGCATGGCTCGCGCACAGGGCATCAACACTGACATGATGAAGATCCTCGGTCTTGTGATCGGAAACGGATTTGTAGCGCTTGCGGGCGGCCTGATCGCTCAGAGCCAGTCGTTCGCGGATATTCAGATGGGTACCGGATCGATCGTGATCGGACTGGCTTCTCTGATCATCGGCGAAGTGCTCTTCGGAAAGAAGACGTTCAAGCGTTCGCTGATTGCGCTCTGCCTTGGCTCCATTACGTATCGCGTCATCATCATGCTGGTTCTGAAACTTGGCATGCCCGCAAACGACCTGAAGCTTTTCACTGCGATCACGGTTGCGCTCGCGCTCGCTCTTCCTACGATCAAAGCGAAAGTCAACGCGAAGAAGACAGGGAAGGGAGGCGTCGCAAATGCTTAAAGTTGAAAACGCGCGCATCGTCTTCCATCCCGGAACCGTCAATGAGACGGAAGCGCTTCGCGGTATTTCCCTGCATTTGAAACCCGGTGAATTCGTAACGGTCATCGGTGGCAACGGCGCAGGAAAGTCCACGCTGCTCAACTGCGTCGCAGGCGCGAATTTCCTGACCTCCGGAAGGATCCTGATCGACGGACAGGATGTGACGAATGTACCGGAATACAAAAGAGCGAAATATCTCGGACGCGTTTTCCAGGATCCGATGATGGGCACCGCGGGAAACATGTGGATCGAGGAAAACCTTGCGCTCGCTTACAGAAGAGGACAGAAGCGCGGACTTCGCTGGGGAATTTCCAATGAGGAAAGGGAACTGTTCAAAGAACAGCTGTCCCAGTTCGACCTGGGACTGGAAGGGCGCCTTTCCACGAAAGTCAAACTGCTTTCGGGCGGACAGCGCCAGGCACTGACCCTTCTGATGGCTACTCTCGTCAAGCCGAAGCTGCTGCTTCTCGACGAGCATACCGCCGCGCTTGACCCGAAAACCGCGAAAAAGGTTCTTGAGCTTTCCGAGCAAATCATCGAACGCGATCATCTGACAACGCTGATGGTCACGCACAACATGCGAGACGCCATTAAATACGGAAACCGTCTCATCATGCTCCACGCCGGCGAAATCGCCGTGGACGTATCCGGAGAGGAAAAGAAGAATCTGACCGTGGAGTCCCTGATCGAAAAGTTTTCCGAAGCGTCCGGAAGCGATGAGGTCAGCGATAAACTTGCGCTCTGATCTTAATCCGAAACAGACAGTGGAGCGGGATGGAAGTCCCGCTCCTTTTCTTTATGCCTCCGTTCTGTTAAAATACATTCTGTGAAAGGAGCGGAATGGGACCTTGCGAAGACTCTGTCAGATTACAGTTTCAATCATTCTGTCCGCGGTGCTTGCCGCGTGTCTGTTCGCGTGCGCCGAGCCTCCGGCGGTCACCGTGACCGTCGCGACCGCTGTTCCGACAGTGACCGACACACCCGTTCCTGTTCCGAGCCCGACTCCTACGCCGACACCCGCTCCGGATTTCAGCGGAATCTATGTTCCTACTTTTACGCCTAAAATCTCGTTTGTTCCGCTTCCCACCTCCGTTTACACGCCGAACGCAAGAGGGAATACGCCTACGCCGTCCCCGGAGTGGGCTTCGCCGTATCCTTCTCCTGAAGGCGACCCGCTTGTCCGGATTCCCGAAAGCATGAAGATCGCCATAGTCAAGGGAAATAATGTCTCCGTAAAAAAACGGTCATCGCTTCACGGGACAGGAATCGGAACGGTGAACGCGGGGGAAAGGTTTCGCGTGATCGAGGAATCCGTCAATTTTATCTGCGTCGACTATAACGGCGTAAAAGGATACTTCAGACCGGATAAACTATCCGTCAGTTCACAGGATCTGAGCCGTACGGAGACCGTCCGGTACAGAGCCGCTTCTCTGAATATACACGGCGCGGAGAACAGCACGAAAATCTCCAGGCTCGCTTCCCTGATCCGGTCAGAGTCTCTTGATGTGATCGGGATCCAGGAGGTAAAGCGCCTGAATCTCAAAGGGAACGGAATCGACTGGCTGCAGCGGCTCGCGGAAGCTGCGGGTTATCCGTATTATGTGTTCTGCAAAACGCTCGACTATGACGAGGGAGAATACGGCACGGCCATTCTTTCCCGACTGCCGATTCTGTATTCTGACGCATGGCAGCTGGATGTCGCGCGCGGAAAAGAGCCGAGGTATCTGGCGTACGCCTGTCTTCTGACAGACGGCGGGCCCGTGCATTTTTTCAACACGCATCTCTGCGCATCCGATATGCACCTGAAATCCATCAACATCGCTTCCATGGTGTATACGCTCCGCGCGGCGGGCGTAACGCCTTTTGTCGTGACCGGGGACTTCAACTGCTCTCCGCCGAGGATCTACCGGTATATGAAGGATATTTCCTTCGTCAATATCGACATGAATACGTTCGGCGACGGGGCGAGGCCCAAGATCATAGACAATATCCTTTATACGGACGGTATCGTCGTGGCGGACGTGCACCTGGTGGATACGGTCGAAACCGGGGTCACGGATCACAGAATGGTCGTTTCCGACTTTTATGTTGTGGAAACACCTAAAAATTAATTTTTGCAGTGCCAATTATTTTTATTGTACTGTCTGAAAGTATGATATACTGAAGAAAAAAAGAGAGAGGGATCGGAAGTTATGTCTAAAATTGTTATCGCTCTTGGCGGAAACGCTCTCGGCAATACGCCCGCGGAGCAGCTGAAACTCGTTGAAGGAACTGCGTCGGCGATCGTTGATCTTATCGAAGCCGGAAACGACGTTGTCATTGCGCACGGGAACGGACCGCAGGTCGGCATGATCAACCTCGGAATGTCCACAGCTGCTGAAGCAGGCGCCATTAAATCCTCCATGCCGTTTCCGGAGTGCGGTGCGATGAGCCAGGGATATATCGGATATCATCTTCAGAACGGTATCCGCAACGAGCTGGTGAAGCGCGGAATCAAAAAGTCCGTCGCGACCGTTGTGACACAGGTTCTTGTCGATGAAAAGGATCCTGCGTTCCAGCATCCCACCAAGCCGATCGGCGCTTTCTATACAAAGGAACAGGCTGACAAGATCCATGAGGAAAAGGGATATACGATGATCGAGGACGCCGGACGCGGTTACCGTCAGGTCGTACCTTCCCCGAAGCCGGTCGACGTTATCGAGAAGGACGTGGTCAACAGCCTGATCCGTGACGGACATGTCGTCATCACAGTAGGCGGCGGCGGTATCCCCGTTATTGAAAAGGACGGAAAACTCATCGGAACGCCCGCCGTTATCGACAAGGATTTCGCTTCCGCAAAACTTGCGGAGCTGATCGACGCGGACATGCTCATCATTCTGACCGCTGTGGACCGTGTTTCCATCAATTATAAAAAGCCCGATCAGAAGGAGCTTGCCCACATGACCGTTGCTGAAGCGGAGCAGTACTGCAAAGAGGGCCATTTCGCTCCCGGAAGCATGCTGCCGAAAGTCCAGGCAGCGATCTCTTTTGCAAAGAGCGGACATAAGACCATCATCGCTTCCCTCGAGAACGCCAAGGACGCGATCGCGGGGAAGAGCGGTACTTCTGTTACGCTGTGATTTATCCGATCATCATTGGGACAGGCCGATTGGTCTGTCCCTTTTCCTTATTAGCAAAAAACTGATATAATAGCCGCATGACGAAACGAATAAATCGATTGATCAGAAACACCTTATCCGTATTATGCAGCGTAATTTGTATTCTGCAGCTGTTCGGCTGTGCTTCACGCGGAAAGCAGCAGCCGACAGTTTCGCCGACACCCGACCAGAAACAGGCTGAAACTGCGGTTCCGGAGCTTTCATCAATACCGGCGGGTGATCTTATTATGTTTGTAAACGTCCGGAAAGCGGACTCGACGGTCATTCTTTCCTCAGGCGACTGCTATATCGTGGATACCGGAACAGTGGAATCCGCTCCCGCGCTTTTGGGCGCTCTGAATTATCTCGGCGTCCGTTCCGTCAAGGCTTTATTCATCACGCATTCCCACAGTGATCATGTGGGCGGTTTAAGTACGCTGTTATCCTGTTATCCTGTTGAGACCATATACAGAGCGTCCATTTCCAACCCAAAGAACGAAAAACAGAATCCTGCGGACAAAGCGGCTGAAAAAGCCGGAAAAACGACTGTGCTTCTATCCGCCGGGGATACGGTCGCGATCGGCGGATCGAACAAAATGACAGTCCTCGGACCTCTCGAACTGAACACGGATGATGATAATGACAATTCCCTTGTGCTGGATCTGCGCATGAACGGTTGCAAAATCCTTCTTGCAGGCGACATGCAGTTTGCGGAAGAGGATACGCTTGTTGCCAGATACGGTGCAGAGCTGAAGACGGATGTTCTGCGCGTCGGGAATCACGGAAATCCGGACGCGACCGGTCCTGCGTTCGCATCCATAACCGATCCGGATATTGTCGTCATCTCCACCGACAGGACTGCTGATACCGATTCTGCAAATGAACGCGTTCTATCCCTGTTTCAGGGAAAACAGATTTATATTACCGATGAATCGGACATGGGATATGTTATTCCGATCGAAGTGTCAGGTGAGACGGTAGCCCGGAATGTTATACGAACCACCGATCTTGATCTTGAAATCATGGAGGTGGACAAGAATGCGCAGACCGTCCTGATCCGTAACAACGGCGCGGACGCCGATCTGTCAGGATCCATGCTTCTGTCCGAAAAGGGGAATGAGCTTTTCGTGTTTCCTGACGGAGCGTTCCTTGCTTCTGGAGCGACATGCACCGTTTCGGGCGAGGATGGGGACGGGGATTACCGCTGGCCCGGTGAAAAGAAACCGTGGAATCAGAAAAAGGATGACATGGCGCTTTTATTTGACAGATTCGGGCATCTTTTGCACGCTGTCAATTGACACCATTTTAACGCTTGAATTATAATTTATATCGTGAGATTTTGTGGATTTCCCACAACCAAATAAAATGAGGAGGGCACATAGAATGCCGAAAACCATGACAATCGATGGCAATACCGCTGCATCGCATGTAGCGTATGCATTTTCCGATGTTGCCGCGATTTATCCGATCACTCCGTCTTCGCCGATGGCTGAAGTTGCGGATGACTGGGCTGCAAACGGAAGACTCAACCTGTTCGGACAGAAAGTCCGCATTGCAGAAATGCAGTCAGAAGGCGGCGCCGCAGGCGCAGTTCACGGATCTCTGAAAGCCGGCGCGCTTACCACGACTTTCACCGCATCTCAGGGACTTCTTTTGATGATCCCGAACATGTACAAGATCTCCGGCGAACTGCTTCCCGGCGTATTTCATGTCAGCGCACGTGCGCTTGCCGCGCATGCTCTTTCGATCTTCGGCGATCACAGTGACGTGATGGCATGCCGTCAGACCGGATTTGCGATGCTCGCTTCCGCGTCCGTACAGGAAGTAATGGATCTTTCTCTCGTCGCACATCTTTCCGCGATCAAAGGATCCGTACCGTTCCTTCATTTCTTCGACGGATTCCGTACTTCCCATGAAGTCCAGAAGATCGAAGCGATCGATTACGAGGACATGGACAAACTGCTCGACCGTGACGCGGTCAAGGCGTTCCGTGCCAGAGCTCTGAACCCGGAGCATCCGCATCAGGGCGGTACCGCTCAGAACCCGGATATCTACTTCCAGGGAAGAGAAGCCGCGAACAAGTACTATGACGCTATTCCGGACATCGTACAGAAATACATGGATGAAGTCGGCAAACTGACCGGACGTCCTTATCATCTGTTCGATTATGTCGGCGCTCCCGATGCTGAGAACGTGATCGTCATCATGGGCAGCGGTGCGGATGTCTGCGAAGAAGCGGTCAATTATCTGAACGCGCGCGGCAAGAAGTACGGTCTGCTGAAAGTTCGTCTGTACCGTCCGTTCTCCATGGATCGCTTTGTTGCCGCGATTCCAGCGTCCTGCAAACGCGTCGCGGTGCTTGACAGAACGAAAGAGCCCGGCTCTCTCGGCGAACCGCTTTATCAGGATGTAATCAATGCGCTGGTCGAGGGCGGCAGGGGAGACGTCAAGGTCTATGGCGGTAGGTACGGCCTCGGAAGCAAGGAGTTCACTCCTTCCATGGTCAACGCCGTATATGAGAACCTCGAAAAGGCAGAACCCAAGAATCACTTCACGGTCGGTATCGAAGACGATGTAACGCATCACTCCCTGAAGGTAACGAAACAGGTCAATTCCGCTCCGGAAGGAACGATCGCCTGCAAGTTCTTCGGTCTTGGTTCTGACGGCACCGTCGGCGCCAACAAGAACTCAATCAAGATTATCGGCGACCATACGAACATGTATGCGCAGGGTTATTTCGCCTACGACTCCAAGAAATCCGGCGGTTTCACCGTGTCTCACCTGAGATTCGGCAAGACCCCGATCCAGAGCCCCTATCTGATCGACGCGGCTGACTTTATCGCCTGCCATAACCCATCCTACGTCACGAGATATGATGTCGTTGAAGGCATCAAGGAAGGCGGCACGTTCCTTCTGAACAGCCCCTGGACTCTTGAGGAGATGGAAAAAGAACTTCCCGCGTCGATGAAGAACGCGATTGCGAAGAACCATGTCAAGTTCTACAACATCAACGCGATCAAACTGGCTCGTGAAGTTGGAATGGGCGGCAGGATCAATACGATCATGCAGAGCGCATTCTTCAAACTGAGCGGCGTCATTCCCGCCCAGGAGGCGCTGGATTATATGAAGGCTGCTGCCAAGAAGTCCTACGGCAAGAAGGGCGACGATGTTGTTCAGAAGAACTACAACGCCATCGACGCAGGTATGAATGCCATTGAAGAGATCAAGTATCCTGAATCCTGGGCAACGACGACCGAGGGTGCTGTCGCGATCAAGACGACGGATGATCCGTACTTCAACGACTTCATTCATCCGATTCTCGCGCAGCAGGGCGATAAGCTTCCCGTTTCCGCTCTGTCCGCCGACGGCACAGTCCCGACCGGCACGACGAAGTACGAGAAGAGAGGCATCGCGGTCGATGTTCCGCAGTGGATCACAGAAAACTGCATCCAGTGCAACCAGTGCTCTCTCGTCTGCCCACACGCAGCGATCAGGCCGTACCTTGTAGACGAAGCTGAAGCCGCGGCAGCGCCCGAAGGGTTCGCGACGAAGAAAGCAGCCGGCTTTGCCGGATACACGTTCCGTATGCAAATTTCTCCTTTGGACTGCACCGGATGCGGCAACTGCGTCGATGTCTGCCCTGCAAAGACAAAAGCGCTCCAGATGGTACCGCTTGCCGAGGTTTCCAAGACCGAAGAGGCCAACTGGGAATATGCGCAGACCATCAAGAAGAAAGATGTCCAGCTAAACACGAAGACGGTCAAAGGAAGCCAGTTCCTCCAGCCGCTGTTCGAGTTCTCCGGCGCATGCGCAGGATGCGGCGAGACGCCTTATGTCAAGCTCATTTCCCAGCTGTTCGGCGACCGCATGGTCGTTGCGAACGCGACCGGATGCTCTTCCATTTACGGCGGCAGCGCTCCGACGTGCCCGTATACGGTCAATGAAAAAGGTCAGGGCCCCGCATGGGCGAACTCCCTGTTCGAAGACAACGCGGAATTCGGATTCGGAATGAATCTTGCAACTAAGCAGCGCAGAGCCAAACTGCAGGAGAACATCGAAAAGGTAGCTGCATGCGACTGCGCCTGCGAAGAAGCGAAAGCTGCGGCAAAAGAATGGCTCGAGAACATGGACGACGCGGCAGGTTCCAGAGCGGCAGGAGAAAAGCTTGTGAAAGCGATCGAAGGCTGCAACGGCGAACTCGCCAAGGCGATTCTCGAAGACAAAGATCTTCTGACCAAACAGTCTGTATGGATCTTCGGCGGAGACGGATGGGCCTATGATATCGGCTACGGCGGACTCGATCACGTTCTCGCCCAGGATGAGGATGTCAACGTTCTTGTCGTCGATACGGAAGTCTATTCCAACACCGGCGGTCAGGCCAGCAAGGCCACGCCGACCGGACCTGTTGCGAAATTCGCTGCTGCCGGTAAGCGCACCAAGAAGAAAGACCTCGGTCTGATGGCGATGAGCTACGGTTACGTATATGTCGCAAAGGTCTGCATGGGCGCCAACCCCGCTCAGCTGCTGAAGGCAGTCACGGAAGCGGAAGCTTACAAGGGACCGTCCCTGATCATCGCTTACGCGCCCTGCATCAACCACGGCATCAACATGGGCAAGAGCCAGGCTGAAGCCAAGAAGGCTGTCGAAGCAGGATACTGGCCGCTGTACAGGTACAATCCGGACAACGCTGCCGAAGGCAAGAATCCGTTCACGTTGGATTCCAAGGATCCGACCGGAAACTTCCAGGAGTTCATCCTCGGAGAAGTCCGTTACTCCTCTCTGAAGAAACAGTTCCCGGATGTTGCCGGCCCGCTGTTCGAGAGAGCGGAGAAGGAAGCACAGGAGAAGATCGAATATTACAAGAAACTGAATACGCTCTGATCCTGCGATTCATGTATGCAGATGGCACAGCTCAAAAGGCTGTGCCATTTTTTATGAACGCGATTCATTGACCGGTCCGCTTAATTCATTTAGGATGGTTTTATCAGTAATGATTAGGAGGATACGCTCTTGTCATTTATTACCCTTGACATGCATCATTATCCGAGAAAAGCGCATTTCGACTATTTCCGGTCCCTGTCCTATCCTTATGTAGGCGTAACGGTGGAACAGGATGTTACGGATGCTTACCGATACAGTAAGGAAATGGGGAAATCATTTTATCTGACGTTCCTGCACGCAGTCGCGCTCGCTGCGGATGCCGTTCCGGAATTCAGACAGAGAATCCACGGCGATCAGATCATTCAGTATTCCGAGTGCCCCACATCTCACACGGAGCGCGCAAATGGCGGCGGATACTGCTACTGTACACTACGCCATCACATGCCTCTCCAGGAGTATTTCAGCCTGGCGGAAAAAGCAAGGGCGGATTGTGTCTCAAACGGAATAGACGAAGACCAGGATGTTCAAAGCATGTATTTTATCTCCACGGTTCCCTGGCTGAACTATACGGCGCTCATACAGCCTGTTGCAGGAGGCGATGAATCCAATCCGAGAATCACATGGGGAAAATATAAGGAATCGGAAACAGGCAGGATCCTCATGCCGGTTTCGGTACTGGTTCACCATGCGTTGGTAGACGGTGAACACATCGGTCAATTCTACGTAAACCTTGAACGGGAAATTAAAAAACTGCATGATGAATGGTTGAATCCCTATTTAATATAGCCTCGTAATAAAAAGGCGCGTCCATGGAAACGCGCCTTATATATGGATTCCAATAAAAGATATCAATAACCGGGATTTTCGTTCTTTACAAAAGTTCCGGCTTTTTCTTCTCCGCGAAGGACACGAAGTCCGCCAAGCGCGAGAGAAAGCATTTCATCTTCACCCGGATAGACGATCACAGGCGCGATAAACTCGACGTGTTCACGGATATAGGACGTAAAATACTGCGAGTAGGCGATACCGCCGGTCAGCAGGATCGCATCAACTTTACCTTTTACATATGGAGCGCATTTCGCGATATTTTTCGCTACATTGAGCGCCATCGCGTCGTAGATGAGTTTCGCGTGCTCGTCTCCGTTCTGGATCATCTTCTCCACATCGCGGCTGTCCGTTGTTCCGAGATGGGCCATCAGACCGCCCTGACGTTTCACGAGCTTCATCATGGAGTTATAGTTGTGATCTCCGTCATAGCACATTTTGATCACGTCGAACATCGGCAGTCCTCCGGAACGCTCGGGGGAGAAGGGGCCTTCCTCGTCGTTGATAAAGTCCACGATTCTACCGCCGTGATGGAGGTTAACGGAAATACCGCCACCCAGATGCGCCACGATGACTGTGATATCCTGATACGACTTTCCAAACTCGCTCGCATAACGCATTGCGGCGGCGCGGGTATTGAGATTATGTCCCATGCCTTTGCGGCGGAAGATGGGAAGGCCGGTGATCTTGTTGATGGGGTCAAGCTCATCGACCGTGATGCCGTCATAGATGAATGCCGGTATTCCATATTCAACGCTCAGTGAACGGGCAATCATCGCGCCGACATTTGAGGCGTGCTCGTTCTGCGGACGGTATTTGAGCTGCCATACCATATCATCGTTGACCTCGTAGGCACCTGCGCGGATCGGAGTCAGAAGACCGCCGCGCGAGACGATTCCGGTCAGCGAGCTCAATGCGACATGATGCGCTTTCAGCGTGGAGACAATGAGGTCCTTACGGAATTCGTACTGTTCCGCCACATGATCAAAAGGGGCAAGCTGTTCCGGGGTATGGACAATGGATTCGGTGAAGAGCGGGTTCTCGTCTTCATATACCGCGATTTTTGTGGATGTCGAGCCGGGATTGATGATCAACAGTTTTTCCATCATATCCTCCTTATTCCGCGGCAGCAGCAGCGATAGCGATGGAGTTGTATTTCTCAAGAGGCGAAGACCCGCGGCTTGTCAGAACGATCGGGACCTTTGCGCCGACGATGAATCCGGCCATTTTGGCGCCGGCCGTGCATGCAAGCATTTTGCCCATAATGTTTCCTGCATGGATATTCGGTGCGATCAGGACATCCGCGTCACCAGCGACGGGGCTGTGAAATCCTTTGAAATCCGCAATTTCCTTGCTGACAGCACAATCGTAGGAGATAGGACCTTCCACGATGCATCCTGTGATCTCGCCGCGCAGATTCATCTGTTTCAGTTCATCCGCTTCGACGGTTTCAGGCATCTTGGGATTTACCTTTTCAACGCAGGCGAGAACGCCGACTTTGACCTCGTCGTAACCCATGGCGCGGAGCGCTCCGACCGTATTTTCGATGATCGACTTTTTCTGTTCAAGCGTTGGATAGGTAACCATGCCGCCGTCCACAGGAACAAGCAGTTTGTGATAATTCGGTACTTCAAAAGCAGTGAAATGGCTCATAACGCCGCCCTTGCCGATACCGGTCTCCTTATTGACAACCGGTCGGAGCATGACGCTCGTGTCCAGTTTGCCTTTCATCAGGAGATTCGCTTTGCCTTCACGCACCAGCTGAACGGCAAATTTGGCAGATTCCGCGATATCCGGGATATCATAGATATCTTCTTCGGGAACCGTGGCACCAAACTCATTCAGAGCCGCGTCGATCAGTTTTTTATCGCCGACAAGAATAGGGGAGACGATCCCTTCCTTACGCGCGTTCAGCACAGCTTCGATGGTATGATCATCGCCTGCAGCGGCGACGGCCATGCGTACCGAGCGGGGGGAAGACTTCAGTTTTGAAATCAATTCATCAAAGGTTCTGTAAACCATATTCGATCTCCTGTTCCGGCATCATGCGCGCTGCGCCTTGCCGAGTTCGATTCCCTTTTCGAAAGCCTGCTTGTTAAGAGGAAGCAGTTTCGGTTTGGAAGCAAGTTTGTGTTCGATGGTCTCCCATACGATGGCGGGATCAATGACCTGCGTAAAACCTACATAGACGCCAAGCATAATAACGTTCAGAACCTTGGCATTGCCCATCTCAAGAGCGAGTTCCGTAACAGGCGCCTTAACAAGCGTTACATCCTCGCGGTCGATCTGATCTGAGACGATGGAACTGTTGATAAACAGATTTCCGCCTTTTTTCAGGGTAGGAAGGAATTTAGCGAGCGACGGACCGTTCATGACGATCAGGTCATCCATCACATCGCCAAGCGGCGCGCCGATATCATCATCGGAGATTACGACGAAACAGTTCGCCGTACCACCGCGCTGTTCCGCGCCATAGGAGGGGAAGAAGGTAACATTCTTATCGGTAGAGTTGCAGGTCGCATCCGCGAGAAACTTTCCAAGCGACATGACGCCCTGACCACCGAAACCGGCGACACAAAGATTGGTTTCCATAGTTCAAGCCTCCTTGCTGCGATCCCGGACGACACCCAGCGGGTATTCCGGAAGCATTTTCTCTTCGATGAAATCAAGACTGCGAAGGGCATCCAGTCCCCAGTTTGTCGGACATCCTGTTACGATCTCCACCATGGAGAATCCTTTTCCGTCAAGCTGGTTCTGGAACGCTTTCTTAATGGCAGCCTTGGTTTTATTGACATTTGCGGGCGTATTGCATGATGTGCGCTCGAGATAGTAAGGAGCAGTAAGCTGATTCAGAATCTCGCACATATGCATCGGATATCCGTGCTCCTTCGGATCGCGTCCCTTCGGAGCGGTAGTTGCTTTCATGCCGATCAAAGTAGTCGGCGCCATCTGACCGCCGGTCATTCCGTAAATGCCGTTATTGATAAAGATGACCGTGATATTCTCACCCCTGTTGGCAGCGGACATGGATTCCGCCAGTCCGATGGATGCGAAGTCACCGTCGCCCTGATAGGTAAACACTAGGGATTCCGGATTTGCGCGTTTCATACCGGTCGCAACAGCACATGCCCGTCCGTGGGGGGCAGTCGTGTTGTCGTACGCGATATAGTCCATATGGAGACCGCAGCAGCCGATTCCGAGCACACAGGCGGCCTTGTCAACGACATTCAGTTCCTCAAGCACTTCGCCTATCAACTTGATGACCGTGGAATGCATGCAGCCGGGGCAGAAGCCGGAAACTTTGTCTTCCTGGATGGTTTTCGTTCTGGTATAAATCTTATTCATTGCTCAGCCCTCCATGATTTTCTTCGCTGCGTCGATCACGGCTTCACGGCTCATAATATTTCCGCCGGAGCAGAGACAGGTCTCAATCTGAGCGCGTCCTTTAACTGCCGCACGTACATCGTCCACAAACAGCGCGGGAATGGACATTTCGATATCCAGAATCGCTTTGACCTTGCTGTAATCAATGCGGTCATAAGATGCGTTCGGGAACGGATAAACGGTGATCGGGCGAATCAACCCGGCTTTGATACCGTCAGCACGGAGCAGATTGACGGCTGACTTCGCGATACGGCCGGAAATACCGTAAGCCGTAAGGATCAGCTCAGCATCTTCAGTGCGGTATTCCTCGACCATCGCTTCCTTTTCCCAGGACTGATACATGGCGGCGGCTTCCTCGTTGCACTGCTGCATTACGATCGTAGACCAGTTACCGGGCTGGATCCACGCACGGTGCGCATAATCGAGTTCATGGCCGACGCACGCCCAGGATTTCTTGGATTCCTTGATCGCGGCAATCTCCTCATCCGTTTTCGGTTCGGGTAAAACGACCGGCTCCATCATGGTGCCGATAACGCCGTCCGCAAGAAGCAGGACCGGAGTACGGTCGCGGTCTGCCCAGTCAAAAGCGAGAACTGTCAGATCAACTGCCTCCTGTACTGTTGAGGGAGCAAGGACCGGCATGCGGAATCCGCCGTTGCCGCTTGCTTTTGTCGCCTGAAGATAGTCCTGCTGAGCGGGCTGGATGGATCCGACTCCCGGGCCACCGCGGGCAAAGTTGCAGTAGACCATGGGGATTTTTGCGGCAGCGCAATAGCTGATGCCTTCACTCTTCAGCGAGATGCCGGGGGAAGAGGAAGACGTCATGGAACGCGTACCCGTGGAAGCGGCGCCGTATACCATATTGATGGAAGCGACCTCGCTCTCACCCTGCACGAATACGCCGCCCACTTCCGGAAGCCGGCGTGCCAGGTATTCGGGAACTTCGTTTTGCGGAGTGATCGGGTAACCGGCAAAGAAGCGGCAGCCCGCGCGTACGGCAGCCTCAGCGACAGCCTCGGTGCCTTTCATGAAAATTCGTGCCATACTGTTTCCTCCTTACCGATAAACATCGATTGCTCCGTCGGGACACATGCGCGCGCAAATCGCGCATCCGATGCATTCGTCCGGATTGGCCGGATATACATACTCATATCCCTTGGAATTGACTTCCTTGCCTACGGCAAGAACGCCTTTGGGACAGAACTTGATGCAATAGCCGCAGCTCTTGCACCGTTCCTTAATGATTTCTACCTTTCCTTTTGCCATTACATTTGCTCCTTTTTCTATAATTGTTAAGGAAGGACTTGTTTATTCCTGATTCCACTCATAGGTGAGATACAGATCGATGGGATATACCGGCGCATCCACTTGACTGCAGACCTCTTCATATAAAGGCCGCCAGACGGTATAGAATGCAACCGGCTTATAGGGGCCGACGTTCTTCTGCAGCTGTCTTGCGCCACGGATCACGTCTTCTGTCAAAGTTTCGGGACCCAGATTCGGATTTCCCAGAAGCGTCAGCCTGTCCAGACGGATATGTGAGACACCGAGCGTTTCCCCGAGCACTCTGTCGATGTGTTCGATATCCGCAGACCATGGACGATAGGGATTAATGACATAAAACACCGCAGTACCCGGAGCGTTCAGGGAATGCGCATAGCCTCCAATCGCACGTGCTCCGATATAATCACCGCCGACATCAAGCACGGTATAAACAGTATCATCACGAAGAAGACGCAGGGTGCCGCCGGCTACAGTAGGGGCATCATAAAACTGTTCCTCATAGTGAACGATTACGCCCTGATCCTCCAGGCAGGATGCCTGATCGCGGGAGCGGAAAAGGGGTTTTGTCATGTCGAGATCAAAAAAATGGACCGGTTTCCTGTTATCCTGAGCGAGTTTTACTGCAAGATTGATTGCAATTTCGCTTTTACCGCAGCCGGCCTCGCCGATAAATACGAAATTGTGTATCCCGTCTTGAGCGAATAAACGGTTCAATTCAATATCCAATGCGGCGATCCTCCTTTCGGTTTCACTGTGATAAAAGTAATACCGGTCATGGTTTTTTTATGCAAAGGTTCAGAACCAGCGATACGACCGACAGCGCAACAAGAAGAATAAAGGGACCGACATATCCTCCGGTGGATTCGAGAAGACCGCTTGCGACGGTAGCCATAAGAGACGCGCACATCAGATTGAAGTTCATCACGGAAAAGTTCAGAGGGAAATACTTGATTCCATAGAAAGCTGAGATGAACGCGGAGGAAATCGTCGGAGCAGCCCCGTAGGAAAAGCCGGTAAGACAAAGGCCGGCAATGCACAGGGGAATGGACTTTGTCAGTACGGACAGCAGTGTCACGCCGGCAGCGAGTATGGTAAGAAAATTAGCGGTCAGCATGGTTTTCCTGCGCCCGAGAAGGTCGAACAGAGCGCCGAAAATGATTCTGCCGAGTCCATTGCAGATGGAAAGAATGCCGACTAAAGTAGTTGCAAGTGCAGCCTGCGCCCCGACGGACATGGCAAGATCTTTTGCAAAGGATATCACAGTATTTCCAACCGCAGCAAGGCAGACAATGCACAGGAACGCCATCCAGAAAGACACTCTGCGGATCATTTTGGAGGTAGGCCAGTCCGTTTGTTCAAAAGATTCGTCCGCAAGGGCTGCCCTAGCCTGCGGCTTTGGAAGAACGAGATCCGGAAGGGGTCTTCTAAGCACGAAGGCGGCAGCCGACAAAACCAGAATCAGCGCAGCTCCGACAGAAATATAAGCCGAGCGCCAACCGGGCCCTTCTATCAGGACGGAAGCAGCTTTTCCGACAACAAGAGCGGAAGCACCGAATCCCATCATGAGTGCGCCTGAACATAATCCTTTCTTATCAGGGAACCATGCGCTGACTGTGGAGATAATAACATTATAGGCGATCCCGATTCCGAGTCCGGCCAGTACGCCGTAGCTCAGATAGAGCGCCGGAAGTGCACCGTTAAGCCGGGAAACAAGAATAAAGCCGATTCCGCTGAGCACTGCAGCTATAAGAAGGCTCCATCTGCAGCCAAGTTTTTTGGAGATCAGCCCGCCTACGAATCCGCCCAGACAGAAAAAGCACATCGTGAGCGTGAAATTGAGCGCGAGCTGTGACGCGGTCCATCCAAACGCATCCGAAAGAGGTGTCTTCAGAATGGACCATGCGTAGATGACGCCGGCAAAAAGCAAAGAGAACACGCCGAGTACGAGATATGCCCATCTTACGGAAACGGATTGCTGTTTCATGGTAATCATTCCTCGTCTGCAGAGACTGTGCGTTCGGGTCTGTTCCTGTTGTTGAGAAAGCGGTGCAGCGCGTCGAGAAACACACCGACATACCAGACACCAACCAGCATGGAAATGCCGATTTGAACAGGATAAGAACCGATTGAATCAAATCCAAGGGGAGACATGATGGTCAGACCGATCGCCCATCCGGAAAGCCACGCGGGAAGATAAAAAACTTTTGGAAACGCGGAGGCAATCAAGACAGCGACACCGCCCATGACAAAGAGTGTACAGAACAGTTCCAGATCCGGATTCCAGGATAACTTCTTTGCGATCCAAAGGGGAAAGATCGCCCAGATATCGCCGGCCAGGAAGCCGAGAGAAATCGGAACCGCACGCTTCTTATCTCCGTTTGCGGCAGTATAGACACCTGCGCAGATCAGAGCGACAGCGCCTGTCTGCACGCCTACATGGGATGAAAGAACTGCCCATATGGGTGGAAACAAAGCGATACATAGTGCCAGAGTCCATTCCGGACGGGTGAGTTTTTTCATCGGTCGGACCTCGCTTGAAAAGTGGAATCGCTCCCCTGGGCTGAAAACGGCAGGGGAGCGAAACGAATCAATTACTGATGATCCTTCGGAGGACCGCCCGCGACCTTATCCATGCCGGAAACCTTCATGGAAAGAGGCAGGAAGATCAGTACGGAGCAGTACGCTGCAAGGCAGAGCCAGGGGAAAGTATGAAGCACTGCACCCCAGTAGCCGGACAGCGGTGCGCCGCCGAGAAGCATGCCGATCAGCGTCATGCTGAGCGTCATAAGGATCGTGAAGATGATCGTGAGCACGAGCGCGGTCAGCAGGAACTGCGGGAACGCCATCGGGTTCTTGCCCTTGTAGATCTTGGCTGCCATGAGCCCGGCAATCTTCTGAACCGGAACGATAGCGCCGAAGATCTCGACAAGAACAAGTGCGATCAGAAACATGCCGATGGTCGAAGGACCGATTGGCTGATGGTTGATGATATTGGAAACGATGGTCATAACGAGCGCGAAAGGCACGTTGAAGACCAGGTTCTGTGTGATGATCATTTTCTTGGTCGGTTTCATATGAAAGATCCTTTCTGCATTAATTGATGCTGTAAAGCGGGTTAACGCATGGTGATAAAGCCGCGATACTGCGTAAGGTTGTCCGATGTGGCACGGTCGCCAAGGAACAACGAAGCAATGTTATGCTGTGGTTTAAGGTAAGGGAACTGCTCCTGCTGTGCCCATTCGGGTTTCTTGATCATCCGGTCGGCAAGGGTGATGGCTTCGTGCCATTCTTCGGGACCGTCAAACCAGATCTCGCAGAGCCGGTCGAACTTTGCGCTCGGCGCGCCGTAGTTGATCTTTACTTTGCTGGATACAAAACGGTTGACGAACACATTCTTCTTGAAGAACGGAACGACTTCGTCATAGAACCATTTTTCGCCGTCAGCCTTCTCCACGCCGTCCGGATACTGAATGAGGAACTGCCAGCGGTAGTTCGGTCCGTCTTCAGGCGTACGTCCTGCGCCTTTGAAATCCTCTTCCCAGTTGATCGGTACAAAAGCGAAGATGAAAGGCGGAAAGTCGCCGCCGCCGACTGCGCGGCCAGCGTCACCGGTCTCAGCGTTTGCGTGTGTAGCAGCCGTATTGACATCCGGAATGCACCCCTGCCAACGCAGTACGTCCATCGGCATGTACTCGTTATAGATGTTGTTCGCCATCTCGGGAAGATGCTCGTCCACCAGCCAGTAGTGCTCCGTCAGCTGCATCTTGCGAACGCCGAAACGTTCTCCGTCCGGCGGAGTCGGATACGCCTGATAGAAAGCGTATTTGATGCAGTAAGGCGTGAACTTGCTGATGGATTCCGGTACATGATATTTATATAGCCACTCTTCCAGCTTCGGACGGTATTCTTCTTTGGCAAGTCCTACATAGATCAGACTGCGCATCAGATTGAATTCAAATGCCATATCGGTCTCCTTTCGTCAGCCTGGAACACAGATTACTTGTTTTTGGAAGGGGAGGGAGTGGGGGCAATCACATCGGTATAATGCTTTTTGCGCGCCTTGAACTCTTCGTTCTTAAAGAGATCCATGAGTCTGCTTTCGTTCTCAAAGATGTCCTTTCCGTGCGCTGCCTTGCCTGCGAGCAGGTCATGGCAGTGCCAGATCTGACCGTTTTCACCGAGTTCCGGATCGGGAACGAGACGGACCGCGCCGTCCTGAATATCGAGATGGCCTTCCAGGCCGCAGAGTTCGCAGACCGCGTGATTTGTGCCGGGGAAGACATAGAACGCGTTGCCGTGGCAATGCGGGCATCCGCCCGGTTTGCCTTTCCAGAGATCCAGCTCTTCGGAACCGGGGATCATGACATGATTGTCAACGATGTATTTGGCGGCTTCAACGAGGTTCCTGCCGATTTCCTGCATTCTCGCGATCTTTTCATCCTGCATAATGACGTCCTTGGACCAGGAGAAGAAGTCATTGTCGACAACTTTCCAGCCGGGGGAAAGGGCCAGCATCGCGTGGTCGGTTTCAACGCGAACTGCCCAGTCAGAACCGCCGATACCCACAAAGGAAATCGCTTTCTGCTGGAAAATCCTCGGGTTCAGTCCTTCTTTGCCCTGCTCTTTCAGTTTCCCGTCGAGCATGAAAAGCATGCCGGTGTCATGTCCGGGTCCCATACGGTCTGTCAGGACATGGAACAGGCCTGATCCGCCGGATTCATAGATGGGATCCACAACCAGGACGCCGTCGGCTTCCACCATCTTCTGATAGAGAGCCGCATAATCGTCGCGCTGCGTGCAGATCATGCCTTTTCCCATGACAAGGCCCTTCGAACATGCGACGCAGCCGGTGCAGTACTTGATGTCCCAGTCAAACACGTGGATGAATTCGATCTCCGCGCCAGCATCGCGCGCAGCTTCCAGAGCCACACGGCACATGGTGTCGTTGTTGCCGTTCTTGGTTCCGCAGGAAAGTCCCAGGATTTTCATTAAAGCTACCTCCAAATATTATTTTTGATGGGTGTTAGAACGATAAGAAAAGTCTTTGAATCTCTTCTTATATCTTAATTTTAGTTAAGTGGTTCTAAATTGAAAAATACCAATATTTGTAATTTTTAATAACAATTCTGATATGATTAAACATTTATATTGATATTGGATTTTCAAACGCATTACAGGTACAATAACACCATGATAACAGCGGGAAATCTCGCGGTATTTCTACAAATCTTTACAGAGAGGTATGGAGATGAGTCAAAAATTCTATGCAAAGAGTCCTGGTAATGAAGGATACATCAAGAACCTGGAAGTTCTTTCCCATCACGACTGTGACAATCACTATCTGTTCCAGTCCCAGCTCTATAAGACAAAGGATGGGAAATACTATCTTTACGGAGGTTGTTTCTTCGGGTACGGCGTCGAGATTCTGGACGTGACCGATCCGTCAAATCCGCGGCATATCCAGTACATGCCTGTTATGGATCCGGTCGAGTATCCCTATATGTCGACACCCAAAGTCCAGATCTGCGACGACCTGATGATCGTCGCGAACGGCAACTGCCTTCCGTTTCTCCACGGACCCGCTCCCGAGCATTATAAGCCTGCTCCGGGCGGTATACATATTTTCTCTCTGAAAGAAGATCCCGAACACCCGAAGAAGCTTTCGTTCTGGGCTACGGGAGATCCCGAGAACCGCGGTTCCGGCGTTCACCGGTTCACGTACAACGGCGGCAGATATGTTCATCTGGCAGCAACCGCTCCCGGGTTTAAGGATTACATTTACCGCATCGTGGATATCAGCGACCCCGAACATCCTGTCGAGGCGGGACGCTGGTGGAATCCCGGTCAGTTCTTCGGCAATCTGACCGAAAAGACCCGTAAAAAGGAATGGAACGGCTGGCAGGGATATAACACCTATCCTGGCTTTGTGCATTTCCCGTATGCGGAGACTGATTCCAATCTTGTATATATCAGCTGCGCCGGCGGCGGATTCAAGATACTCGACATTTCTGATCCTCGTGTGCCGCAGGTACTGGGAGAGTGCAAGATGACGCCGCCTTTTGCGACCAAGTTCGGCGGCGCGCTCTGTCATACTTTCATGCCGGTGCACGGAACAAAATACGCGGTCGGCATGCAGGAAGGCGAACGTCAGTGGACCTATTCGCAGCATGAATTCGACAAGTTCGGTGTGCATGCGTTCTGCGGAATTGAAGCGTTCGACGTGTCCGATCCGACGGATCCGGTACTGATCTCCGTTTTCCCGTATCCGGAAGTCCCTGAGAACTGGCCGTACAAGAACTTTAACGAGCTGGGTCAGGATTTCCCGACTTCATTCGGTCCGCACAATCTCCATGAACCGATGACGCATAAAACATGGATCGAGGACCGGCCTGACCGTATTTATGATTGTTATTTCCATGCCGGACTCCGGGTTTATGATTTTTCGGATCCGTATGTTCCGAAGGAGATTGCTTACTTCATCCCGCCGAATCCGGAAAAGCTCTGCTTTGATGTTCCGATGCCAAACAAGCCGCTCGGAACCGCAGAGGACCTCGTTGTGGACGATCGCGGTTACATCTATCTGAACGCTTTGCATGACGGTGTTTATATCCTGAAGTGTCTCGTGTGAAAATATATGAATTTTATGACTCAATGTCAAATGTTGGGGTTGAGATAAAAGAAATCAAGTAAAATCAAGTTCAAACAGGAGTCTTGCATGAAAGTGTGAGACTCTTGTTGTATTCAGGCATGTAAAGGAAAGGAAACAGCATGCGGCAGGGCAGCTTG
>JAFPXU010000005.1 GCA_017394605.1 Clostridia bacterium | reverse complement strand
GAGCACCTTTTTGCACTTGAAAAAGATAAAGAATGGAGGATGCGCAATGGCAGCTTTTGAGAAAACACGCTCCGGAATACCGATGATGGACGAGGCTTTGCAATACATACGGCTGGGGGACAATGTTGTCTGGCAGGTTCCCTCCCTCAATGAATTCCGATATGTGGCGGAACGGTTCGCACAGCAGGCAATAGCGGACCGCAGAAATCTCATCTATATCCGTTTTGCGGAACACGAGCCGATTCTCACGCCACGGCAAGGGTTGAAAATCGAACACGTAGAGCTTTCGCACCGCTTTGAAAATTTCACGGTCAATATACACAATCTGATTGAACGGGAGGGCTACGACGCTTTTTATGTCTTTGACTGCCTGTCAGAGTTGGAAGAAGCGTGGGCAACCGATCTGATGATGGGCAACTTCTTTCACCTGACCTGTCCGTTTCTGTTTATTCTCGATACAGTCGCCTATTTCCCTATTATCCGAGGCAGACATTCCTTTGACGCGATTGCGACCATCCGGGACACAACGCAGCTTTTCCTTGACGTGTATAAAGAAAACGACAATGACGGGCAGTCATTCTATGTGCGTCCGATGAAGGTGTGGAACCGTTATTCCCAGACGATGTTCCAACCTTATCGCATGAGAAGGGAGGACAACAGCTTTACTGTTCTTTCCGAGGGAACCGAGATCAGCCATTTTTACGGACTCATGAATAAAGAAGCCGGAAAAGCGCTCGATCAGAATCTCGACAGCTGGGAACGCTTTTTTGTAAGAACCAAGATGCTCTATGAAAACGGCGTGGACGTAACCAATGAATGTGCGAGAATGTGCAACATCATGCTCACCCGAGACGAGCGTATGCGCAGTCTTATCAAGCAGAATTTCAGACCGGAGGATTACTTTGAGGTGCATTCCCGCATGGTCGGTACGGGAATGATCGGCGGCAAGGCTTGCGGAATGCTCCTTGCGAGGAAGATCGTGGAGAATCACCGCCCCGATATTTTTGAACGCTTTGAGCCGCACGATTCCTATTACATCGGGTCCGACGTGTTTTACGCCTATATCGTGGACAACGGTTTCTGGGATTTGAGGATAAAACAGAGGACGGAGGAAGGATTCTTTACGCTGGCGGATCAGTTCAGAGAAAAGATCATGGAGGGAAAATTCCCTTCCCGGATAGAAGCAGAATTTCGCAGAATCCTCGATTATTACGGCAGCGATCCGGTGATTGTCCGTTCCAGCTCGATATTGGAAGACGGCTTCGGAAACGCCTTTGCCGGGAAGTATGAATCGGTATTCTGCGGCAGCATCGGTTCTCCGGAGGAACGTCTGAAACAGTTTGAGGACGCGGTGCGCACCGTCTACGCCAGCACGATGAGCCTTTCGGCGCTTGACTACAGAAAACGCCGGGGACTTGACAAACGCGATGAACAGATGGCAATTCTGGTGCAGAGAGTATCGGGTTCAAGGTATGAGGGTTTCTTCATGCCCTGCGCGGCAGGAGTGGGTTATTCGACCAGTCCGTACAGAATGGATTCGGTGCGTCCGGAGTCGGGAATGCTCAGACTCGTGATGGGACTTGGCACTGCCGCCGTAGACCGGAGAACCGGCTCTTATCCGCGAATGGTATCTCTCGATGATCCCAAGCGGGTGATCAATACCTCTGTTTCCGACAGACAGCAGTATTCACAGCGGCTTGTGGACGCGGTCAGTCTGGAAAAGGGAGAAGTCGAGGGTTTCGACCCAATGAAATTATCCCTGAAGCTCCCGACTTACCTTAATCGGCTGCTGCTTGCGCATAATTATGAAACCGAAGCGCGGTTCAGAGACATGGGCATTGACAGGGATATTCTTTTCGTCACCTGCGATGGTCTGACCGGCAATCAGTCGCTAATGAATGATATGCGGGAAATCCTCGGACTGATTCAGCAGCATTACGAATACCCGGTAGACACGGAATATACCATTAATTTTGCCCCTGACGGGAAATACGTCATAGACCTTCTGCAATGCCGTCCTTTGCAGCTTACCGCCGACGGCGACAGGGTGGCATTTCCGGAAGACATTCCTTCCGACAGAATATTGCTTGAAACAAAGGGCGTCTCCATGGGATTTTCAAGAGAATTCGATGTGGACTGCATTGTGTATATCGATCCTGTGAGATATTACAGACTGCCTTACAAGAGAAAGTATGACGTGAAGAAGGTTCTCTCCGACGTCAACTGGCAATTCAGAGGAAAGGGAAAGCGCTTGATCCTGCTCACGCCCGGCAGAATCTGCACGTCTTCGCCGGAATTGGGCGTTCCGTCCGGATTTTCGGATATCAGCGAATTTTCGGTGATTGCGGAGGTATCGGAGTCCAGTATAGGCTACATTCCGGAACTCAGCTATGGCAGCCACATTTTTCAGGATCTTGTTGAATCCGGCATACTTTACACGGCCGTTTTTGAGGGAAAAAGCACGGTTGTATGGAACCCCCGGCTTCTGAAAGGTCTGCCGGAACTGACAGAGACACTCACGAATCTTCCGGAGGATTTAAAGGGCATTATCGGTGCCTTTGATGCGTCAAAAGCCGGCATGAAGCTGTATTATGACATGGGCGAAGAACGGCTTATGATACTATGGAATGAATAGATGATTCTGAGGTGAAGCCCATGATACTCCCTAAAAAACTTCCTCCCATCGGAGCAAGAATCATAAAATCGTCGGTGGCGGTCGGACTATGTATGGTCATTTACTATATCCGCACGCTAACGCCTGTCGGAAACGGATTACCTTTTTACGGCGCGCTTGCCGCTCTGTGGTGT
>JAFPXU010000046.1 GCA_017394605.1 Clostridia bacterium | reverse complement strand
TCCGCAACAGCGGACATATCATTTCCCGAACCTTGCTTACCTGACAAACAGGGAAAGCACGAACAGGACGATGATAACGGTGATACCCATGACAGCCGTCATACCGGTCTGGCACTTGTAGGCTTCTTCCGTCTTCATGTCAGAGAACTGGGAAACGACCCAGAAGTAGGAGTCGTTCGCGTGTGAAGCAACCATGGAACCTGCGCCGATGGCGAGAACGATGATAACACGTGCGAGCGGGGAAGTGAATCCCATGGGCTCAAGCAGGGGAGCCATCATGCCTGCCGTCGTGATCATGGCAACCGTGGAAGCGCCCATGGCGAGCTTGAGGATCATCGCGATAATGAAAGGAATGAATACGCCGAGGCCGGAATTGACAAGGCTACCGACAGAGGAAGCGATCGGCATGCATTTCAGAATAGCGCCGAAGGAGCTTCCCGCGCAGGTGATTGCAAGAATGCCTGCGGAATCCGTAACGCCCTGCGTAACCCATGCGAGCGTGTTCTTTTTCTCGGTTTTCGGGATCAGGGAGATCGCGAGGAATACGCCGATCAGAAGAGCTACGACCGGATTACCAAGGAACATGATGATCTGATAAACGATACCCTCACCGAAAGGCTTGGACGGGAAGTCCGTTACGGAAGCAAGACCGATCAGGATAATCGGGAGAAGGATGGGAGCGAAGCTCTGCAAAGTTCCCGGGAGCTTTCCGTACTTCTGCTGGAGCTCTTCCAGCGTGTATTCAGAGTTTGCCGGAATGTTGACCTTGCTGGCAACTTTCTTGGCGTAGAGGATTGCGACCAGTGTTGCGGGAATGGAAATGCAGAGACCGACAAGGATGGTCAGACCGAGATCTGCTTCCAGAGTGCCTGCCATGGCGATCGGGCCGGGTGTCGGGGGAACCAGACAATGGGTCGCATAAAGACCGCCGGAAAGCGCCGTACCCATGACGGCAAGGGAGATGTTGGACTGCTGTGCCAGAGCCCTGCTGATCGGGGAGAGAACAACAAAGCCAGAATCACAGAATACCGGAATACCGGTTACGTAGCCCATGGCACCCATGGCGACTACGCTGTTCTTCTGCCCGACGAGTTTCAGAATGGCGTTTGCCATGGTCAGAGCGGCACCGGTTTTCTCAAGAATCGTGCCGATAATGGTTCCGCACAGGATGACGATACCGATGCTCGTCATGATGCTGCCGAAACCGCTTTTTACCTGATTGACAACGCCGGTCGGATTCAGGCCAGATTCGGGGTCAACAATACCCCAGAACAAGCCGACGATCAGAGAGATCAGAATCAGAACAATGAATGGATGCATTTTCAGTTTTGAAATTGCAAGGACCATCAGAACGACTGCGACGATGATTGTCGCGAAAAGTAGGACTGTCATTCACTTTCCTCCTAATAATAAAAGAAATGATTTTGAACGTCCGGATGTTCTTCCGAACTTCCCCTTGATCGGAAGAGAACCTCCTTCTGCCCGGGTTTATGGTGAAAGGCGTTACGCCCTTTCCATCAAACTGCTGCGACGGACGCGGCGGATAACCAGCCTTACGAGGTATTCCTGCCAGAATGGAGGAATGTCCTCGATTTCCAGTATTTCCAACACGCGCCTGACGCGGTACTGAAGAGTGTTTTTGTGCACAAACAGCTTAGCCGCCGCTTCTCTCACACTTCGGGAGCATTCATAATAAGTCTCTATACTCTGGAGGAGGGTTTCATACTCCTGCTCCTTCGAAGCAGAAAAGAGTTTTTTTTCCAGAGAATCCAGGTATTCCGCTTCGCCTGAGGCAGTTTTCGTGAGCATATACCGGCATCTGGAAGAGATGTCCCGTATATCGCTGTACTTTTCTGCTCCATAGTCGTGCAAGGACGCTGCCTCATCAAAAGACTGCGGGATTTCCCAGATCGTGCTGCAGCTGCTGCCAACGCTTACGCGGCAGGTGCCAAAATGATTCGGAAGATCTCGGATTGGGCTTGTACTGCGTTCCGGAATCGAGCTGACCAGAAGAGTCAGCCTGCCGTACAGTATGCCCCATAGATCACAGCCCTTTAACAGGAATCCGTTTTTGCCAAGATAGCCGGTCAGAGCATCTGATTGCCCCGGAAGACCGAGCCCATGTGTGTCCGAAATCACGACACAGAAAACGGGAAACCGAAACTGAAGGTTAAGCCGGTCCATCAGCGCGCGGATCGCGGGCATGTTTTTCTCCGTTCCGAGAATCAGCAGTTCCATTAGCTGGGTCTCTATAGAACGTTCCGAAAAACCGGGCCGGAGCATGGCTTCAAGCTGAAAATATTTTGCAGCATATTTTTCCAGCAAGTGTGCCACGTCCTGAATCGTTTCGGGTTCTCCGAAGATTCCGACCACGCCGATGATGGTCCCGTTGACGCGGATCGGCATGTTGCAGCCTTCTTTAGCACCGGAGTAGCGGCTGAGCTCGCTGTGATGAATATTGACGACACGCCCCGTCTGTACCGCTTCTTTCGCGCCCTGATGATAGGAGCCGATTCTCTCGCGCTCGGTAGAGGCGACTATGATACCGTCCGTATTCATTACATTGATTGTGCGTCCCCCCACCAGAGAAGAGGTGAGTTCCACAAGCTCCGAAGCAAGTTCTTCAATCAGCATCGGGACATGGCCCTCCGTTCCCACTCTTAATCAAAAAAGACCGTATCCCCGACAGCCAGATGGCAGCCACGCACATTCGAATTCTCATGGATCGCATTACAGGCTTTTTCTCCTGAGCAGTGGCTCAGCCCCAGTATTTCAAGCCCCATGCGCTTCAATTCGTTGATCGTAAGTCCGATACGATGCTCGTCCGCTTCCACCAGATGCGTTCCCCCGAACACCATCCGTACGGGTTGATTCAGCGTTTCCCGAACATGGGACACAATGTTGAGAATGCCGGGATGCGAACAGCCGACGAGCACGGCAAGCCCCCCTTCCACCTGGGCGGCAAGGCAAATTTCATCCGGGAAGCTGTCGGGGACGAACCCTTCCGATGTCTGACGCATGAACCGTTCCGGAATGGTTTCAAAACTATGATTTCTCGGGAAACCCGAAAGAAGCCATATTCCGGGTAGCACTTCCGCGATTCCGTCAATCTGACAGTGGCGGATCCCATGTTCGGACAGAAAACGTGCGTCAAAACCTGCGGAAAGGTCCGTATATCGGAAGCCCTCTTTTGCGTATTTGCGCTCAAAAAACAGGGGACCGGTAAAAAGGACTTTGCTTCCAAGCCCGGACTCGATCAGATCTCTGTATCCGGCGGCATGGTCATAGTGACTGTGACTGATTATAACGGCGTCCAGATTCTCAAGACAAATTCCCAGTCTTCGCGCGTTGCGCAGTGTTGTGCCGCTTGCGCCGCAGTCAAACAGGAATCGTTTATCGCCTGCTTCCAAATAAAAGGAAAGTCCATGTTCTGCCTTAAGAGCAAGATGCTCTGAAGGCTTGTCATCCATCAATGCTGTTATACGGACCATATTTTTGCGCCTTCTAAAATACTAAATAGCGTAATATCAATAGAAAAATGGGGATTTTTCCTACTATAATGGAATTATAAACCCTGCCGGATACGGAAAAAAGAATCGCTGGTTGGTATGAAGACCAAAAATAAAACGGTTTGCAGAGCATCTCTTGTGACACAGGTCAAAACCGACACGCGAATGTTGCGGCACATGTGTTGGAAAAGGCATAATAAGAGCGTAAAATGAAAAAGTAAAGGAGCATAACCATGTTCTCCGCATTTCGCAGGAGCAAGATCGTAGCGGCTGTGATTCTGGTTGTCTCTCTGGTGCTGATCGTCCTGATCTGGCGGAGAGATCAGGGAATGCCGGTCGCCGTGCCGATCATTGCTTCCGTAATCACGCTCGGGCTCGGCATCATCGCCGGGCGCCTTTTTTGGGGGCTTCTTGCCAACATGGAGAATACGCGTTATCTCGGTTATCTCCATATGGAACTGGACCCCGAGAAATTCATTTCCGTCTATAAAAACGTCCCGGACAAGGTCCGCCCTGCAAACGGCGAACAAGCATCGATTTGCCGCTGCTATCTGTCGGACGGATACTGGGCGTCCGGGGATTTTTCTACTGCCCTGCGCGTGCTTGGGGATAAGCCCGAGAAATCCGACGGGGTAATCGGGTTATATGAAATAAAACGCGCCACGAATCTGCTGGCAATGGGAGATTTTGAAGAGGCAGGCAGAAGTCTGGAAGAGCTGAAATCGGCTGTCCGGAAGACAAAAGGGAAGAAGCCGGCTCTTTCCGCCAATCTGCGCGATAATCTGGAGTTCCTCGAACAATATCGGAATGTCCTGACTGGCGGAGAGACGAACAAAGCGTGGCTTGAAGAAGCCTTCGGCAGAGCACAGTATAATCTCAGAAGGCTTGAGATCGCGCATCTGCTTGCATTGATCGCAGTAAAAAACGGTGACAGAAAGGAAGCTGCGCAGCGGCTTTCATATATGAAGGAACAGGGCGGAAAAACCATTTTTCCAAGACTGGCGGACGAGATCCGCGAGAAAAAACTGGCGCAACAAAAAAAGAAATAAGGAGAAAAACGATGAACGAGACACTTCGTAAAGATGCGGACCGGATTATCAGCGATTCCCTGAAAGCGGTTCTTCCGGATGAAGCGGTTGCCCGCGCATTGAAGCAATATCACCCGGGGAAAGGAAAAACATTGCTTGTTGCGGCGGGCAAGGCTGCCTGGCAGATGGCAAAAGCCGCGGTAGATACGCTGGGAAGCGTGGACGGCGGCGTTGTTGTTACCAAGTATGATCACGTTATGGGAGAGATTCCGGGTGTGGAATGCTGCGAGGCGGGACACCCGGTTCCGGACGAGAACTCGTTTTCCGCTACAGAAAAAGCACTGAAGCTGGTCAGCGGTTTGACCCCCGACGACACGGTGCTGTTTCTGCTTTCGGGCGGCGGATCCGCTCTCTTTGAAAAGCCGCTCATTCCGGGGTCTGAACTCCAGGATATTACCCGCCAGCTGCTGGCGTGCGGAGCGGATATCGTTGAGATCAATACGATCCGCAAGAGACTGTCCGCTGTAAAAGGCGGAAGATTTGCTACGGCCTGCGCACCTGCACGCGTGTTTTCCATTGTACTGAGCGATATACTGGGCGATCCTCTTGATATGATCGCTTCAGGACCTGCTTATCCGGACGCCTCAACCTGTGCGCAGGCGATGGAGATCGCGGAACGCTATTATCTGAAACTGACACCGGAGGCTCGTGAGCTTCTTCGGAAGGAGACGCCGAAGATCCTTTCAAACGTGGAAACGCAGATTACAGGATCGGTACGGGAACTCTGTGCCGCCGCTGCGGCCACCTGCCGTGAACTCGGATACGAGCCTGTTTATTTAACGGATCAGCTTTCATGTGAGGCAAGGGAAGCGGGACGGTTCCTGGCTGCCGTCTGCAGATCGCATGCTGCAGATAACAAGAAGACGGCGTTTATCGCCGGAGGCGAAACGGTCGTTCATCTGACAGGACACGGACTCGGAGGACGGAATCAGGAACTTGCGCTGGCAGCGGCGCCCGGAATTGCAGGATTAAATGCATGCGTTTTCTCGTTTGGAAGTGACGGAACGGACGGTCCGACGGATGCCGCTGGAGGAATTGTGGACGGAGACACGCTGAGAGCGCTTCAGAGCAAAGGCCTGGACATCCATGCCGTGCTTGCCGACAACGATGCATATCATGCGCTTCAGGAAGTGGAAGGCCTGATCATTACCGGTCCGAC
>JAFPXU010000045.1 GCA_017394605.1 Clostridia bacterium | reverse complement strand
TCTCCGAACTGGTCCAGAACCGGATTGATCAGGGAAGGATCAAACTGCAGCACGACTTCCGTCTCCGGCCCGCCGAACATCGTGAACGCCTGTTCGGTATACGCGGCAAAATCGCATGTATTGAGCGCTTCCGTCGCAGCTTCGGAGATCTGCTCCTCTTCCGTCTCCACGCTGTCCATGCGGTCCACACGGTAGGTGGCCTTCCCGTCCTTGTTCTTCTCGTCGTAGCAGACCAGATAATAATTGTCGTTGTTGAAGATGAGTGCGAGCGGTTCCACTACGTACCGCTGTTTCTCCTTGCGGAACACGCGCTTCCCCTTCTCCGTCAGGTCGAAATAGTAAAAGGATGCCTTCACCCTTCTCCGGATCGCGTCCTCCAGATAATACACGTTATAGTAGATCGCTTCGTTGCTGTGCTTTCTCGTATTGAAACAGACGAGACTGCTCTTTAAGAGTTCCGCCTCATGGATCCCGCCGAGCGAGGCGATCTTGTCCGTCAGTTCCGCGGTCTTCGATTCCGTGATGAAACTTGCCGCCTGCACGGCGTCGATCAGGATCTTCAGCTCCGGCACGCTGAAACTGCGGTCGGTGATGTAATAGGCCTTGTTGTGCCCCTGCTGCCGGATCATGACCTCGTACCCTTCCTCGTTAAGCAGGGCGATATCCTGATACAGCACCTTCCTGTCGCACGGGATGCCGATCTCCGCAAGCTTTTCGCACAGCTCAGCGGTCGTCAGCGGATGCTGCTCGTCCGTTTCCCGGTGGAGGATCTCCAGAAGTTTCACCAGCTTAATCTTTCTCTGATTCTGAATCCGGTCCATAACGCCCTCCCGATGATGGAATCTTCACATACCATATTATACGGCAGCCGTCATGCCGTTACAATGAAATCGGGCAAAAGAGTCCCGATATCGGGATGATCAAACGATTCGGTTTCCGAGGTCGCTTCAATAAAAAAATCCTGCAGTCCTTTCGGAACGGCGGAATCATATGTGCTCTGTCATTTAAAAAACTTCTTCAGCGTTTCCTCCGCCGTCGGTGGCGTCAGCCAGGTAGCAATCAGGGCGGCAGGGATGGAAACCGCCAGTGCCATCTGCACGTGATAGATCCCGTATGGATTCCCGAGCGCATTCCACACCGTGAATACGACAACGGACGTGATCATCGCCGTGACGGCTCCCGCCTTGTTGAATCGTTTCCAGTAAAGACCAAGATAGAATACCCATGCGAAGGATAGCCCCAGCACGCCCCATGAAGGATACATCAGCAGTGCCAGATATTCCGGTGGTCTAAGGCTCCATACCACGCAGATAAACCCGATAACCGCCACGGTCAGCCGCGCTACCGTAAGCCTTTTCTTTTCCGAAAGCCGGATGTGGAGAGTCCTGGTAAAGATATCGTTCTCTACCGCGGATGCGCACTGGATCAGAAGAGAATCCATTGTGGACATGACCGCGGCTGCGATGGCGGTCAGTGCGATTCCCGCCGCAAGCGGCGAACGGATCGTCTCGATCAGATAATAAACGATGTTATCCGCAGAGTCGAGTTCTGGAAAGAACACCTTCCCGTAAATCCCGATCATGACAATGATGATCTCCAGCAGGACAACGATCGACATCGTGATGGAAAGGCCCTGCCTGTATGCGCGCCCGTCGCGCATGGAGTAAAATGCTCGGATACAGTTCGGAGATCCAAACGCCCCAAAGAAGGAAAGCAGGACGAATGCGATCAGGAAACCGGGTGTGGTTACAGATCCTTCCGTCGGAAAAGAAACCCACCCCGCAGGAAACACTTTCGGATAAATTACGTTCAGAGGCTCCGGCATGTTCCGGAAAACCGATACAAAGAGAACAAGAACTCCCACAAGTAGGAAGAACCCCTGCAGAACGTCCGTATAGATGACAGCGAGATATCCGCCGAACGTCACATAAAGGAATACGACCAGGCCGAATCCGATAACGGCATACGAATAGGACATTCCGGTCGAAAGCTGAAGCAGCTTTCCGATGGCGGTGAACTGTGAAACAAGAAGCGGAACGGAAAAAACAAGAATGATCAGAGAAGCGATCATCCGCGCTGTCCTGCTGTCGTACCGTGCTTCGATAAAGTCCGGAACGGTAAGATAGTTCTGTTCCTTTGATAGGGCGGAAAGCTTCCTTCCCAGAAGGATCCAGCACAGGAACGCAGCGACGGTAACGGCGTTTGCCGAATAGATGAAATAAATGCCCCACTGCCAGGCCTGGGAGATCCATCCGACCATGGCACCGGCGCTGACCATGCTCGTGATATACACGAACGCAATCAGAAAACCGTTGACAGATCTTCCGCCGATATAATAATCCGCAGTGCCCTTCGTCCGTCTCTGACCGAGAATGCCGAGTGCGAAGATGCTGACGAAGAATATGACGATGATAGACTGAACGACCCAGTTCATGGTATCCTCCCGACCTCTGTCTCTATTCTGCACGGAATACTTTAAAAAAGCAAACCGCATTAAGGAAACGGCCCCGAAACGGGGCCGCTCCTAAACCGGGACACATGTATCTATTCAAGTGGAGGTATGTATTCCTTATTTATCAGGGAAGAATTTCTTCAGCGTCTCTTCCGGAGTGGGTTTTGTAAGGAACGTACCGATCGGAGTGCAGATCAGCATGCCCAGCAGGCCGAACATGATGCCGTAGCCCTTGATCGCGGGGAACAATGTGGCGATCAGGAACGCCGCGGCGCCGCCTGCCATACCCGCGCAGACACCTGCGGCATTAAGACGTTTCCAGTATAGACCGCCGTAGAATGCAAGCGCGAACGAAAGACCGAGGATGCCCCACGCAGGGTACATCAGGGTTGCAAGCATATCCGGCGGATACAGACCCCAGATGATGGAGATGATTCCGATCACGGCAACGGTCAGACGTGCGATATTCATACGGGCTTTGTCGCTGAGTTTCAATTTGAACGTCTGGACGAGCAAATCGTTCTCGACGGTGGACGCGCACATCAGGAGCAGACCGTCCATGGTGGACATCATCGCGGCGGACAGTGCAGCGAGGATCAGTCCTCCGATGACCGGATGCACCAGTTTTTCGATCATCATGAAGACCGTGTTGTCCGGAGAATCCAGATCCGGGAACAGGACGCGGCCGCAGAATCCAATCACGACGATGCAGATCTCGATAATGCAGACGATGGTCATGATGATCGTGAATCCGCGTTTCTGCTCTTTTGCCCCCTTGAGGGAATAGAAGCCTTTAATATAGTTCGGGGCACCCAGCGCGCCGAAGAAGTTGTTCATCAGAACCGCTATGAACGCGAAAGGAGTCAGTACGGAAGCCGCATTCGGCCAAGAGATGTTGCCGCCCGGATTTGCCAGACCATACTCGATTCCAAGGTTGCCTGTACCGACCTTGCCGACTGCGAAAAGACCGGTAATAACCAGTGTCGCAATGCCGAACAGCATCAATCCGCCCTGTACGGCATCTGTATATACGACCGCGAAATAGCCGCCGAATGCAACATAAATAAATACGATAATACCAAAGATCAGAACGGCGGTGTTATAAGGAATACCCGTTACATTCTGGAGCAGCAGACCGGCCGCCTTGAACTGTGAAACCATCAGCGGAACCGTGAAAATCAAAAGAATGATTCCCGCGATCAATCTTGCGGTTTTGCTGTTGAAACGCTCCTCAAGGAAGTCCGGGACGGTCAGAAGATTCAAATTTTTAGACAGCCTCATAACCTTTCCGGAGAGGAACCGCCAGCAGATGAACGTTGCGATCGTAACCGCACATCCGGCAAAAATAAACCAAACGCCGTAGCTGGATGCCTGTCCTGTCCATCCAACCAGAGCACCTGCGCTGACAAGGCTGGACATGTAAACGAGCGCGACCAGAACGCCCGGAAGGCTGCGGCCGGCAACATAGTAGTCTGAAACAGTCTTACTCTTTTTGTTCGCCAGTACGCCGATGACGAACATGGCTACAAAATAAACGACCAAAACTATAAATGGAACCCAGTTCATGCTGATTTATCCTCCTTTCCGCTCACGCTCTCAGTCATCGTCGTCTTTGATTTTACGTCTTTCAATCAACATCAGAACAAACACAATCACCTGAATGCAAACCGCAATCCAAAACCCTACAGGCATGATAGCAGCCCCCTTTCCTTTCTCTATGAAATCTGTTTGTCTTGGGGCATTCCGCCCCTAGCATTATTGTACGTTACCGAATGCGGTGTGATAATTGCCGAATCTTCCCGAATCATTGACATTTTCACCTCATTTCGTACAAATCGTAAGAACGCAGGGTTTATTTTTCACTTGACCATGGTTTATTTTTACCATTCCATAAAATCGCCTGTTCCGCCCGTTTCAGGTTTCTTCTTTCAATCCTCTTTCTGATATATAATGAAAGCAGCATATGGAACAGATGAAACGATCCGAAAAAGATACGGAACAATCTTTTATCCGGATGCTGTCTGTCGGACGACGAATCACGCTGATGGTCATCCTGATCTCCGTTATTCCGATTCTGGCGATCAGCATGTATTCCTATGCAAAGGCTTTCCAGTCGGCGAGGACCGCCGCCATGGAATTCGCCGGACCGCTGACGGATTTTCTTTCCGCGGAAGTATCGGAAGCCTTTCATTCCAATCCGGATGCGGACCCGGAAGTTGCATCATCCGGTCTGTCCCTTCCTGAAAACGAAGCGTCATACAGAATCGTCCTGATCAAGCCGGACGGCAGTCTTCCGGAATCCTATGCGGATGATCTGTCCATTCTGGAAAAGCGCATGCTTACAAATCTGAAAAACGAACAGATCGGCACCGTACCGGTCTACCCGGAGCTGGACCGCACACATTTCGTATGCTGCAGGCATGTTGAGGGAACCGAATGGCTTCTGGTTCTGTTCATTTCCAACAACGAACTCGTGAAACCGCTCCAAAGCATGTTCTTTGTTACGCTGTTCGGAACGATCATCCTGCTTATCATCGCGGTAGCGGTCATAGACAGCATCGACCGGCCCATGTCGAACCTGGTCCGTTCTCTGAAGGATGCTGCCCAGAAAGGTTTTGAGGTGGAACTGAAGGATGAGAATCCGGACGAGATGGGCATGCTGACGGACTCTTTCAATGAGATCTGCAGGGAAATGAAAGGTTCGATGGAGATGGTCCGCAGGGAACAGGACAGCAAGCGCACAGCGGAGATCCGGCTTCTGCAAGCACAGATCAATCCGCATTTTCTCTTTAATACCCTGGACAGCCTGCGATTCACCTCCATGATGAGCAATGTCCCGACCGTCAGCAACGGTCTCGCTGCCCTTTCTCATCTGCTGAGGAGTTCCGTATACACCGAGAACGCTATTACGACACTGCGGGAAGAACTTCGAAACGTGGAGGATTATCTTGTCCTCCAGCGCCTCAGACTCTGCGAGATCATTGAGCTGAACACGGATATCGAGGAACGGGCATATGACGCATCGATCATGAAGCTTCTCCTGCAGCCGATCGTGGAAAACTCCGTGATTCACGGTCTGGTCGAGAACCAGGCCCTCAGAATCGACCTGAAGGCAGCAGTCAGCGGCGGCATGCTCCACATTGAAATCAGGGACAACGGCCAGGGTTTCGATATGAATACCATGATGCAGGAAGGAAACAACGTTCCGAAAAGCAGCCGGATGTCCGGAATCGGTCTCGCAAACGTCCGGGACCGTCTCGTTCTGAATTACAAAGACCGGCAATCGTTTGAAATCACGAGTCAGGTCGGAGCCGGTACGCTTGTCCGTCTTTCCATGCCGTATACCGTAAACGAGGATCATAACAATGTACAAAGCACTCCTGCTGGATGATGAAAAAATAGTCCGTCTGGCTCTGAAAACCATGGTGGACTGGAATTCTCTGGGATTTGAGATCTCAGGGTCTTACGGAAACGCGAAAACCGCCCTGGAATCCATTTCCGGATCCAGGCCTGATCTTATTATCTCCGATATCGTCATGCCGGATATGGACGGACTCAGTTTTATCGATCAGGTGCGCGGCATGGGTATCACATGTCCCATCATCATTCTGACCAATCATGAGAATTTTACATATGCCGTGGACGCGCTCCGTCTGGGCGTGACCGACTATGTCACCAAAACGGATATCTCCCCCGACAGTCTGTCCGCGCTTCTCAGGAGAATGCGGAAACTTCTTGACGAGCGTCCCGAGGAGCAGCCTTCCGGCACAGAAACGACCGCCCTCGAACGGGATCTGGACCGTATCTCACAGGTACTTGCAGGCACGGAAGCACCGGAACCCCGTCTGCTTTCGACTTCGTTCTTTTTCTGCAAAGCCTTTCTAACCGGGAAAGATACCGGTTCCGGGGCCTATGACTATTTCTCTGGGCTTCTCAGCGAAAAGCTGGACCTGTCCTATATACGCTTGATGCGCGGCGCAAACGGCGGTCTGTTCCTTGTTTTTCCCGCTTCCCGCCTGCCTCTGTTTCTTTCACAGACAGAATCCCGGCAGAAAGAACTCCTCGATCTTACCATGACTTTTCTGAACCGAAAATCCGGTTTTATTCTTTCCAACCGTTTCGTAGATACCGCAGGTCTGAGCGCGGAACTCGATCACTGTGAGGAACTGATTCCCTATGCTTCCTTCTTCCGCGTCGGCGCGCTGACCAACGCTTCAGCCGTGAATCTCTCCGTCCCTGTTTCGCTTCCCTCTGCCCTGATCTGCAGAAAACTCGGAACCCATCTTGACGCTCGGCAATACCGGGAAGCAGAGGCAATGATCCGATCTTTCTGCGATGAGAAGCCGTTCAGAACCTCCGATCCGCCTACCGCGCGAAATGCGGTACAGAGTTTCTGTGTGATGGCTCTGCTGGATACCTCTTCCCTGTTGGAAGCGGAAAGCAGAGGTCTTTTCGGGCAACGATTGTCCGAATGCGGCGATCTGACTGATTATCTGGATCTCTTTCATTCGATTATCACGGAAGCGGAAACTTCCGCTGCAGGATGGAATAAGATTCTTTCCGAAAACGCGGATATCCGCGGTGTGTGCGATTATATCGGTCAGCATCTGAATCAGCATATTTCACTGGCCATGCTCAGCCAGCATGTCCATATGACGGAGAACTATCTGAGCCGCTATTTCAAGCAAGAGACCGGAACTACGGTCGTTGCGTACATCAACGATCGGAAAATCGAAAAGGCAAGAAAGATGTTCCGGGAAGACCGCGAATCGGTCCGTACAGCAGCAGAAAGCTTCGGCTATGCGGATCTGTCACATTTCGTAAAGATGTTCAAACGAATCACCGGGATCAGTCCTAATCTCTATAAACGCTTTACTGAAGACTACTCGTTCTCCGTGCTTGCGCCGCAGTATAAATCATAAATGAAGCGAAAAAGAAAACCCGTCATAATGATATGACCCCCATTATTTGGACACAGATAATGGGGGTTTTCATATGGCAAAAATCACAAACAAGGAACGGATCGAAATCTGGGAAAAGAAGAAAGCAGGAAAGGGAGTGGCAGAATTATCCAGAGAATACGGGCTTGACAAATCAACAGTAAAATATCTTTTTCGTCTTCTTGAGAAACATGGTCCCGGGATGCTGCGTCAGGAAAAGAACCGAACATACAGCAAAGAAATAAAGCTGGAGATCGTTAACCGTGTATTGCAGGACGGCATGAGTAAGGAATCTACCGCCATATTATTAAATCAAACCAGAAAATGCGATGATAATGATTGCGACTAAGCAAGCGCTTTGTTCCAGTTCTTGTCTTCAATAAAGAGATGTAACTCTTCTTTACAGGGAGCTGACAGTTACACTTCCGGCAAATGTATTCTTTCCTTTTTCCCTGATGCAAATGAATCTCTGTAATACTTCGTTCCGCTATATATGCAGAACACGGAATTTCTGTCTTCGCTGAAATTGATGTCCGCGCCGCAATTCCGACATTCAAGCCTCAATAACCAATGAAGGGTCTCATAAGGAGCAAGGTTCTATCATCTGCTGATTAAATCAGACGGTTTTATTCATCAACGCTATGTCGTCTCTAAATCCGCTTGCTCAACGATCAGAACAAATCGACAAGGAACCTATATGATTATCTTTTATCCAAAAAAACGCAGATTTTCTCATTTATGTCCTTATCCGCAGGACAGAACTCATACAGTGGGATCTCTTCCGGTCTGATCCATTTCATATCCTTGTGTTCCAAAAGCTTCGGCTCGCCTTCTTTGATCTCCACATGAAACAGTGTCAGATGGATCGAGATATCCGGGTACATGTGTGTCACGTCCATGAAAGGCTCTTTCACGGTCAGGATAACACCCATTTCCTCCCTGCATTCCCTGATCAATGCCTCTTCCTTTGTCTCCCCGGGTTCCACCTTACCCCCGACATATTCCCACAGCAGAGCTCTCGCCTTGTGCTCCGACCGTTGGCAGATCAGAATACGGTCTCCTCTCCAGATCAGCGCAGCCACCACTTCCGTCAGTTTTCTTGTTTCCTCATGATCCCTTATTTTCATAACCTGTATACGATTTGTTCCTTTATATGCATCAGAAAAAAGGGGGCTTGTCCTGTCTAAGGATTCTTTCTCTTTCCCGGCTTGTTCCTCTTCCGTCTCTTCCCGGAAATAGTCTCAGTTCATTCCGTCTCCGAACAGATTGGCCATATCCGAAAGCCAGTGTTCACAGCAGATATTGCATTTCTGCATAATCCGCGCCAGACATTCGAGGCAGATCCGTTCATCATCGTTCAATATAACAAGATTCCTGTCCTCTTTCCCGCAGTTAATGCACGTTCCGTGATCTCTGATTGAAGCGGGAATGTCCGGACCGTATTCTTCAAATGTCCACTTGTTTCCCATAAAAAGCCCTTCTTTTATGTCCCGCTGTCCGACGCCGCAGCCAGATGGTCCCGGTATTTCCGCACCATTTCCTCCGGCGACAGGATCTTCATTTTCCCTGGGAACTGTGCAAGCCATCCGAAAAACGTCGGGGACTCCTGCACGCTGACCGTAGCATTCAGCATCCCGTTCTTCCTCTTAATGACAATGCTCTCTCCAAACTGGTCTAGAACCGGATTGATCAGAAAAGCCTCAAACTGAAGCACGACTTCCTTCTCCGGTCCGCCGAACATCGTAAACGCCTGTTCCGTGTATGCCGCAAAATCAGACGCGTTCAGCGCCTCCGTCGCCGCATCGGAAAGCGGCGTCTCCTCTGTCTGCACGCTGTCTATCCGGTCCACGCGATAAGTCGCCTTGCCTGCCATCCTGGTTCTGTTCATCAAAACAGACCAGAGAATAATTATCGTTATTGAAAATGAGCGCAAGCGGTTCCACAACGTACCGCTTCTTCTCCTTACGGAATACGCGCTCTCCCTTTTCCGTCAGGTCATAATAATAGAAGGATGCCTGAACTTTGCTCCGGATCGCTTTTTCAAGATAATAGACATTATAATAGATCGCCTCGTTACTGTGCTTCCGCGTATTGAAACAAACAACACCGTTTCTCAGAAGTTCCGCCTCATGCGTTCCGCCGAGTGCAGCGATCTTATCCGTCAGCTCCGAAGTTTTGAACTCTGTGATAAAGCTGGCCGCCTGAACGGCGTCAATCAGAATCTTCAGCTCCGGCAGGCTGAAACTGCGGTCCGCAATGTAATATGCTTTATAATGCCCATGCTGCAGGATCATGACCTCATACCCCTCCTCGTTAAGCAGGGCGATATCCTGATACAATACTTTCCTGTCGCACGGAATGCCGATCTCCGCCAGTTAGCCGCACAACTCACTGGTCGTGAGCGGATGCAGCTCGTCCGTTTCACGGCGAAGAATCTCCAGAATCTTCACCAGCTTCATCTTTCTCTGATTCTGACTTCGATCCATAAACCCCTCCGAATAATAGAATCTTCATACCCCACATAATAAGACTGTCAGCGCACCGCTTCAATGAATCACAACGAAAAGTCCTGATTTCAGGACAGATCCGGTTCTATCCGATCGCTTGAAAAAGTATGTTTTTGCCGGTCTTTTCCCTGAAAAAAGCAGCGTTTTATGCAGATTCGATCTATTTTTCTCCCGTTGACGACAGTTTTTCTCGGATATATAATATATTTCGTAAAAAGGGGGCTTGGTTATGGATCTGAATTCTGAGGAAGAACTAGAAGGTTCCTTTCTCCCTGCATATGCGCTCGCTCGGAATATCCTGTATTCCGATTACGGTAGGAAAACATCAAAGTATTCCAAGACACAGATTTCTATCCTGGCTGTTTTGTATTGGCATGATGAGATGTTCATGTCGCAGATTGCGGACCTGATCGCTGCTCCGCGGCCTCAGGTTACCCGCGCCATGATTCCTCTGGCAGATGACGGATTGGTCGAACGGTTCGAAAACAGCAGCAACCGTAAACTGGTTCATATCCGGCTGACCGAAGCCGGCAGGCAATATATGAAAAGCTATCTGCAGGATCACTTTGAAACGCTCAGAAAAAACCTAAACGATGAAGAATCCGCAAAATTGATCCTGGCTTCAAGAACCATCGTCGAAATACTCAATAAAGGCATTTTAAACAATACAGAGCGTTTCCAATCCTGGCGCTGATTTCCGGAAGCCCGTTTTCGTTCATTTGCAATCATGCATTCAGGCCATACGGCTTGGATGCTTTTTATATGTGGCAAGGCTTACTGTTACCATAAGCGCAAGGCATACAGCGGCGCCCGGAAGCGTGCCCCCTATCCCTAAGGGAGAACCAAGCGCTCTCCAGACCGCGCAGGTGACAAATCCGCCGATGACTGCAGCAATCATTCCCTGCGCAGTGGCTTTTTTCCAGTACAACGCTGCCAGCGCGGGAATGCCAGCGGCCGCTGCATAGAAATTATAGATCATGGTCAGAATCGTATACGCGCTTTTAATATACAAAGCGATCATAAGAGCGCCAAACGCCAGAACCACGCAGAGGATACGCGAAAGCAGCAGTTCCCTTTTTTCACTCATTTGGGGACGAATCGTTTTCCCGATATCATCCACGGCTGTCTGCATGGATACAAGAAGATAACTGTCAGCCGTACTCATCATCACGGAGACGATGCCCGCAAGTGCAAGTCCGGTCAGGCCGGCGGGAAGCGTTGTAACGGCCAGAGCGGGAATCACTGCATCCGTACTGCCGTACTGTCCGACAACATCTGGCAGAAGTCGCTGCGCTGCAAGCGCCATAACAAGGATCATGCAGACACAGACCGCATATACCGCTGTTCCCCAGAACATGCCGCGCTTTGCCGATCTGCGGTCTTTTGCGGCGAACGCCCTCTGCCACATTTCCGCCCCTGCCATCGTGATGACAAGATAGCTGACGATATCTCCCAGCAGACGCCCATCAACATGGGGCACCAGATATGAAGTATCTATGCCGGACAGATAGGATCTTAATCCTCCCAACGTGGAAATGGAAGAAACCGGCACCATGATATATACGAAAAGAATAAGCATAAAAAACTGGATCACGTCCGTGTATACAACGCCGAACAGCCCGGAAGCCGCCGTATAGATCACAAATACGACCGTTGCGATCAGCGCGCCGAGTTCATAAGATATCCCGATTCTGCTTCCAAGGAGCTTTATAATGGTCGCCGTTGCCGTGATTTGAGAGGAAACCGTACCCATCATCGCCAGAACGATCAGGATTGCAATCACGATCTTCGCTTGTTTCCCGAACCGGAATTCAAACAGACCGGGAATGGATGTTATGCCGTGCTTTACCCCAACATCGTAGATCCTTCCGGCATAGGCGGAAAAGAGAAACATGCCGATCATATATGGCAGTGCCGTCATCAGGCATTCGATCCCGCTCGTATACCCGAGACCCGCACGGCCCATCATTGAACTGCCGCCGATGATCGTTGCGCATACGGTCGCAAGCATCACCTTGCTGCCAAGCGAGTGGTCAGCTGTATAATAATCTTCGCGGTTCCTTACTCGCTTTACAAACCGGAGACCTATGCCCAGTATGGCTAAGATATAGAGAAGAATAATGACAATATCCAGCGTTGTGACCTCGCCCACGTATGCGACAGCTCCCTCCAAATATTATTAATAAAACAGCACTATAATTATAAATTAATTATTACCATTTGTCAATTATATTGCGTTGAGCAAGTGATCGGATACCATATAGGCGCATGAGGATCAATGCCTCACCAACCACCCATGCCGCAAATAGTGCACAGGAATCCGATAAGCTGGAAAAAACTTTATAAACGGGTTATGATGGAAAAAACGTTACGGGCATCCCGTAACCGAAACCGGGGGGCAAGGTATGAGCGCTTTGTTCGATGCCATTGCAAACAGCAGGAAATGGAACGACACAGAGACAAGGTTCCACTACCGTGAGATCCTTGATGACTACCGGCAGCAGCACCTCGATGCCTGCGCGGAAGAGATCGGCAAAGCGGACGATCCGCAAAGTCTGGCCTCCGCCCTTCTGGATCGTCTGGAAACGCGCTGGAAAGGAATCTGGTTCTTTTCCCGTTCGGCAGAGAAGGAAAATGACAAGCTGAAAGCCGTTATGTTCCTGTTTCCCATGCTCCTGGATGCGGAGGATCCTGCATGTACAGCCTTCGTATCCGCGCTTCAGAACGAATGGAACACCCGTTTCCCGAAATGGACTCTTCAGGCTGCGTCCAGTGAAACGATCGCGGGCGGTTTCCGAAGAACCATTCTGGGTTTCAAGTTGCCAGAGAAACAATAAAACCGGGCGCTCTGTCCTTCGGCAGGATCACCTGATCTTTGCGGTCAATATAAAGCTTTTCTGATATGACCCCATTTTTTGGACACAGATACTGGGGTTTTAACGATTCTCCGGACAGATATGAGAGCGGATTTCTTCCGCAATTGCTCTTGCGCCGTGGGCGGACAGATGCAGACCGTCAGGTCCGAGCAGATCCCTCCGGTCTTTCGTCAGTGCATACAGATCGACCAGTTCCAGACCTTCCCCGGATGCGATTCCGCGGATGATCTCCGCGATCTCGGGGATCCTGCTCAGATCCGCGTCGTTTGTCAGATAAAACAGTCTTCTGACAGGCTGAAACGCGCGTGGCGGCGTGCAGATCAGAATGCAGGGCTTCTCCGGAAGTGTGCGATACGCGCCGATCAGATCCAGATACTCCTTTCTGAACGCCTCTGCGGATCTCCAGTTGCTGCTTTTGGAATCATTGGTGCCGAGCAGAAGAACGACCGTGTCCGGTCTGAACTGTTTGCTCTCTTCAAAAGCCCGTTCCTTCCGAAAGGGCTTGTTCCCGGTGTTCTGAAGCGTGCGGTCGTTGACTCCGAACGTTGCCACCTGTGCGTCCTGTCCCAGCATGCTCTGAAGCCGCGCAGGGTATCGGAACAGAAAAAAAAGCGGAAGCGTACAGCCGTAGGTGATGCTGTCTCCCACGCAGGCAATATGCAGTTTTCGCGCGTCGTTCCGGATCACCGGAAGCCGGATCGTCGTATATCCGCACAGGATCGCGGCAGTCAGAATGCCTGCCGCCAGGATCAGAAGAATCATAGTATCTCTTTCCAGACCGGTCCGGTCATCATGCTGCCGCCCCGTTCCGCATCTGTTTACGCAGTGTCGTGACAGCGGCAGCCTTCTCCTTTGTCTTTCACCGTCATGTAGTTCAAAACTGAAGTCCGGCAGGATAGCTACCGTTTGAAACGCCGCAATACGCAATCAAAAGTGATTCCTGAACGACGCCCGTATACGGAGAGAACCGGGGCACGTCTGTTCCGGGTCGGCTGCGGAACGAACCGAACGCGGTTATTGCGTCGGAAGCTTCCAAACAAACAGTCCCTCTCCTCCCGCAAGCAGCCTGACCAGTTCCAGAAGTTCTTCGTCCGGATGATAGAGTGTCATGCTGAGATCGTCCGGTTCCGACAGGATCATGGCATCGTCCACCCGGATGCACACATGCCGTTTCCGCATCTCCTCCGCGATCCGTTCGGGAGGCGGATTGATCTCCGTTTCCTCATTGAGGGACAGATCTTTGTAGCAGTTCAGCTTCAGAACGAGGCCGATATGTCTTTTCTTGACTTCCCCGATCTGTTTTTTGGACAGGTAGTACCCTTCCACGGCAAAATACTGCCCCGGGCTGTCCTTCGGCACCTGTTTCGGAAGAATGTCTATGATCCAGTACGGCGTCTCCAACAGTTCGTCGATCGTCATGTTCATCGCGCTCCGTCCTCCATACAGGATTATTCTATCACACCGCCGGCGCTTCCGGACAGAACAGGATCCCCGTCCGAATGAACGGGGATCTCATAAAAGTATTGTAACAGCCGCCGGCCCGGCACGCAGTTTCAGTCCTCTATGCCGCATTTCTTCCGGGCATCGCTCAGTATCTTCAGGATCTTCGGCTCTGTCACAGGCTTCGCGTTCAGGATGTCCTCTTCCGTCAAATGGCTTCTGCAGGTCACCGTATTGCCATCCTTGTCTTCATACATGAAGACCATCTGCTCTCTTCTCCTGCGTCTTTCAATCTCCTCTTTCACCTTTCTCGAAAACAGGCTGTCCGACAGGATCTTCATCAGACGATCTCCCATGTGACCGTTACGGTATCCGACATGTCGATATCGTCTGGCTCGATGTCCATGTCAAAGCTTCCGCCGCCATCGAACTTCGCCATCCGGAGCTCCTCCATCGGACGGACCTCAAAATCGACCTCACCCCATGAATAGTCGATGCTCCAGATATCCTTGAGCGTAACGCCTGCAGCCCTCGTGAGCACTTCCGCCTTGATCCTCGCGTCCCGCACAGCATTTTCCAAAAGCTCGTTCTTTTTTGCTTCCGGGTCGCTCACAACATAGCTGATCCGGAATTCCGGGTTCACAGGACTTGAAGCCAGTGCGTACAGGATCCTGCCGAGCCTTTCATTGTCCGACGGGAACTCGACCTTCATAACATGCCGGTATCGGTATCCGACCATCCGCTGTTTGTAGACATCGTTTTCCCGATAGTTCTCGTATTCCGTGTCAACATGAAAATTCAGCGTCTTGAGATCGGTCCGCTCAAAACCAAGCCTCTTCAAGAGATCGCGCAGGCTTTCCGTGTTCTCCGAAGAGTTCCGAAGCGCATCCCCATATTCCCTGCAGACCTTCTCCAGCGTGATTATGATCCTTGTCGTATCCGGTCTGACCTTCAGATTTCCTTTTCCCGTTATGCGAATCGTTTTCATATGCGCTCCTTTCTAAGGGTTCCCCGTTGGAAGGGCGGGCCGCGTTCTCCGTCCGCCGTCCCCCGCCGGACCGGAACCCGGCAGCCTGACACACCGTATTCCTTCCGTGGCGGAACGGTCACATGCGATGACCCGCCGTTAAGAACAGTGTATCAACTAATGAGACGGGATTCCATACCTCCCGCGGCAAGAGTCCCGTTTCCCGCCCTCTTCGTCCTTTGTCGAAACGAAAAAGGCGCCCGCCGTTTCCGGCAGGCACCGCGGTTCTCCATGATGGAAATCTGTTTCCTATTCTTCGATGATCAGTTCGAATCGGACGTCCTTTCCCTCAAGACTCCCGACCGCGTTCTTCATGTCGGCGCTGACCGTGACCGATTCAAACTCCGGAAGCTCCGTCAGGACGGCGAGGTCCGTCACGGACGTACCGGAGATGTCCAGTTTTTTCAGCCCGTAAAGATTTTGGATGCCCTGAAGCGAACCGACCTGCGTGCCGCGCAGGCTGATCTCCGTCAGACCCTGCAGCGTGAAAAGCGCGGACACGTCCGTCAGTCCTTCGCACGCCTCGGCGCGGAAGATCTGCAGTTCCGCAAAGCTTTGGATCCCGTTCAGGTCGGAAAGCGGCTGCGCGAAAAGCGTAAACTCGCGGAGTCCCGTCAGCCCGGAAAGCGTTTCAACGCTGCCGATCACGCCCGGACCGAGCGCGTTCCGATCGTCCGGCGTGAGAGAAGCGACCCGTTCCGGATCCATCACCTGTCCGCCCGCGACGCACAGGCGGCGCACGCGGCGCAGCAGCGCGGGCGGAAGCGTGTCAAGTTCCTCAAGGTTCTGCAGCTCGTATTCGTCGTCTTCCAGGTTCCATCCGCCCTGCGGATAGCTGACCGAACAGCTTTTGAATATCCCGTCTTTGACCAGGTCCCGCGCCTGTTCCTCCAGCTGCGGCGGCACGGTAAGCGAATCTCCCGTAAAACGTCTCAGGGGCTCGAGACTCCTTAATCCGTCAAGTCCCACAAGTTCCACGCTCCGGAATCCGGACGCTTCCATCCGGTCCAGGAAGGTAAGATCCGTCAGGTCCGGAACGCTCTCCAGATGGAGGACGCCGGTCCGGAGGTTTTCAAACGACGGCAGCGTATAGCAGTTGCTGACGAGCAGGGTATCGAGGTCCGCTCCGTCCAGCGCGCTCCAGTCCGTCAGATCCGGGCAGTGATAGACTTCCAGCATTCCTCTTCCTTCCGCCCGGAAGGCCGCAAGGTTTTGGATGCCGTTCAGGGAACGGAGACCCCTGCAGTCGTAGAGCTGAACGCGAAGCGCGGTCCATCCCGGCGGGATCGCGGAAAGATCGGTAATACTGCAGTCGTTCAGCATCAGCCGGTCTTCGACCATGGGCAGCGCGGACAGGTCCAGACCGCCGATCCGCCGCAGGTACAGGTAGGAAACACCCGTGTCCGTTAGGTTCGGCAGCACGCCGTCCAGCCTTCCCCCGTACAGGTCGATGCCGAGCATGCCGTAATGGCCGACGGCGGAAAGCGCGGAACAGTCGCGAACGTTTCCGGAAAAGTCCAGGCACTCCAGCGACTGCCTACTCTGTCCTGCCGTCTGAAGGAAACCGAGGTCCGGAAGATCGACGCTGTACAGCCGGATGTTTTTCAAATCCGTAAGCCCTGACAGGAAGGAAGCGTCCCGAAGCCGCACGTCCCAGCCGGCGTAGATCATCACGTCCCGGAGCGAAGCGCAGCCCGCGACCGGGCTGTAGTCGCGCACGGAAGAACAGTCGTCGAGGCTCAGCGACGTCAGCTGTTTCTGGGAGGAAAGCGCCGAAATATCCCGGAGGTCGTACCCGTTGACGATCTCCAGTTCCGTCAGGCTGAGGCTTTCAAGCCCCGAAAGGCCCGTAAGTCCTGAAGGTTCCAGAAGCTGCAGTTTTTTAAGACTGGATAGTTTTGAGAAGGAGGAAAGATCCTTTGTACCGGAAAAGTCTGAAAACCAGACGGACGCCGTTTTCAGTTTCGGAGGGGCAAAGCCGGAGAAATCAGCGTTCCGGTCCGTTTCCCGCATGTCGAGGTGCAGCGTGGTAAGCTCCCCGCATTCGGTCAGCGGACTAAGATCGCGGACGGGCGTGAAGCGGATCATCATCTCCCGCACGGAAGAGCCGGAAAGCCAGTCCAGACGGCCGACCGTGCTGCTCAGCAGCGCGACGCCCTCAAGCTTTTCCGCATGGGAAAGATCGGGCAGTCCGCCGGAAGGCACGTCGACAAGCGCCAGCGACAGATATCTGAGATTCGGCATGCTGGAGAGGAAGCGCAGGTCCTCGTAGCGGGTCAGGGAAAGCTCCTGTCCGTTCTCCTTGCCGTACCAGCGGATGCCGCCCTCCCGGTCGTTCTCGTTCAGAACGGCGTACCGGTCGGCGTCGAGGTAGATGAACGGGGCTTCCTCGTCACCGCCGGTCATCCCGCGGACTTCCTCCATAGCGGCGTTCAGGTCCTGCTCCTCAAGAAATGCCACGCGGTCGCCGACGATCACCACGTCGACGATCTTCTGAAGATCATCCTCCGTCAGTCCCAGTTCCGGCGGCAGTACGGCCGCGTTCTGCTCCGTTTCCGCGGCGGGCTTCCCGTTCTTCCCCGCGCGGATGATCAGGAACGCTCCCGCGATCAGCAAAAGGAGCGCGGCAATGCCCAGGACCAGCGGGAGCCGTCTTTTTTTCCTTGGCAGCGCCGAGACGATCCGCTCCGCGATCTGAACGGGCTCCCTGCCGGAGGCGGGAATGATGTTGCGGGCGTAGAGCGCGTTCTTCAGGGTGTCCGGAACGGGAACGCCGTCCAGCTGCAGCGGAAGAACGTTCTCCGCTCCTGCGCCGATCAGGCCTAAAAGCGCGTCCGTCCCTTCAGGATCGGCGTAGAAATTTTCGGAAAGCGCCGCCAGTATGATATCGTTTTTGCCG
>JAFPXU010000044.1 GCA_017394605.1 Clostridia bacterium | reverse complement strand
CGTTCCGAGCGCCATCCTGCTTTCGCAGTTCACGCCGGATTACGCGGATCTTCTGGTCGGCGTCAATATCGGCGGCGCAGGCACGCTGATCGCGTCGCTCGCGAGCCTCATCACCTTCCGCGAATACCTCAGGCATGAGCCCCGCAGGGCGCGGTCCTATATCGCGACGTTTTCCGCGTTCAACTTCGGTTTCCTTTCCCTTCTGCTCGGTTTCATGCTGATCAAAAACACGCTGTCGCTCTGAAGCCGGCGTTTTTTTCCTCTCTTCTTTCGTGCCGCATACGGAAGAAGCGGAATTGATTTCCGCTCCCATTATCGGTACACTGTAAAGTAGCGGCGAACGATCATCCTATGAGAGGCGTTTCCGAATCTTATACCAGGATCTGTCAGCGGAGAAGTGTAACGTATGGAACAAATCGCTTCGATCCGTGCCGTCTGCCACACGGGGGGATATACCCTTTCCGCAGGCAAAAAGCAGGACGGGACGTACTTCTTTCAGAATGCGCATACCGAGATCCCGAATGAGTTCGGCAAGTACTGTCCGGGCATAGGCGAGTACGCGCTGGAAACGCTCATCCGGTTCTATCACGGGCTGATGGACGAGAAGCCGTCCCCCTTCACGGACGTTCTGGAACGGTGGACAATCGTTTTGACCTACAGCGACGGAACGTCGCAGACGGAATTCCATCTGCTGAGGCGGGCCAGCACGTTCAAGCTCCGTCCAATCAAGTCCTACAACGAATTCCTCCGCCTCCCGATGGCGCAGAACCGGCTCGGGAGCGGGCGGATCGTGCTGCCGCTGCAGTCGTCCGGGGACGCGGACTTATCGTATGTCCGGAGGATCTGCGCCGAAGGGACCGTTCCCTTTGCGGACCTGTACCGGAACATTTTCAATCAGCTGTTCTACCTTTCGCTGGGACATTACGAACTGACCGTGATCGTGGACGAGGACCGCGCGCTCCGCGCTATCGTGCATTCGGAACGCAACCATACCCTTTCGGAAGCGGAGTTCGACACGGTGGGCAGAATTCAGAAAACGCTCGGCCATCCCCTGCTGGAATGCTTCCGGGAGCAGGGCGTACGCCTGACGCACGATTTTCTTCCTGGCACCTATACCATGGATGAGGTCCGCGACTTCCTGAGATAACGCGGCCGCCCCATCCGGAGAAAGCAACATCAGTACATGGGATACTTCGAGAAAAAATACGCTTGGCTGTTTCTGGTCCTCGGCGCCGTATGCTGGAGCATGGCTGGCGTATTCGTGAAATCAACGTCATGGAATCCCGTCAGCATCGCGACGGTCAGAGGCACCTTTTCCTTTCTGGTCTTTCTGAGCTTCAGGCTGATCCTGAAGCCGGGAAGGATCGTACTGACAAAAGCAAAGATCCTCGGAGCGGTCTGCTACTTTCTGCAGGGGATCCTGATCGTGACGGCCAACAAGCTGACGACGGCAGGCAACGCGTCGCTCCTCCAGAATACCGCCCCCATGTTCCTGATGGTCCTGAATCTGATCTTCCTCCGGCAGATACCGTCTAGGAGGGATATCCTGACTTGCGCCGTCCTGACCTCCGGCATCGCGCTGTGCTGTCTCGGCAACGCCGGAAGCGGAAAGATCACAGGCGATGTGATCGCCGTCATTTCCGGCATATTCTATGCCGGCGTGTTCTTTGCAGACACCATGGGCGGCGCCGACGCGATGGAGTCCCTGATCCTTGGGAATTCGCTGTACCTGCCTCTTGTCCCCTTTCTGTGGACAGATGCGGCATTCCGGCATTCCACCGGAAAAGATATCGGCAGCGTACTCGCGTTCTGCCTGATCTCGGGAACGATCGCCTGGTTCCTGTTCTCAAGAGGGATTCGCCATACCCCTTCTCTTCGGGCAAGCTTTGTCACCATGCTCGAACCGGTCCTGGCACCCGTCTGGACGCTGATCTTCCTCAGGGAAAGAATGTCCCCGCTCTGCATCGTGGGCTTCTTCGTGGTGATCGGCACATTGATCGTCTATAACTTCCGCAGAATCCGCGAAGTGGAAGAACCATCCCGCCAGATCTCACAAGAATAAGGGAAAGTCCGGACCGAGCATAAAACACCAAACAACACTGAATAACGCGGGGTGTTCGCCCTGCGGTTTTTTTGATTGCAGGTATGACTGATTGCTTATTGTCCGGTCTCAATATTTGATAAGGATTCCCTTAACGAACAATAGATTCCCTTAAAATATAATGTAAAATAAGGGAAAGTGTCCAACCGAAAGGGAAAACATCCACAAAAGAAAAGGTGGAACGCAATTGTATTCTTGTATTCAAATTAGCATGATGTTCCACTGCTTCCATCTGACAATTCTCATCTGTGTAGTACGGTTTGAAACGCACCAAAAGCAGGGCAAACCTGAAAGAGAATAGAGCTCGTAAAATGATGGTAACTGCATATAATAACGGTAAAAGGGCACAAGATCTTCCTGCAAAAGAAAACATAGGAAGGAGAAAAGCGGATACGGCATTGAACCTTCTTAAAATTATATTAGGAATTATGGACGGAATCTTTATGGAATGGTTCGGAGAAACGAATCAGTGATAGTCCTTCTTGATTCTTTTCTTCCAAATGAACAGGGCGGTCCTTCCGGACCGCCCGATTCTGTCGGATATGTGCTTCGTTCTGCTACAATGCAGCAATCATCATGCAGTAAAAGTCCGCAGCACAGGAAAATTCCTGCTGGGGAATCGGCTCAATGAAGCTTCTGAGCGGAACTTCGACATCCCAGTCGACATAGACTTTCCTGTCCCCGATTCGGTCAAGAACCTCCTGCTTGGTCGCGGGAAACTCAACGTCCGCTATCTGCCTGTGAATATAGTGAAACAGCGCGGGATACGATTCTTTTGTCATCTTCATTTCCCATCCTCCCCCGTATATGCCGTGTACATGGTACTGTCCCCGTTTCCTTTCCGGTCAGGATTGCTGGCACCGCGGTGGCAGAATGAATACATGGGACTGCTGTGGACCGCCTGCTGTCTCATCCGGTCAATGATTCCCGGATACAGATCCGCCTTGATAAGTCCCGGACAGCCGTTGGACGCCTCCGTAATGATATTGCCGTCCGGACCTACGATCATGCTTCTGCCGAAGCAGGAACGGGTCTCATTTCTGGCTAGTCCGGAACAGTTCGCGCCGACGACATACACCTGATTGAAATATGCCGAGGCGCGGTTTGTCAGCTCCCAGGCGGTCTGCCACGGATCCATGTAATGCGTCGGGCGAATGATGATATTCGCACCGCGGTATGCAGCTTCACGCCAGATCTCGGGATAATCTCCATCGGCGCAGATGATCACGCCGAGGCGGGATCCTTTCGGACCGTCGCAAACCGTGCATTCCTTCCCGGGAACCGAGTTTTCAAACGGGATCCAGGGGTTCATCTTGACGTATTTGTGTACGATCTCCCCTTCATCGTTAATCACGTAGGCGGTATTCGCATACACCTTTCCGTCCCGGATCAGAGCGTCGACCACGGTCCATACGGACAGCTTGCGGCAGCGTTCCTGAACCGCCCGCATCTGCGGACCGTCTTCTTCCATGATTGCGTCTTCAAAGTTGACCGGAGCGAACCCCTGGAAACACGCCTCCGGAAAAACGACAAGATCCGCTCCCGGAAACGCGCCGACCGACATGTCAAGGTAGTTCAGCACCGTTTCGGTATTCTCATTCAGCTCCTCTACGGTCTGTGCTCCTATGGGAGCAAACTGCACACAGACAACGCTGAGGGCCTGCGTCCGGATTTCCCCGTTCAGGGCAAACAGATTACCGATATTCATAGTGTTATCTCTTTTCAGACGTATTTTGCGTCCTCTTTCACTTCGTGACGGTCATTGACCTTCGAAGCGGCAAGGATCTTGTCAAACAGCGGCACGCAGACCATCGAAACGATGATGCCGAAGAGCGGAGGAATACCGAATCCGGCCTTATCCGTAATGAACGCGACGATCGTTCCGACGACATAGGCTAGAACCGGCGCAAGGCGGATCGGTTTGAACGTGATGTCCTCAAGGACAGGCATCTTGCGCTTATAGACGAAGAAGTAGTCCCCAAGCATGGCGCCGCCGAGCGGGGGAATGAAGACGCCGAGCAGGACCAGAAATCCGATCAGCTGCGCATAGATCCCGGTTACCGCGAGGATGACAGAAATAACAAGTCCGCCTACCAGGAACGGGGTCTTGTTCTGCTTATTGAACATCTCAGCTCCGGCTACGCCCCATGCATATGCGCCGGCATGTGCGGTTGTCCAAATATTCAGTGTCAGAACAACCAGAGCGAAGAAAATCAGGCCGGTGTTCAGCATAACGACGATAAAGTCCGACTCACCGTAGGCAAGACCGCCGATCGCACCTGCAAGGAGCATGATCGTGTTCCCGATCATGAAGGCGACAAATCCGGACCAGAATGCAGCCTTGACCGTTTTGGAGAAACGGGACCAGTTGCATGCCTGCGTTCCCATGGATGCGAATGTTCCGACGATGGCGGTCATGGCGGTCGCTACGGACATTTCCGTAGAGGGCATCGCGTTTACGATTGCCTGGAACCCACCATTGGCGCGGGCGGCCAGGATTGGTACGCAAACGACCAGGATCAGAAGTGCGGGGACTGCAACGTATGCGACCTTCTCCATCGCCTTATATCCCCAGATGGCAGTAAGGCCGAAAATGATCGCCCACGCAAGTGTGAACCACACTTCAAGATGCGGTGCGTTAAACGCGGTCGCGAACAGGTTTCCGGTATAGGAGCTGACATACGCAAACCAGCCGATCTGCGTCCCGCCGAGCAAGAGGTCCGCCCATTTCGCGCCCGCAATGCCGAACGTGTACCTGGACAGCATGACGGAGGTAAGTCCCGTTTTGGCACCGATGGCGCAGTTCAGCGAAACATAAACGCCCAGTACCAGGTTGCCGATCAGGAAAATCCACATGAGGTCGGAAAACTTAAACGCCGACGCTATCTGTGCGCCGGTAGACATTGTCGGTGCGAAGAAGGTTATGCCCAGAAGAACCGCTGCAACAGAGAAAAAAGATTTCCTTGCGCTGAGCGGAACGTGGTTGATTGGGTAATCCTCGTCCACAACCTTGGTTTCTGCGGTGTTCTTTACCGGCTCTTTGTTTTTTTCCATTTTTACCAATCCTTTCCGTAGTAATAATTTTTGTAACACATTAATGTAACAAATGCGAGAAACATTTATGTGTTACATTGTAATTATTTCATTCCGGACAGTGTTTGTCAACGGATCCTTTCTGTAAATCGGAGGTGTTTTTCCTCAACGCCATCGTTTCCTCCGGCATCCTGCTCTCTATGATCTCCTCTTCCTGTCTACAGCAATTAAATCCATCTGTAACAGAAAAGCTGTATTTTGGAAAGCAGAAGGCTGTCCACCGTTGTTACATCCAGTATTACATGCTATAGTATATATATAATGTTTGATTCACTGCGAAAAGGGGATGAACCATGAACATTCGGGATATTGCAAAACTCGCTTGCGTTTCGACAGCAACTGTTTCACGCGCAATCAACAATCCTGAAGCCGTTCAGGAAAGCACCCGTGTCAGAATCAACCAGATCCTTGAGGAAACCGGGTATACGCTGCCTCCACGCAAGCGTAATGCCGAAGGAGGGGTTCTTCTCTTTCTGTTTAACGATAGCGACTACCTCTTCTATGATAGGATCAGCGCCGGTTTCCTGATGGCTCTGCGGGACACGAAGTACAGCATCATGATGTGTCCCCTGCCGGATGACGGGACCATTCGGAAAAAGATGATCCAGTCGCTAGGCAAACAGAAAATCGCAGGCGTCATCTATGCGCTCCGCGACTATTATGCTTCGGACATCGAAGTCTTCAGCGGCAAAGGTGTTCCCGTTGTTCTCGCGCGAAAATACAATGGCCTCGGTCTCGAGTTCCCGCGCTGTTATGTTGACTTTTCCGTCGGTTCCTTCCGAATGACGGACTATCTCCTGTCGACCGGATGCAGGAAGATCTATCTGATGGTCGAAAAAGCATCTTTCCAGTTTGTGGAAAGCTTTTGTTCCGGATGGAAACGCGCGTTCTTTGAAAGAGACATCCCCTTCGACGAGCAGTGGATCATCCACACCCAGAACTCCGTTCAGGGCGGATTCAACAAGGGGCTCGAACTCCTGTCCTCTTCCACGATACCGGATGCGTTCTTTTGTTCCAGCAATGAAATGGCTCTCGGCATTCTCCGCGCCGCGCGGGATCTTTCCATTCCGGTGCCGGAAAAGCTTTCCGTTGTCGGATTCACGGACTCGCCCACCGCTGACTATACCGAGCCGGAACTGACGACCCTGCACCATCCGATCGAACAGCTTGGAACCGCAATCGCGTCCATGCTGCTCAATTACATCCGGAACAGCAGCGAGCCGTCCAATTCATATCCTGAAATCGTTTTGCAGCCAAAACTCTGCATCCGGCAGTCCAGCAGAAGCTGACGTCATACAGTTCCATTAGCAGGCGGCATTGCAGTATGAATATCACGCATTCCGGCGCGGATCCGTTTCTTTTCCCGATGCCTGTCCTGATTATCGGGACCTATGACGAAAGGGGAACGCCCAACGCAATGAACACCGCTTGGGGCATGATCTCCGATTTCGAGGAGATATCGATGAGCCTCGGCGAACACAAGACCACGGAAAACCTGACAATTACATCTGCATTCACGGTCAGCATCGGAACGGAAGATACCATGACCGCCTGCGACTATCTCCGCATTGTTTCCGGAACTGAGGTAATCCCATTAATAGACATTGAGCTGTCGATAGCGTGATGTTCCGCTGCTTCCTTCTGACAGTTCTCATCTGTTTACTGATTCGCTGTCACACGCCCGATTTCTGCGAATTCACCAGAAATCTATAAAGCGTCAGAAAACGCCTGGCTGTTTCTGATTCCCGGCGTCGTTTGCTGCAGATCTGGTTCGTTTCAATTCCGACATGAAAACAGCGCTCGCAGATGCGGGCGCTATTCATAACAGAAAACCAGCTTTTCGTAATCCGTCAAAGCTGTCTTTCTACGTTTTTTCCGCTGTACATGATGCGAAGAACCGTCACATTCTCCGTTTCGAAATCCGGAATATAGAATACAAGATACTGATCCACAAGCATCGTGCGAAGTCCCCGGCTCTTCCACGGTTCCCGTTCATGAGCACAGAACCGTCCCGGCAAACTTTCAAGCGAAGAGATTCCGCATTCAAGCCTGCCAAGCTGCTCTGAGGCATTCTGCGGAAACTGAAGAGCAAACGCAATATACGCGAGAATATCGTACAGATCCTGTTCAGCCACCCAGGTCAACCGGATACTTCAATAGCTCATACGCCGTACTTCTCTCGGATCCCCGCAAATGCGTCGCTCATGGAAACGGTATCTTTCGTCTTCATCGAAACATATCCCTTTTCAAGTTCGGTATCAAGATGCTCATGCGTCAGCTGTGCAACGTTCAGAGGATGCTCCGGAAGTCTGACCTCAAAGGGAAGACCGTTATGAAGAATGATCTGCTTATAGAACATTGTGATGGCATTGGAAGGGGGAATGCCCAGCGCACCAAGAATGGCTTCCGCCTGTTCCTTTACATCGGGTTCTATCCTTGCATAAAGATTCGCGGCTTTTACCATGCTGACACCCCTTTACTATAAATCCCCTTGCCTTCTGGGTATAACGCAGATTTCTTTATCAGCTTTCCTTATGAACGCATAAAGATTCCCTTGCGGCCGCTCTTCTGGATCCTCTCGTTTATATCTTTGTCCGCGGGGCAGAACGCGTACAGCGGGATCTCGTCCGGCCGGATCCATTTCAGATCGTTGTGTTCGAGGAGCTTCGGCTCCCCTTCCGCGATCTCCGCGTGGAATAGCGTCATATGGATCGTGATGTCCGGATACACGTGCGTCACGTCCATAAAGGGCTCCTTCACCGCCAGGGTGATCCCCAGTTCTTCCCTGCATTCCCGGATCAGCGCCTCTTCCTTCGTTTCCCCCGGTTCCACCTTGCCCCCGACGTATTCCCAGAGCAGGGCCCGCGCCTTGTCCGCCGGACGCTGGCAAATCAAAAACCGGTCTCCGCGCCAGATCAGCGCGGCCACTACTTCCGTCATGTTTCTTCTCCGATCCTCCGGGCAACCGCTCAGCCTTCCGTTAAAACTCGTCCCAGAATTCCTCTTCCTCTTCTGCTTCTTCGTCTTCCATTTCCTCCAGACAGAAGTCGCAGATCATCTCGTTTCCGAACTGGCTGACCATATCTGCGGGCCAGTATTCTCCGCAGCCGTCGCATTTTGCGAAGTTCGCGTCGAGGCACTCAAGACAGATCCGTTCGTCATCGTTCAGGATGATCAGATCCCTGTCCTCCGCTCCGCAGTACATGCACGTTCCGTGATCCCTGCCGGAAAAAGGGATCTCCGGGTCGTATTTCTGAAATGTCCAGATGTTCCTCATACTGATCCTCCTCTGTCATCTGCCGGGCAGCAGCCGGCGGCGGAAAGGTGTTCGAGATATTTCTTCTGCAGCTCATCCGGGGACAGGATCTTCATTTTCCCTGGGAACTGCGCAAGCCAGCCGAAGAACGTCGGGGATACCTGCACGCTGACGGAGGCCTTCAGAACGCCCTTCCGGACCCTCCGCACGGCGACGTCCTCCCCGAACTGATCCAGGACCGGATTGATCAGGGATTCGTCAAACTCCAGCACGACCTTCTGCGCGGGCCCGCCGAACATTGCGAAGGCCTGTTCCGTATATGCGGCAAAATCGGAAGTGCTGAGTGCTTCCGCCGCCCTGCCGGAGATGGGTTCCTCCTCCGCCTGCACGCCGTCCATCCGGTCCACGCGGTAGGTCGCCTTCCCGTCCTCGTTCTTGTCGTCAAAGCAGACCAGGTAGTAGTTGTCATTATTGAAGATGAGCGCGAGCGGTTCCACTTTATACCGCTCACCCTTTTTGCGGAATACGCGCTTCCCCTTTTCCGCCAGGTCAAAATAGCAGAAGGACGCCTTCACCCTGTTACGGATCGCATCCTCCAGAGCGTTCACGTTGTAATAAATCGACTCGTTGCTGTGCTTGCGGGTATTGAAGCAGATTAGGCTGCTCTTCAGCAGTTCCGCCTCGTGGCTTCCGCCGAGCGAAGCGATCTTGTCCATCAGATCGGCGGTCTTGGATTCCGTAATGAAGCTTGCAGCCTGGACGGCGTCGATCAGGATCTTCAGTTCCGGAACGCTGAAACTGCGGTCGGCGATGTAATAGGCCTTGTTGTGGCCCTGCTGCAGGATCATGATCTCATACCCTTCCTCGTTGAGCAGGGCGATATCCTGGTACAGCACCTTCCTGTCGCACGGGATTCCGATGTCCGCCAGCTTATCGCAAAGTTCCTTCGTCGTCAGGGGATGCTGCTCGTCCGTCTCCTGACGGAGGATCTCCAAAAGCTTGACCAGTTTGATCTTCCTCTGGTTCTGAACGTGATCCATGACTGCCTCCTGAAATCAATAGCCTTTACAACATCATTATAAGTCCGTTGCCACCATATTACAAACCATACAGCACGCAAAAGTCCCGAAATCGGGATAGTAACGGTTCCTTTGACAAAACGTAGCAACGCCTCGCAGCGGAACACAAACCGGACAATCGGCCTTCATTGCCTTGTGCAAAACGCTGTCATCGTATAAAGTGGAATCAGAAGAACACCGCTTTCGTATTGCTATGACGGAGGATTGCCATGAGCGCATTAATGGATGCCGTTTCGGACGGACAGAAATGGAATGACCCCAAGATCAGTACCCTCTACCGTGACATGCTGGATTCCTTCCGGCAGCGGAACGCTGACGCCTGCATGGAAGAGATCGCCGGCGCGGAAGACCTGCGCTGCCTTGCTGCTGACTTTCTCAATCAGCTGGAGGCAAGATGGAAAGGATTTTCGTTTCTGTCCCGCTCCGGGAAACAGGAAGACGACAAGCTGAAGATCGTCACCTTCCT